>NZ_JBHVWN010000064.1:29681-42944 GCF_042882275.1 Streptomyces sp. NPDC058231 | reverse complement strand
ACTCACCCTCTCGGGCTTTCCTCCGGGCTTTCCCTTCGGTCTTGCGTTTCCGACTCTATCAGACTCTTTCGTGTCCGATTCCCGGTCGAAGCGGGCCTCTGCGGAGCAGAGAATTTGGTGCTGTGCCTTTTGGTATTCCGCTTTCGCGTTTCCCTTTTCGGCGAGTCCGACTCTATCAGGCCTTTTCCGTTCCCTTGACCAGCCTTCTGCGGACATGCAGATGCCGAATTAGGGTGAGAGTCTGGACTTCAAGATCGCTACCGACCCCCGGCTCAATGCCGCATCGGGGTCAGGCAGGGGTACGACAGTACAGGCCGCCGGTAAGCGAGGCAAATCGCTCGCGGTGCACTGTGAGCTCCTTGTCCGGCTCGGGCCGGATCGCGGCACCGGGCCCGGTGCCGCGCATCGCGCGGCGAAGGAATGAACCCCGGCGACCGACGGCGGCGCCGGGCCGGGCGAGCCCGGCACGAAGCGAACGAGAGGCCCCGGCTCTGCGAACCCCTTGGACTCAGGCGGAACCGTGACTTGTCATGACTTACGCTGCTGAGCAGTACGGCGTCCCCATACAAGCCGCGGCGGCGCCATCCAAGCTCCATTCCGGGAGGCTCCCTATGACCACCGTGACGTCCCCTCTTGCCGGGCGTGCCATCGGACTCGCTGCGGTACCCGACCCGGTCTTCTCCGGTGCGATGGTGGGTCCGGGAACGGCCATCGATCCCGTGCGTGAGCCGTCGGAGGCCGTATCGCCGGTCGACGGAATCATTGTGTCGCTGCATCCTCACGCCTTCGTCGTCGTGGACGACAAGGGCCACGGGGTACTGACCCACCTGGGCATCGACACCGTTCAGCTCAACGGGGAGGGCTTCGAGCTGCTCGTCAACAAGGGTGACACGGTCACGCGCGGGCAGGGCATCGTGCGCTGGGACCCGTCTGCCGTGGAAGCGGCCGGCAAGTCCCCGATCTGCCCGATCGTGGCCCTGGAGGCGACCGCCGAATCGCTCTCCGCGGTACGTGAGGACGGCGACGTGAAGGTCGCCGACGCACTGTTCGACTGGCAGTGACGCGCCCGGTCACGGCGACGACCAGTCCGTATTCACCGCCCGTATTCACCGCGGTGGCGCGGGATCACTGCACAAATCGGAGACAAGCAACATGGACACAACGCTGCGAGGCGTCGGTGTGAGCCACGGTGTGGCGATCGGCGAGGTCCGGCACATGGGCACGGCCGTTCTCGAACCGCCCGCCAAGCAGATCCCGGCGGAGGAGGCCGAGCGTGAGCAGGGTCGTGCCCGACAGGCCGTGGATGCCGTCGCCGCCGACCTCGTCGCGCGCGGCAACCTGGCCGGCGGCGAGGCCCAGGCGGTGCTCGAGGCCCAGGCCATGATGGCCCAGGACCCGGAGCTGATGGCCGATGTGGACCGGCGTATCGCCGTCGGGAGCAGCGCCGAACGTGCGGTGTACGACGCCTTCGCCGCGTACCGGGCTCTGCTGGCCGCTGCCGGGGAGTATCTGGCGGGGCGGGTCGCCGACCTCGACGACGTGCGCAACCGGATTGTGGCGCGGCTGCTCGGTGTGCCGATGCCGGGTGTGCCGGACAGCGATGAGCCCTACGTGCTGATCGCGCGGGATCTCGCCCCTGCCGATACCGCGCTGCTCGACCCGACGCTGGTACTCGGCTTCGTCACCGAGGAAGGCGGGCCGACCAGCCACAGCGCGATCCTTGCGCGGGCGCTGGGCGTGCCCGCGGTGGTGGCGCTCCCCGGCGCGGGTGAGCTGGCCGAGGGCACCGTGATCGCGGTCGACGGCAGCACCGGTGAGATCTTCGTCGAGCCCAGCGACGAGAAGCGTGCCGAGATGGAGAGTGCCGCCGCGGCGCGCAAGGCCGCGCTGTCCGCGTCGACCGGTCCTGGTGCCACTTCCGACGGCCACAAGGTGCCGCTGCTCGCGAATGTGGGCGGCCCCGCTGACGTGCCGGCGGCGGTCGAGGCCGGTGCCGAGGGTGTGGGGCTGTTCCGTACGGAGTTCCTGTTCCTGGACGACAGCAAGCGGGCGCCGTCCGAGGAGAAGCAGGTCGCGGCGTACCGGGCGGTGCTGGAGGCGTTCCCCGAGGGGCGCGTCGTGGTCCGGGTGCTGGATGCCGGTGCGGACAAGCCGCTCGACTTCCTGACCCCTGGGGACGAGCCCAACCCGGCGCTGGGTGTCCGGGGGCTCCGGACCCTGCTGGACCACCCCGAGGTGCTGCGGACCCAGTTGACCGCGCTGGCGAAGGCGGCCGAGGGGCTCCCGGTCCACCTGGAGGTCATGGCCCCGATGGTGGCGGACCGCGCGGACGCGAAGGCCTTCGCCGACGCGTGCCGCGAGGCCGGGCTGCCGGCGAAGTTCGGCGCGATGGTGGAGATCCCGTCCGCCGCTCTCCGGGCCCGCTCGATCCTGCGGGAGGTGGAGTTCCTTTCGCTGGGCACCAATGACCTGGCTCAGTACACCTTCGCCGCCGACCGCCAGGTGGGTGCGGTGTCCCGGCTGCAGGATCCGTGGCAGCCCGCGCTGCTGGATCTCGTGGCGTTGTCGGCCGACGCGGCAAACGCCGAGGGCAAGAGCTGTGGTGTCTGCGGTGAGGCTGCCGCCGATCCGCTGCTGGCCTGTGTGCTGACGGGTCTGGGTGTCACCTCGCTGTCGATGGGTGCCGCGTCCATTCCCTACGTACGGACCACACTCGCGAAGTACACGCTGGCGCAGTGCCGGCGTGCTGCTGCCGCCGCGCGAGCCACGGACTCCGCCGACGAGGCGCGGCTCGCGGCCCAGGCGGTGCTGTCGGGCGAGTAGGCCCCCGGAACCGGTTGTGTGAAGGGGCTTCCCGCCGCGGACGGCGGGAAGCCCCTTCGGCGTGTCAGTGGTGCGGATGCAGTTCGTCGGCGCCGATGTCGAAGCCCGGGCAGTACTCGACGCCCGGTTCCGGGGAAACCGGGTCACCCGTGTCCGCATCGGTGCAGTAGGCGCTGAAGACCTCGCCGGCGGTGAGGGGGACGAGGCTGCCCCGGTTCAGTCGCCAGCCGTGGACCCGGTCCGGAGCGCCCTGGTTGCTCGTACGGAGTACGAGTCCGCCCTGGCTTTCGAGGGCGACGCCGACCGCCAGCACGGTGACGAATTCAGCGCCTTCCCCCGGTTCCAGCCGGGCCGGGCCCGATGTGCCGCTCTCGGTGCGGAGGACGGCGAGCAGCTGTTCGTTCTCCGTGGGGGTGCTGCAGACGAGGTGGTGGCTGCCGGGACCCGCCGTTTCGAGGGTGCGCATCAGGAGGTGGGAGGCCCGGTCGAAGGCGGCGCGGCCGATGTCCTGGCCGCATTCGGTGCATTCGCCGAGGTCGGCGAGGAGGACCGTGGCGTACTCCCAGGTGGCCTGCCGGACCGCTCGGGAGACGAGCAGCGGGACCAGCGTGTCGATGGGTTGTCCGGTGTACCCGACGGTGGCTCCGGTCGAGGCGACTTCCGCCGTGAAACGGGAGCGGCTCGCCGGGGAGTCGGGGGCGAGGCCGGATACGGCGCAGAACTCCGCGTACTCCTCGGGGTCGAAGAGGGCGACGGTGGTGTGCATGCCCTGGGCCGCGAGATTTTTGAGCAGGCCCTCGACCTGCTGCAGATAGACGGTGTGGTCGTCGAAGGTGAAGGTGCGGTACCGCCGCATGGCCGCGAAGTCCTGTTCGTCGGCCAGGAGGCCGATGGTGCTCGGTGCTTCGCGGCGCAGCGTGCGTCGCATGGATGCTCCGGACCGCCGGTGGGCGTTGCCCCTGACGGTGTTGCCGGTGCTCTTGGTGTGCGCCATGACTCCCCCGGTGTGCTGTCGAACATTGCTCACTCAGAGTAATCATGGCCACTGACAATGTGACCGCTCAGCGACGTGTGCGGGCCAGCTCCGCGTAGAAGTGGAGCAGTTCCAGATTGTCGATCGAGCCCGGGTTGACGGCCTTGGCCAGCTCCGTTCCCTGGAGGAGGCGTTTGACCGGAACCTCGATGCGCTTGCCGGTGAGGGTGTGCGGGATGCCGGGAACTTCGATGATCTCGTCCGGGACATGGCGGGGCGAGAGGTTCTCGCGGATGGTCTGCCTGATGCTGTCGCGGAGGGCGTCGTCGAGGGTGGCGCCGTCGGCGAGGTGGACGAAGAGCGGCATCCAGTAACCGCCGTCGGGCTCCTCGATGCCGATGACCAGGGATTCGCGGATCTCGGGGAGCCGTTCCACCGCCTCGTAGATGTCGGCGGACCCCATCCGTACCCCTTGGCGGTTGAGGGTGGAGTCCGAGCGGCCGTGGATGACGACCGAGCCGTGCTCGGTGAGGGTGATCCAGTCGCCGTGGCGCCAGACGCCGGGGTACATCTCGAAATAGCTGTCCCGGTAGCGGCTGCCGTCCGGGTCGTTCCAGAAGTGGATCGGCATGGAGGGCAGCGGGTTGGTGACGACCAGCTCGCCGACCTCGCCGATGAGCGGTTTGCCTGCCGGGTCCCAGGACTGGAGGTCCGTACCGAGACAGGGTGCCTGGAGTTCGCCGACGTGCACGGGCAGGGTCGGGACCGCGCCCGCGAAACAGCTGCAGACGTCCGTGCCGCCGCTGACGGAGGCGATCCAGAGATTCTCGGCCACCTCGTCGTGGAGCCAGCGGAAGCCGTCGGGCGGCAGCGGTGAACCGGTGGTGGCCACGCACTGGATGCGCGAGAGGTCGAAGTCGCGACCCGGGTGGACGCCGGCCTTGCGGCAGGCCATGACATAGGCGGCGGATGTGCCGAAGAGGGTGGCACCGGTCTGTTCGGCGACGCGCCACTGGGCGCTGATGTCCGGGTGGCCCGGGCTTCCGTCGTACAGCACGACGGTGGTCCCGGTGAGCAGGCCGGAGACGAGGAAGTTCCACATCATCCAGCCGGTGGAGGTGTACCAGAAGAAGCGGTCGTCGGGGCCGAGGTCGCAGTGCAGTCCGAGCTGCTTGAAGTGTTCGAGGAGGATGCCGCCCTGGGACTGGACGATCGCCTTGGGGAGTCCGGTGGTGCCGGAGGAGTACAGCACCCACAGCGGATGGCCGAAGGGAACCTGCTCGAAGACGGGTTCGGTGTCCGCGGAGGTCAGCGCGGACCATTCGAGAGTGCCCTCGGGGGCGGCGGTGCCCAGCAGCGGAATGTGGACGACGGCGCGCAGCGTGGGCAGTTCGCGGCGCAGTTCGGCGACCGTGTCGGCGCGGTCGTGTTCCTTGCCGCCGTAGCGGTAGCCATCGACCGTGAAGAGGACGACGGGTTCGACCTGCTGGAACCGGTCGAGGACGCTGCGGGCGCCGAAGTCCGGGGCGCAGGACGTCCAGACGCCGCCGACGGCCGCGGTGGCGAGGAGGGCGACGACCGACTGCGGGATGTTGGGGAGGTAGCCGCTGACACGGTCGCCGGGGCGGACCCCGAGGGCGCGGAGTTCGGCGGCGAGGGAGCCGACCTGACGGCGGAGTTCGGACCAGCTGACGGCGGACTGGGTGTGGGTCTCGTCGACGTGGAGCAATGCCGGGGCGTCGGCGCGGAGGGGGTCGTCGGCGGTGCGCAGCGCGTGTTCCGCGTAGTTGAGGGTGGCACCGGGGAACCACTGGGCGCCGGGCATGGTGCGGTCGCCGATGACGGTCTCGTACGGGGTGGAGAACCGGACGTCGAACCAGTCGGCGACGGCCTGCCAGAAGGTGTCGAGCTCGTCGACGGACCAGCGGTGCAGCGCCGGATAGCCGCCCTCGGCCGGCGCTCCGTACCGTTCCGCCGCCCAGCTCTGGAAGCGGGTGACCGCCGCGGCGGCGATGCGCTCGGGGTCGGGCTGCCAGAGGGGTGCTTCGTTCACTGCTGAGGTCATGGGGCGGCTCCCTGGCTGTACGGGTACGCGGGGTGGGCGTGGTTCGCGCGCACACGTGCTGGGGTGTGCGCGTGAGGCGGCATTCACGGACGATGCCATGTGATCGTCCTACGCACCAGGGGCTCCTACCCATGGTTGCTTGTCCCGCTATGTGGTCCGGCCACGGGTGAACGGAAGTTGAACGGAGCCCGCCGACACCTCGTCGGGTGGCAGGGTGAGCTGCATGAACGGTCGTGACCTGGTGCGCTCGGTGAAGATGGTGGGTTCGGTGCAGGGGATGCGCACGGTGCGCTCGGCCTGGCGGCGGCAGCGTACGGATGCGCGGGCGCTGCCGCCCCGTGGCCAGGAGCGTGCCAGGGTGCCCGGTCTGCTGGTGGGGGCGGAGCCCGGGCCCGGTGGAGGTGTGGTCAGATTCGCCCGTTCGGAGCTGCGCATCCGGGTCGCGGCGGGTGGTGCGGTGTTCTGGGCGTGGGACGGTGCGGAGCCGCTGCCGTCGTACGGGCTGGCCGGTCCGGCGCCGGAGCCGGATCAGCGTGCCGTGCTGGAGCCGGACAAGGACGGCGGCTGGCAGGTGGTTTCGGAGCGGCTGACGGTGGTCGTGTCGCGGCACGGGGCGGTGGAGTTGCGCACGCCCGGTGGTGTGGTGCTCCGGCGGGAGCTGCCGCCGCGCTGGTGGGAGCCGGTGGCTGGTGGTCCCGCCAGGTGGGTGCAGCGGTCGGAGCTCCCGGCGGACGCCAGGTTCTTCGGGCTGGGCGGGCGGGCGGCGGGGCCTCGGCTGCGGGACGGTTCGTACGCCCTGTGGAACACCGACCCGGGTGGCCGATTCGGGCCTGGTGACGATCCGCTGTATCTGACGATGCCGGTGCAGGTGGTGGTCTCGGACGCGGGGACGCATCTGGCGTTCCACGACAACACCTGGGCCGGGCGGGTGACGCTGCGCGAGGGCGAGGAGGGAGCGGGGTCCGGCCATGACCGTCCGGCGACGTGCGAGGTGCGGATGGACGGGGGGCCGCTGCGCTGCTGGGTGGTGACGGGTACGCCGGCCCGGGTGCTGCAGGGCTGGACGGCGCTGACGGGTGCGCCGGCGCTGCCGCCGTCCTGGGCGCTGGGTCCCCAGCACGCCAGGTGGGGGTTCGGGAGCGAACAGGAGGTGCGGCGGGTGGTCGCCGGGTACCGGGAGCGGGGGCTGCCGCTGTCGGTACTGCATCTGGACATCGATCATTACGACGGGCATCAGGTGTTCACCGTCGACCGCGCCAGGTTCCCCGATCTGCCGGGACTGGCGAAGGAGTTGCGGGAGGAGGACGGGGTCAGGCTGGTGTCGATCGTGGATCCGGCGGTGAAGGCGGAGCCGGGGAACGCGGTCTTCGACGCCGGTTCGGTGGTCGGGAGCGCCGGGGCGTTCGTACGGGACGCGCGGGGGCGGGTGGTGCGCGGGGAGGTGTGGCCCGGGGAGTGCGTCTATCCGGACTTCACCGATCCGCGGGTGCGGGAGTGGTGGGGCGGACTGTACGCGGAACGCATGGCGCAGGGGTTCTCCGGTGTGTGGCACGACATGAATGAGCCCGTGGCGTTCACGGCATTCGGTGAGCCGACGCTGCCGCGGTCGGCGCGGCACTGTCTGGAGGGCGCCGGGGGCGATCACCGCGAGGCACACAACGTGTACGGGATGGCGATGGCGCGGGCCGGTTACGAGGGACTCCGCCGGCTGCTTCCGGACGAGCGGCCGTTCCTCTTCTCGCGTTCCGGCTGGGCCGGGATGCAGCGGTACGGGGGCACCTGGTCCGGCGATGTCACGACGGGCTGGCCGGGCCTTCGGGCCTCGCTGTCGCTGGTGCTCGGGCTCGGCCTGTGCGGGGTGCCGTATTCGGGCCCTGACGTTGGGGGTTTCGACGGGTCGCCGTCTCCGGAGCTGTATCTGCGGTGGTTCCAGCTGGGCGCCTATCTGCCGTTGTTCCGCACGCATGCGGCGATCGACGCGGGGCGCCGGGAGCCCTGGGAGTTCGGGCCGCAGGTGCTGCGGGACGCGCGGGCGGTGCTGGAGGAGCGGGAGCGGCTGCGTCCGTACTTCGTGACGCTGGCCCAGTTGGCCCGGATGACGGGTGCGCCTTATGTGCGGCCGCTCTGGTGGGGGGCGCCCGGGGACCGGGCGCTGCGCGACTGCGAGGACGCGTTCTTGCTGGGCGACGCGCTGCTGGTGGCACCGGTGCTGCACCGCGGCACGGAACAGCGGACGGTCCGGCTGCCGAGGGGGCGGTGGTACGACACGGCGACCGGAGCGGTGTACGAGGGGCCGGGTCAGGTACTGGTCGAGGCGCCGTTGTCCCGGGTGCCGGTGCTGGCGCGGGCGGGTTCGGTGATTCCGGTGCGGGGAGCGGACGGCGGGCTGGCGCTGGAGGTGTGGGCTCCGGCCCCCGGGCGCACCGGGGGCGGAGTGGTGATCCGCGACGCGGGCGACGGCTGGGCGACGGCGGAGGTCGAGCGGTACACGACGCGGCTGGCGGGCGGGGAGGTCGTGGTGGAACTGGACGGCGGAGACGGTGAGGTGGACTCTCCGGTGCGGGTGCGCGGGGTGTGATGCCTGTCAGCGGTAGCGGCCTTCGAACCAGGCGCGGACGGCCCGGGTGTGCAGGGGGAAGGCCAGCTCGGCAGGGCGGCGGAGGAGGCGGTAGCCCTCGGTCTCGTCGGTGGGTACGGAGGGCGGGAGCCCGGCGGCCGGGCGGTGCGGCAGCAGGCCGAAGAGGAGCAGGTGGCCGTCGGGTGAGCTGAGGGCGTCGGCGAGGCGGACCTCCTCCTGGTCGGCCTCGATGCCGGTCTCCTCGCGGAGTTCACGTACGACCGCGTGCCGCCAGTCCTCGGCGTGGTCGATGAATCCGCCGGGCAGGGCGACGCCGCCTCGCCGGGGTTCGATGGTGCGGGTGATGACGACGAGTGCGGTCCCCTGCCGGTCGGTGACGGGCAGCAGGGCGACTGCGACCGGCAGGGGGTTGCGGTAGGCGGTGTCGCCGCAGGCCGTACAGGTGCGCGGCCAGGTGCCGGCGGATCCCGGCCGGGCGTACGGCGTGCCGCAGTTGCCGCAGTGGGAGTCCTTCATCGGGTGCTCCTGCCTCTCTCGGCCGGCGCGTCGTCCGGCGTGGACACGCGCGGACTGTATCCGATCGTCCTCCCGGAACTCCCGCACGTCATGGATGATGAGTCCATGACAGGAATTGCTTCCGTTTTCCGAGTCCTGGCAGCCACGGCCGCCACCCTCCTCGCCGTCACGGCGGCCACCCCCGCGGCGCAGGCGAAGGCCGAGCCCAAGGCGCCAGGGGAGTTCGTCGCGCTCCGTTCGGTGGACCCCACGATCATCCAGGAGATGCGCTACCCCACCGGGCACAATTTCATGGGCGAACCGGTCGACGGGTACCGGCAGTCACTCTGCATCCTGACCCGGCCCGCGGCCCAGGCCCTGCACCGGGCGCAGACGCGACTGCTGCGCCAGGGGTATTCGCTGAAGGTCTACGACTGCTACCGGCCCCAGCGGGCGGTCGACCACTTCGTGCGGTGGGCCAAGGACCTCGACGACGAGACGATGAAGGGCGAGTTCTACCCACAGGTCGACAAGACGCGGCTGTTCGCGGACGGCTACATCGCGGAGAAGTCCGGCCACAGCCGCGGCAGCACGGTGGACCTGACGGTGGTGAGGCTGCCCGCCGCGCCGACCAGGCCGTACCGGCCCGGCGACCGGCTGGTGCCCTGTTACGCGCCCCAGCAGGAGCGCTTTCCGGACAACTCGGTGGACATGGGTACCGGATTCGACTGCTTCGACACGCTGTCGCACACCGATGATCCGCGGATCCAGGGTGTGCAGCGCGAGAACCGCCAGTTCCTGAAGCGGACGCTCACCGATGCCGGCTTCGTGAATCTGGCCGAGGAATGGTGGCACTACACCTTCAAGCCGGAGCTGTTCCCGGACACCTACTTCGACTTCCCGGTGGCCCGGAGGTCCGTCGCGGGACACTGAATCCGGCGGCGGGACGGCATGGACGACGAGTGGCCGGGACCACCCCCGTGGGTTCCGGCCACCCGCTCTCCCTCACGGACGCGGACCGCCCGTATCCGGTTGCGCTCCCAGCCATTACGGTGCCCGTATGTCACAGCAGACGTTCCAGTCGTACGAAGAGTTCTGGCCCTACTACGTGGCGATGCACTCCAGGGCCGCGACCCGGTGGGTCCATCTGACGGGGACCCTGACCGGCCTCGCGGTGACCGCCTACGGTCTGGCCCGTGGCCGGAAGCGGTATGCGGCGGCGCTGCCCCTGATCGGGTACGGGACCGCCTGGCCGGCACATTTCTTCATCGAGAAGAACAATCCGGCCACTTTCGGGCACCCCGCATGGTCCCTGCGCGGAGACGTGCAGATGATCCGGATGATGCTGGCGGGCCGCGACGCGGAGCTTGCCGAGACGGCCGCGAAATGGCTCGCCGATCACCGCTGACCGCGGCACACGTCCGGGCCCCGGCGGGATCCGGTACCGGGAGAAGTGCTTCCCGCGCACGCGCGGGCCCGCGACGGACCGGTGGTCCGCCGAGGGGAACCTCCGGCACCCGGGTCGGCCGTCCGGTCCCGGTTCGGCTGTCGCCGCGGTCCACCGAACCTGCCGGGAACATCGGGCACTCGGACCGGTGCGCGATGAACTGGGTTTGCTGTCGATGTTCTTGACGGCTCATCAGCATCAGTGAACACTCCTTGCTCAGTCGGGGCCGCCACTCACGCTCCACGGCGGTCCGGCGCGGTCACCACGCTCGTCACGGACCGCCGGACGGGGCGACGAACTGTCCCCGACCCGGCCTCCGCAGCCATGGAAGCGACCGGCGAGACCCGCCGGACAACCCCTAGGAGCGCCATGAGCAATGGAGACATTTTCGTCGGAGAAGTCATCGGAACCGCGATCCTCATCCTGTTCGGCACGGGCGTGTGCGCCGCCGTCACCCTCCACCATTCGAAGGCGAAGGCCGCGGGATGGGTGGTGATCGCCTTCGGGTGGGGCTTCGGTGTGCTGGCCGGCGCCTACACCGCCGCCCCGCTGTCCGGCGGGCACCTCAATCCGGCGGTCACGGTCGGCATCGCCGTCGACACCGGGAAGTGGGACAAGGTACCGCTCTACATCCTGGGACAGCTGGTCGGCGCGGTCATCGGTGCGCTGCTGGCCTGGCTCACCTACTACGCGCAGTTCGGGGCCAACGCGGACGAGCGGACGACCGTGCCGACGCTGGGGATCTTCGCCACCGCCCCGGAGATCCGCAATCCGGCGGCCAACCTGGTCACCGAGGTCATCGCGACGGCCGGGCTGGTGCTGCCGGTCCTGGCCTTCGGGAAGAACGCCGGGATCGGAATCGGGCCGGTGGCGGGAGCGGGAGCCGGGGTCTACGGCTCGGGGATCTCCGTCCTGCTGGTGGCCCTGCTGGTGGTGGGTATCGGACTGTCCCTCGGCGGACCCACCGGGTATGCCATCAATCCGGCCCGCGACCTCGGTCCGCGACTGGTGCACGCGCTGCTTCCGATACCGAACAAGGGCACGTCCGACTGGAGTTACTCCTGGATCCCGGTGGTTGGCCCCCTGGTGGGCGGCCTGCTGGCGGGGATCGTCTTCAATGCCGCTTTCTGACCACGGGGATCCGGGGGCCGGTACACCGGCCGTTCCGGTTCTCGATCTCGTGACGAGGGGATGTCATGACGGACAGGTTTGTCGCCGCCATCGATCAGGGCACCACGTCCAGCCGCTGCATCATCTTCGACCAGCACGGCGCGATCGTCGCCGTCGACCAGCGTGAGCACCGCCAGATCTTTCCGAAGCCCGGCTGGGTGGAGCACGACGCCGCCGAGATCTGGTCCAAGGTCCAGGCCGTGGTGGCGGGTGCGCTCCGCTCGGCCGGCCTGCGGGCGGAGCAGCTCAGTGCGCTCGGCATCACCAACCAGCGCGAGACGACCGTGCTGTGGGACCGGGCCACCGGGCAGCCCGTACACAACGCGGTCGTCTGGCAGGACACCCGTACGGCCGGGCTCTGCCACGAGCTCGGCGGCGAGGACGGGCAGGACCGCTTCCGCGACATCACAGGGCTTCCGCTGGCCAGCTATTTCTCCGGACCGAAGGCCGCCTGGCTGCTCGACAACGTGCCGGGGCTCCGGAGCCGGGCCGAGCGGGGCGAGATCGCCTTCGGCACCATCGACTCCTGGCTGATCTGGAATCTCACCGGCGGTACGGACGGCGGCGTCCACGTCACCGATGTGACCAACGCGTCGCGCACGATGCTGATGAACCTGGAGACGCTGGAGTGGGATCCGTCGATCCTGGCGGCGATGCGTGTCCCGGAGGCGGTGCTCCCGGAGATCCGGTCGTCGGCGGAGGTGTACGGAACCGCGGTCGGCGAGCTCGCCGGGGTACCGGTGGCCTCCGCCCTCGGCGACCAGCAGGCGGCGGTGTTCGGGCAGGCCTGCTACGAACCGGGCACCGCCAAGAACACGTACGGCACCGGCAGTTTCCTGCTCCTCAACACCGGGAACAGGCCCGTGCCGTCGAAAAGCGGACTGATCACCACGCTCGGCTACAAGATCGGCGACCAGGCCCCCGTCTACTGTCTGGAGGGGTCGATCGCCATCACCGGAGCCCTGGTCCAGTGGTTCCGGGACCAGCTCGGGATCATCCGGAGCGCCGAGGAGATCGAGACCCTGGCGGCGAGCGTCGACGACAACGGGGGCGCTTACATCGTGCCCGCGTTCTCCGGGCTGTTCGCCCCCTACTGGCGCTCCGACGCCCGCGGTGTCATCACCGGGCTCACCCGCTACGTCACCAAGGCGCACCTGGCCCGGGCCGTTCTGGAGGCGACCAGCTGGCAGACACGCGAGGTCGTCGATGCCATGTACCAGGACTCCGGGGTGCCGATCACGACGCTGAAGGTGGACGGCGGGATGACGGCGAACCGGCTCCTCATGCAGCATCAGGCGGACGTGCTGGGGGTGCCCGTGATCCGGCCGAAGATCTCCGAGACGACGTGTCTGGGGGCGGCGTACGCGGCGGGGCTGGCGACCGGGGTGTGGTCGGGGCTCGACGAACTGAGGACGCACTGGCAGCGCGATGTGGAGTGGGAACCGCACATGGAGCCGGAGATCCGTGAGCGTGAGTACGACAACTGGCGCAAGGCGGTGGAGCGGAGCCTGGACTGGGAGGAAGAGGACGGCGGCAGGCGGTAGGCGCCCGTCCACGCGGCCCCGCTGCGCGCCGACCCGTCCCGGGCCGGCCCCATGACGCGGGGGCCCCCCCCCCCGCGGGGGGGGGGGGGGGCGCGCGCCGGGGCTGCCACCGGGGGGGGGGGGGGGCCGGGACGGGGGGGTTTTAAAAAAAGACGCGGGCGCCGGGAG
>NZ_JBHVWN010000064.1:0-29671 GCF_042882275.1 Streptomyces sp. NPDC058231 | reverse complement strand
CCGTCGCGGGGGTTTGTTTTTTTTTTAACCCCCCCCCGGCGGCGCCCCCCCCGCCCCCGGCCCGCCCCCCGCCCCCGCGCCCCCCCCCCGGGGGGGCGGGGATGCGGGCCGCGCTCCGGGAATCCCTCAGGTGGTGGCAGGCTCCCGGAATCCGTCCACCCGGGCGAGGGCGTGTTCGACGACCGCCACGAGCACGTCCCGCACCGAGACCCGGTCGCGCGCGTCGCACATCAGCACCGGTACCCCGGGGTCGAGGTCGAGGGCCGCCTGCACCGTCTCCGCCGGGAAGCGGCCCGCTTCCTCGAAGCAGTTGACGGCGACGGTGAACGGGATCGCACGCTGTTCGAAATAGTCGACGGCCGCGAAGCAGTCCTGGAGTCTTCGGGTGTCGGCGAGGACCACCGCGCCCAGGGCACCCTGGGCCAGTTCGTCCCAGAGGAACCAGAACCGGTCCTGTCCCGGTGTGCCGAAGAGATACAGAACCAGGTCCTCGCGGAGCGTGATCCGCCCGAAGTCCATGGCCACCGTGGTCGTGGTCTTGCCCTCGACCCCTGCGGTGTCGTCCACCGGACGGCCCGCCTCGCTCAGCAGTTCCTCGGTGCGCAGCGGTCTGATCTCGCTGACCGCGCCCACCAGTGTCGTCTTGCCCACTCCGAAGCCGCCCGCCACCAGAATTTTCAGGGTGACCGGCTCGACGGGCCGCGTGCCGCGGCTAGAGCGCCCGAAGGCCATTGATCACCTCGCGAAGAATGTTCACGTCCGGCAGCTCGGCCGGCGGAACGGGACGGGTTACGTGCACCAGCTCGTCCTCGACGAGGTCACCGACGAGCACCCGGACCACCCCGACGGGGAGATCCAGACCGGACGCCAGTTCGGCGATCGACTGGGGCATGGTGCTGCAGAGTTCGACGATCTCCACATGTTCCGGGGAGAGCGTCTGGTCCCTGCCGGGGTCGTCGGCCGCCGGTTCGGGGACGACGATCGCGATCAGGTCGAGACGGTGGCGGGACGCGCTGCTGGTACGACCGCGGGTCATCGCGTACGGACGGACGACCGGCCCCGCGTCGGCGTCGTACCAGTGCGACGACCTCGGGCCGGCGGGAGCGGTCGGTGATCCGGGAGGTGTACCACGGGAGGAGTCGGCGCTCATGCCAACCACTCACCCTCCGGCGGACAGACCGGAGGTCCGTGGGGCGTTGGCAAGGTGGGCCCCCACGCGCTTGACCATGAGCGTCATCTCGTACGCCACCTGCCCCACGTCCGAGTCGGAGTCGGACAGCACGGCGAGACAACTGCCGTCACCGGCGGCCGTGACGAAGAGGAACGCCTCGTCGAGCTCCACGACCGTCTGCCGGACGCGGCCCGCGTCGAAGTGCCGTCCCACACCCTTGGCGAGGCTGTGGAATCCGGAGGCGACAGCCGCCAGATGCTCGCTGTCCTCCCTGGTCAGGTCCTCGGACGTGCCCGTGGCGAGGCCGTCGCTGGAGAGCACCAGCGCCTTGCGGATGCTGCCGACCCGCTCGACGAGTTCGTCGAGGAGCCAGTTGAGTTCGCCGGATCCCTGGCGTGCGGCGTCGGATGCTGCGGCGTTCGGTGCGGTCATCGGCCGTCCCCTCCCGGAGTGGTTCCCTGTGCTGTGTCACCGGGCCCGGCCGCGTCCTCGGCGTTCTGCCGGCGTCCGCGCTGCCAGCCGCGCTGAAGCGATGCCATGCGACTGCGCACTTCATCCGCGTCCCGCTCGACGTCCTCGACAGGTTCCGTGCGGGCCGGCTCGGGAGCGCGGCCGCCGGACGAGTCGCGGAGCTGCGGGGCGAGGCTGGCCTGCCGGACCCGGCGAGGCAGTCCGTCCACGGTCCCCGGGTACGGGGACGCGGGTGCGGGGCGGGACGGTGCGGTCCACGGCGGTGCCGCGGCGGGTGCGGTGGGCTCGGTGGGTGTCCGGAAGCCGATCGGCTGCCGGGGATCGGTGGGCCGCCGGGGTCCGGCGGCGGGGGCCCAGGAATCGCCGGTGGGCTGCCCGGGGCCGTGGGCGGTCAGGCCGTTGCCGTACGGGGACAACGGGGAACGGCCGGAGACCGGGAGAACGATGCCGGTGTCCGCGGGCTCCTGATCGGCGGCCGTCGGGTGCGCGCGGCCGTTCTCGTCGACCCGGCGGCCGTGGTCGGTCACCAGCGTCGGCGGCTTGCGCCGGGGAAGCGGCACCGGACCGTCCGGGCGCATCGGCCGTACGTCGGCCGTGGCACCGGAGACCTGGTCGGAGACCTGCTGGTGCTGGTCCCGCTCGGCGTCCTGCCGGATCTCACGGGCGCGGAAGATGCCACCGCGTTCGCTCTCGGTGTCGTCGATGTCGGACACTCCGTCGAGTACCGGTTCGAGCGTGGAGCCGAGTACGGGATCGAGTGCGGGGCCGGACACGAAGCCGAGCGGACCGACCGGCCCTTCGAGTTCGACCGGCCCGTCAAGGAGCATCGGGTCCGCCGGTCCGGTGGAGACCGGCGCAAGGCCGGTGGTC
The DNA here is from genome assembly GCF_042882275.1 of Streptomyces sp. NPDC058231. NCBI lineage: Bacteria > Bacillati > Actinomycetota > Actinomycetes > Kitasatosporales > Streptomycetaceae > Streptomyces > Streptomyces sp. NPDC058231. The sequence goes on along the minus strand of NZ_JBHVWN010000064.1, from coordinate 27,159 downwards.
CGCCGGTCCGGTGTGCCGTCCCTGCGGTCCTTGTCGCTGCGGGGACCGTCCTGACCGGTCCTGCCGCCGCCGAGCGCCTTCTCGGCCCGCCGGTCGAGGCGGAATCCGCTGCCGTGGGCCTCCGCCACGTCGGTGAGCAGCGCCGCCGGGATGAAGACGACGGCGGTGGTGCCTCCGTACGGGGACGTCTGCAGGGAGACCCTGACGTTCTGCCGCTGCGCCAGCCGGCTGACCACGAAGAGGCCGAGCCGGTCGGTGTCGGAGAGCTCGAACTCGGGCGTCTCGGCGAGCCGCAGATTGGCGTCCAGAAGAACTTCCGGGGGCATGCCGAGGCCACGGTCGTGGATTTCGAGGGTGAAGCCGTTGGCGACGCGTTCGCCGTGCACATGGACCGCGGTGTGCGGGGGCGAGAATACGGTGGCGTTCTCGAGGAGTTCGGCGATGAGATGCGTGAGGTCGGCGACGGCCGGGCCGCCCACCCCGATGCGCGGCAGCCGGCGGACCTCGATCCGCTCGTACGCCTCGACCTCTGCGACGGCCGCCCGCACCACGTCCATCAACTGGATCGGCTTGCGCCACTGCCGGGACGGCGCGGCGCCGGAAAGGATCACCAGGCCTTCGGCATGCCGCCTCATGCGAGTGGTGAGGTGATCGAGGCGGAAGAGGTCCGCTAGTTCGTCGGTGTCCTCGGTCCGGCGCTCCATGGCATCCAGCAGCGTCAACTGGCGGTGCAGGAGCACCTGGTTGCGGCGGGCGAGGTTGACGAAGACCTCGGAGACCCCGCGCCGCATGTCGGCCTGCTTGACCGCGGCCTCCACGGCGGCACGTTGCAGCGTGTTGAGTGCCTGGCCGACCTGGCCGATCTCGTCCCGCTCGTAACGCAGATGCGGGGCCTCGGTCTCGACGTCGACGAGTTCGCCCGCGGCGAGGCGGCGCATCACGCTGGGCAGCCGGACGCCGGAGACCTCGTGGGCCTCCTTGCGGAGCCGGGAGAGGTCGCGGACGAGTTCCCGGCCGATGCGTACGGAGACGAAGACGGAGACCAGCAGGGCGAGGAAGCCGAGGACGCCTGCGACGCCCGCCTTGATCAGGACGTGGTAGCCGGCGGGCCTGCCGCGGTCCTGGAAGCGGGTGTTCATCTCGGTCGAGTCGTCGGCCAGCCGGTCGAGGACCGGCGGGGCGACTTCCTCCCAGCGTTCGGCGTCGACCGCGTGCGGGTCGTCGGTGGGACCGGCGGCGACGATCTTGTTCTCCGCGGTGCGCAGCGGCTCACTGTCCGGACTCGCCCAGTACTGCTCCACACGTTGCCGTTCCGTCGCCGGAAGGGACTCGGTGTTGATGTCGTAGAGCAGTTTGCGATTGGCGACGAGGTCGGAGATCTGCCGGAGTTCGGGAGCGTCGATCCGTCCGGCGACGAGCGCCGATGCGACCAGCGCGTCTTCCCGGGAGAGCATTTCGCGGGCCCGGGAGATGCCGGACAGGGCGCGTATCTGCTTGTCCATCGATACGTTCTCCATCGTATGGAGACCGTTCAGGAAGCGGTAGCAGGGATCGATGAGACGGTTGTAGAAGTCCAGTGCCTGATTGCGGTCGATGGTGCGTTTCTCGACGGAATCACGGAGCGCGTCGAGTCCGGCGATGGCATTGAAGATCGAATTGAGCTGTGTTTCGGCATCGGGACTCAGCGCGTCGCGGATGTCCTTCTGCTGCGCGCCCGACCTGACGTCCGCCACGACCCGGTCGGTGGCGGCGCGTTCCCGGCGCAGCAGGGGGAGGGCGTCCGAGGCCCGTGGGTCCGCGAGGAAAACAAGGGTCCGGCGGCGCTCGTTCTGGATGACCCGGACGGTGTTCTCCAGCGGGTGACCGACCTTCTCCACGACGGCGCTCGCACTCATCAGCTGACTGGCCTCCCGGCCGGTCAGGAAAGTGGCGAAGCCCCAGAGAGCGGTGAGGGAGACGAGCGGCACCAGCAGCAACGCCACGATCTTCCTGCGGATGGACTTTCCGCGAAAGCGCACGGCCTCCCCCAGCTCAGCCCCCGCACACGGGGGCGGTCTCCGGCAATAAACGGCGTGAGCCTACTACTGCCCCACAGACAACCCGAAGGCATGTCCGGACGATTTTCGGCCGGACTGCGGGACGTCGACCACGAGTTGTCCCGGTATTCCAGGAGATGAAATTCGTGAAAGCGACAGAAGAGGCCCGTCGGAGCGACCCGTTCCCTGACCCGGCAGTTGGCTGGAAGTCTTCGTTTCGAGGCCGGCGGGGGGAATCTTCGGGACAAGTCGTTCGTCTGTCCGTACGAGTGCCCGCACGGGGTAGGGGACGACCAGGAGCAGGCACGGCAGGGCGTTCCGGTCCGCCCGCGTAGAAGCGGCGCATGCCGGGCAGCAACCCTGAAGTCGGACAGCGGTGGGGAGTTGAAAGTCCTTGGACACGGAAGAGCGTCGGAGCACGCGGACACCGGCGGGCGGGGCGGGGATCCCGCGGCAGCCCCTGTGGGTGGACGAGCCCGCGATACGTCGGCGGATGCCGGATCCGGTGCGCACATCGGCCGTGCGCGCCGTACTCATCATGTCGCTGACGATCATTCAGGCCATGGTTGCCTTCCTGTCCACGGTGACGGGGTCGTGGCTCGCCTTCCCCATGGTGCTGAGCAGTGTGGGCAGCACGGTGGTCGCGACCTGGTCGGTGCTGGACGTGTGGGTGACCCGCCAGGTCTGGAACCAGCGCAACGGCGTGGTGTCCGTGCCGAGCAGCTCGGCACGGCAGCTGCGGCGGGAGCGGCGCACGGCACGGCGGGCGGCGAAGGCCGCGGACCGGGAGGCGGCCCGGATACGCCGCCGGGGCGCGAGCAGCCTGTCACGGGCTGGAGCACGCGCCCCGGTGAGGAGTTGAGGTCAGTCGTCGGCCGGAGTGTCGGGAATCCGGTGGGTCCGAGGAGTTTCCGGCTTCGCTGACCCGTCGGACGCCGTCGGTGTGCGCTTGAACATGCGGGTGGCGGTGATCTCGCCGTGCACCGTCTCACCGTTCGGGTCCTGCTGCGGCAGACCGGGGCGCAGGTGCTCCTCCACGCTGATGTACTTCAGGCCCGCGCGCAGGTCCGCGTCGTTGCGCAACCGGATGACCAGGGGGAATTCCGCGAGCGCCGTGGTGTCGAACAGCCCCGTGGTGTAGAGCAGCTGTACGCCCAGGGCATCCGACACCGCACGCTGCAGCTCCAGCAGATACGTGGCGTTGGCACGCCCGATGGGGTTGTCGAGGAAGAGTGTGCCCGCGTGGCGGTGTTGATGGCGGTCACGGCCCCGGTCGTTGCTGCGGAGCGCGGCCATCGTGCAGTACAGGGCGATGGCGGCCGTGAGCAGCTGACCGCCGGAGAAGACGTCGCCCATCTGACCGACCGGTACGCGTTCCGCACGCAGTACCGCATCCGGCTTGAGGATCTCCACGGCGATGCCCTTGGGCTCCAGCGCCGCCTGAACACCGCGCAGCAGGAGGGACATGCCGTCGCGGCGCAGATCGGAGTTCTTCCTCAGGGCGGCGCGGGTGGCCTCGTCGATGACCTCGCCGAGCCGCTCGGTCAGGGTCGCCTGGTCGGGCTCTTCGAACCGGATCCTGAGGAACTCCTGCCCTGACCACTCCCCCAGTCCCTCGGGCAGCTGGGAGAGCCGCTGGGCCGAGCGGAGGGTGGTGAGTGCGGACTCCACCAGTCCGCGGAGCCGGTCGACGATGGAGTCCCGGTTGCGCTCCAGCTGGGCCAGCTCGTCGGTGAGGACGCGCAGCCTGGGGGCGAAGGCGGCGGCCCACTTCTCCGCGTGTTCGGGCAGAGCGGCGGCCGGGAGCTCGCGGATCTGCTGCCGGGCGGGGGTGCGGACCTGCTCGTAGCGGGTGGAGTTGGCGTGGCGTACGAGCACATCGCTCGCCTCGCGCACGGCGCTCTCGGCGGCGGAGAGGTCGGCGGCGCAGCCGCGCAGCGACCGGCGGGCCTCGGCGGCGGACTGCCGGGCCTCGTCGAGACTGCCCGGATACGGCTCGGGGGCCTCTGTCTCGTCGTCCGCGCCGTGGTCCCTGAGCAGGTCGCGCAGGAGCGCCGCGGTCTCGTCGAAGCCGCCGGCCGAGGCCTCGGCGGTGCGGTGGGCGTGCAGCAGTTCGGCGTGGGCGGCACGGGCGGTGTCCAGGGCACCGGTGGCCGTGCCGAGTTCCGCCGTGGCGGTACGGAGCAGGGCCTGGGCCTGCTCGGCGTCGGCGGGGACCTGCTCGTCGGGCAGCTCGGTGTGGCGGGTCTCGCCGTCGACCGGGGCGAGACGTTCTGCCTCACCCCGCAGTCGTCCCAGCTGCTCGCTCGCCGTGGAGGCCCGGGTCTCCAGGAGCTGGACCAGGGACTCGGCGCGGGCGGCGGCAGCCTGCCGGGACGGGCCGTCGGCGCCGTCGGTGCCTTCGAGGAGCACGGCGGCGCGGGTACGGACCTTGTTGGTGAGCCGGTCGAGCTCGGCGAGTGCGGCGCTCTCGTCGCTCTCGGCGCGGGCCTGTTCGGCGCGCAGGTCGGCGCCGACACCCACCTTCTCGTACAGCTGGGATGCGGCCCGGTAAGCCTCCCGCAGGGCGGGCAGGGCAGGGCGGGGGGCATCGCTGCCCGGCTCCGGAACGAGCTCCGGAACGAGCTCCGGGGCGCCGGCGATCTCGGCTCGTTCGGCGCGCAGGGCGCGGGCGGTGCGGCGGGCGTCGTCGGCGGCACGCTGGGCGGCCCTGCGGTCCTCGTCGGCGGCGCGGGCCCGTTCCAGGCAGACGGTGGCGCGGGCCTCGGACTCGGCCGCCTCGTCGACCAGTTCGCGCAGTCGGGCCTGCCAGCGCGAGCGCTCGCGCAGTCGGTGGGCCAGACCCGCGAGGGCGTCGGCGACCCGGCGGGCGCGCTGGGCGGCCTCCTGCCGCTCGTCACGGACCCGGGCGGTGTCCGCGGCGGCCTCATCGGCCTCGACGCGCGCCGTACGGGCCTCGGCGAGCACCTCGTGAGCCGACTCGGCGGCCGTGCGAGCGGCGTGGGCCGCTCCGGCCAGTTCGGCCAGCGTGCCGGGCGGGCAGTCGGCGCGCCAGGAGCCGATACGGGCTGCGAGCGCCCGGTCACCCGCCAGACGGGCCGCGAGGGTACGGATGTCCTCGTCCCGTTCGGCGGCGCGGGTCCTGAGCGCCCGGCGCTCCTCGTCGGCGGCGTGTTCGTCGTGCATCGCCGGGTTCGGCGGTACGAGGAACACCCCGTCCGTGTCCGGGGCGGAGCCGGTGCCGGGGGGCGGTACCGGGGCCAGCAGCGCTGCGGTCGTGCCGACGGCCACGGCGGAGCGCGGCAGCAGCGCGGCGCTGCCCAGGACCTCGCGGGCGCGGGCGTGCGAGCCGGCGTCGGTGATGATCACGCCGTCGACGAGCTCGGGACGGGCGGCGAGCACCGCCGCGTGGTCGGCGGGTTCGACGGCCTGGGCGAGGTAGCGCCAGCCGGGCAGGGCCGGGATGCCGTGCTCGCCGAGGTATTCGACGGTGGCGAGGACATCGGGTCCTGGCGGCAGCAGCCCGCCGTCGCCGAGTGCGCCGAGGATCCGGGAGTCGTCGGCGGCGGCGGTCCGCAGTTCGAAGAGACGGCGTTCGGCGGCGGCGACGCCCTGGTCGAGCAGTTCCCTCAGATCGTCGGCGCTGCGGTCGAACTCCTCCGCGCCGAGCGGCTGCCCGGCGGCGAGGGAGTGCCCGGTGGTGACGGCGTGGCCGGTGGCGAGTGCGTGCCCGGCGGCCGCCTGCGGGTCGGATCCGGCCTCCACGGTGCCGGTGCCGGTCTCGCGTCCGTCCTGCGGCCCGGGGGCGTGCGGTTCGGCTCCCGGTTCGCTCCCGGCGGCGCTCCGGGGCCGGGGCACTCCGGCGCCGTGCGCCGAGGGCAGGCCCAGCAGGTCGGCGAGGCGGTGGTCGGCGGCGATCGACTCGGCGGCCCTCAACTCCGCCTCGTACGACTGTTCCGCCGCCTGCGCGCCGTCCGCGGCACGCGCCGCCGCGAGCTCGGCGCGGCTCTCGGCGGCCGCCGTTTCCCTGGCCCGGTCGGCGGCGGCGGCGGCTGCTTCCCTGGCCGCGCTCCACGCGGCGACGGTGGACTGCTCGGCGTCGCTCGCGGCGAGGGCCGCGCGCGCCGGGTCGGCGTCCGGCGCGGTGTTGTCGAGCCAGCCGGCCTGTACGGCCTCGGCGGTCTCCTGCTCGACCTCGGCCAGGCGCTGGCGCAGATGCCCGGCCTCGCTGCGGGCCCGTTGGGCCTCGGTGGCGGCGGTGGTGGCGTCACGGTGGGCGGTCTCGCCCGCGGCCTGGAGGGTGTCGGAGCGTTCCTCCTCCTCGTTGGCGACCTGCTCACCGGCTTCCGCGGCGGTGTGCAGTGCGCGTACGAGGTCGGCGGCGGCGGTGGCCCGGGCGGCGAGTGCGGGCGCGGCGTCACGCTCGGCCTCGCGAATGGCGACGGCCACCCGCGCGGACCGGTCGGAGGCGGCGCGGTGGCGCAGCACGGCTTCGGCGGCCTGCCAGGCGGAGTGCAGGGTGCGGGCGTCGACCAGCTCGCGGCGCTGGGCGGCCGCGCCCTTCTCGGCGGCGGCCAGGGCCAGGGAGGCGTGCCGGTAGGCGAGTTCGGCGGCGATGAGGGCGCTGCGGCTGCGGGCCTCCTCGGCGGCGGTGACGGTGTGGGCGGCGCCCGTCACCTGCTGGGCGAGCTCGGCGGTGCGGACGCGTTCCTGGCCGGCCCGGGTGGAGAGCCTGCGGGCGAGGGTGCGGGTGCGGCGTTCGGCACCGGCGTGGACGTCCCGGGTGCGCGAACGGGTGCCGGCGGCCTCGACGATCCTGCCTAGGAGGTCGACGGAGCCTGCGGTGAAGTCGCGTTCCGCGGTGAGTTCGGCCCTGCGCCCGAGCTTGTTGCCGAAGCCGCTGACGAGGTCGGCGAGACCGTCCGTGTCGCGGGTGTCGGTGACGGCGCGGAGCAGCAGGTCGGTGAAGTCCGAGTCCTTCTTGACCGCGAAGAGTCCGGCGGCCTCGCCCTCGTCCGCGTTCATCTCGCGTTGGTAGCGGAAGAGTTCGGGGTCCAGTCCGAGGTCGCCCAGGTGTTCGTTCCACCGGTCGTGGATCTCTTCCCAGTGCACATCGAGGTGCTGGTAGAACTTGCCCGCGTCCGTCAGGGCGTCCCGGAATCCCTTCATGGTGCGGCGCCTGCCCTGGGCACCGGAGGCGCCGTCGGCGGGGCGGCCGACGGCGGTGGCCTCGGCGACGGGGAGGGAGTCGAGGCTGAGTCCGGGCCCGGGGCGGAAGGAGTACCAGGCCTCGGCGAACTTGCGCGGGTCGTTGGAGACCTGCCGTCCGCGCCACTCGCTGACCTTGCCGACGACGACGCACTCACCGGTGAGGGTGTGCTGCCATTCCAGGGCCACGTGACCGCAGTCGTCGGCGAGCAGGAACTTGCGCAGGACGCCGGAGCTGGCGCCGCCCAGGGTGTTGCGGTGGCCGGGCAGCATCACCGAGAAGATGAGCTTCAGCAGAACCGACTTCCCCCCGCCGTTCTCCAGGAAGAGCACACCGGCGGGCGCCGGGCGGCGCGGTGGGCCGACGGGCTCCTCCTCGAAGAACTCCGCCTGGGCCGGGGCGGGGTTGGGCACGGGCTCGCCCACGCCGCGCAGGTCGAGCACGGTGTCGGCGTAGCGCGCACCGGCCGGCCCGATGGAGTAGAGGCGGACCCGGGACAGCTCGTACATGGCGGCGGACTCTCGTCGTTCGGAAAGCAGGAGTGGGGCGGCGGTGGGGGTGCTCAGGCGTGGAAGGGCAGACCGGCGTCGGCGGCCAGTTCGAGGTCGTCGCCGTCGGGCGGCGGCAGCAGCGTCGCCGTTCCGTCGGTGACGGGTACGACGCCGAGGTCCAGGAGCTCGGCCATGGCGGCGGTGCCCGCCATGTCGCGGACCTGCAACTGATAGCGGGCGGTGGTGCGGTAGGCGCCTCCGGCGTCGTCCCCGGTGCGCTGGAGGAAGCCGGAGTCGGTGAGGAACGCGACGGCCTTGCCGACGATTCCGGTGGTGGATCCGGCCAACCGCCTGGCGTCCTTCGTCGCGCCGGTGGCGCTGCGCCGGGCGTAGATCCGCCAGGCCGCCTCCAGGGCGGGGGCGTCGGTCGCCGGGTCGGTGTTGTCGCCGTGTTCCTCCGCGCGCTCCTCCAGGCGGTGGCAGGCCTGGCGGACGAACGCGTCGACGCCGTTGACCGTGATCCGGCCGATGTACGCGTCGTCCGCGAGGTCCTCAGGGCGGGGGAACGCCATCGCGGCGACCGCCAGATGGGCCAGTCCGTGCAGGAAGCGGTCGGCGGAGTCGGACGAGGCGCGGCGGGCGTAGTCGCCCATGCGGACGGCGAAGACGGAGTCCTCGCCCGCCGTCACGGCCATACCGGCCCGGGGCGACACCTCCAGGACGATGAGGCCGAGTCCGGTGGCCACGGCGTCGGCGAGCCGGGCGAAGGCGGTCTCCTCCCGGTAGCGCCGGAGCAGCTCGGCGTATTCGGCGTCGCGGGCCGGCAGCAGCTTGGGCTGGAGGCCGAAGGCTACGAGGCGGGCGGCGTCGGCGGCGTCGGCCGGGGTGACGGCGGCGGGTGACGGCGTCTCGTGGGCGGTGTCGCCCTCGGCCGCGTATCCGGTGGTCGCGTACCCGGCGGTCGGCTCGCTCCACGCGTCGGTGTGCTCTGCGCGGTGGTCGCTCACGACGGTCGCTCCTCGGTGCGGAAGTTCGGTGGTACGGGGTGGGCGGCGCCGGTTCTCACGGTGTCCGCCGGGGACGGTGCGGGGCGGGCCGCGCACGCGTGCGCGGCGGCCGGAAGCGGGCGGCGGCCGGGGTGGCGGCGCCGAGGCCCGGTCATGTGGCCTCCGAGCGGTCGGCGGCCATGCCCGCGGCGTCCAGCAGGGCCATGCCCACGATCAGGTCCGCGCCGCCGAACTCCGGATCGTCCAGCTGGGTGCCGTCGTCGACGGCGAACAGCAGGCGCCGCTCGCCCTGCCGGTAGGCGGTGCCGACCGGCGGGGACGCGGCGTGGACCGCGAGCAGCGCGACCAGGTAGGGCAGGTCCGGATCGCGGCGCCGGGCCTCGGCGAGGAGCCCGGAGAGCCGGCGTGGTGCGTCGTGCTCCAGATCGAGCAGCTCCATGGCGCTCGCCAGCTGCTCCTCGCTGAACCTGCTGTCGTCCGGAGTGGCGATGAGATCCGGCTCGGGCATCTCAGCGCCCAGGTGCTCGCGCTCCAGCGGCGGGGTGAGCAGCATGTCGACCAGATCGCCCACCCGTACCGACGTGGGCGTACGCAGTCCCGTGCCGCGGGCGAAGAACGCGTCGGTGACGCGGATCGCCTGCTCGACGGGGAGCGGCAGCAGCGGTGCGAGCAGCTGGCCGTACAGGTCGAGGCCGGTACGGGTGGTGGGGGCGGCGAACGCCTGGCGGTCCTGTTCGGCGCGGAACAGCGGTCCGGCCTCCAGCAGCCGGGACTGCAGCTGGGTGTGGCGGCGGATGCAGTCCTTGACTATGTCGACGAGCTCGGCGGCACGGCGCTTGTGCTCGGGGTCCTCGGCCTCGTCCCGCGCCTTGCGGATGTTGGTGAGGATGGCGTTCTCGTGGCGGTAGCGGTCGGCGACGTGGTCCAGCGCCTCGGCGATCATGTCGGGCACGGCGTTGAGCCAGTCGACGGCCCGCACGTTGCGCCGGGTGGCGTCCAGCGTCTTACGGAGCGTCTCCGCGTACTGCACGGTGCGGTAGCGGGCCTGTTCGGCGGCGAGCTGCGCATCGGCGAGTCGGCCCCGGCTGATCAGGACCTCCAGTTTCACCTCGGCGGCGATCTGGGCGCTGGTGACGTCGGTGTCGAGAGCGCCGACCAGGACGTTGACCGCCTCGTCGGTGGCGCGCAGATAGACGCTGCCGCCGTATCCGGGGACTTCTTCGATCAGCTTGAAGTCGTAGTCCCGGCGGACATATACCCCGTCGGGTCCGAAAGTGCCGTACACCGCACGGAATCCGCGGTCCACGCTTCCGACGTTGATCAGGTTCTCCAGCACCCAGCGGGCGACCCGCTCGTGCTCGGCGAGCGGCCGGTCCGGGGCCTGGGCGGCGACGCGGGGAAGCACCCTGGTCACTATCTGCTCGTGGTCGGCGCCGGTGTCGAAGTCCATGTTGAGGGTGACCAGGTCGATCACTGCCAGCGCGACCTCCGCCATCGCGTAGACCGTGTACTCGCCGGCCAGGTTCGCCTTGCGCACGTCGAGGTCGTGCAGCGGCGCCGTGCAGGCGAGCGCGCGCAGCCGTCGCGCCAGCCCCTCGTCGGCGGCCGGGCCCGGGGCAGGCCGCAGCCCCGCGCTGAGCTGGGGCGCAGCGTTGTCCGTGTAGGCAGGCGAAGTCACGCTGCACAGATTAGGTCCTCACACAGACAACGGTCGAAACGGCGCAGAAGCGACCGGTTGCCGCACCGTCCGCAGGGGCCGCCCGAGACCCGGCGGTCAGCCGCGGCGGGCCGGCCGCTCCCGGTCCGGCGCCGGTCGCCCCCGGTCCTCCGCGGCCCCGTACCCTCCACCGCCGGGAGTGCGCAGGACCAGCACGTCCCCCGGGCCCAGCTCGGCCGTGTCGCACCCCTTGAGCGGAGTGCTCTTCCCGTCGGCCCGTTCGACGTGCTGGCTGCCCAGCGCACCCGGCTCGCCGCCCGCCATGCCGTACGGCGGGACGCGGCGGTGCCCCGAGAGCAGCGCCACGGTGACGGGTTCGAGGAACCGGAGCCTGCGCTCGACCCCGCAGCCGCCGTGCCACCGGCCCGCTCCCCCGCTGCCGACCCGCACCCGGAAGCTCTCCAGCAGCACCGGGTAGCGCCATTCGAGCACTTCGGGATCGGTGAGCCGGGAGTTGGTCATATGGGTCTGCACGGCGTCGGCGCCGTCGAAGCCGTCGCCGGCGCCCGAGCCGCCGGCCACCGTCTCGTAGTACTGGACGCGGTCGTTGCCGAAGGTCAGGTTGTTCATCGTGCCCGAGCCCTCGGCCTGGATGCCGAGTGCCCCGTACAGGGCGCCGGTGACGGCCTGGGAGGTCTCCACGTTCCCCGCGACGGTGGCCGCGGGAGGGACGGGGGCCAGCATCGAGCCCGCCGGGATCCTGACCTCCACGGGCTTGAGGCAGCCACTGTTGAGCGGGATCTCGTCGGTGACCAGGGTGCGCAGGACGTACAGGACCGCGGCCATGACGACGGACTTCGGGGCGTTGAAGTTCCCCGCGAGCTGCGGCGACGTGCCGGCGAAGTCGATGACCGCGCTGCGGGCGGCGCGGTCCACGGTCAGCGCGACCTCGATCACGGCGCCGCTGTCGGTCTCGTAGCGGTACGAACCGTCGCGCAGCCCGGCGACGATCCGGCGCACCGACTCCTCAGCGTTGTCCTGCACATGCCCCATGTAGGCATCGACGGCCTCGGGGCCGAACCGGTCCACCATGCGCCGCAGTTCCGCGATGCCCTTCTCGTTGGCGGCGATCTGGGCACGCAGATCGGCGAGGTTGGTGTCGGGATCGCGGGACGGGTACCTGGCGGTGGTGAGCAGCTCGCGGGTCTCCGCCTCACGGAACCTGCCGTCCCGTACCAGCAGCCAGTTGTCGAACAGCACCCCTTCCTCGTCGACGGTGCGGCTGAAGGCGGGCATGGATCCTGGCGTGATGCCGCCGATCTCGGCGTGGTGGCCGCGCGACGCCACGAGGAATCGCAGCCCGCCCCCGTTCTCGCCACGTTCGTCGAAGACCGGGGTCACCACCGTCACGTCGGGCAGATGCGTGCCGCCGTGGTACGGGTCGTTGATGGCGTACACGTCACCCGGGCGCAACGCGGTGCCGTTGCGCCGCAGCACCTCCTTGATCGACTCGCCCATCGAGCCGAGATGTACCGGAATGTGCGGGGCGTTCGCGATCAGATTGCCCTCCGCGTCGAACAGAGCGCAGGAGAAGTCGAGCCGTTCCTTGATGTTGACGGAGTGGGCGGTGTTCTCCAGGCGCACACCCATCTGCTCGGCGATCGACATGAAGAGGTTGTTGAACACCTCGAGCATGACGGGATCCACCCGGGTGCCGATCGCGGTACGGCCGGGGCGCGGGCGGGCCCGGGTGAGCAGCAGGTGGCCGGTCTCACCGACGGCGACCTGCCAGCCGGGGGCGACGACGGTGGTGGCGTCCGGCTCGACGACCACGGCGGGACCGGCCACGGTGTCCGCGGGGCGCAGGGACTCACGCCGGTGGAGCGGGGTGTCCCACCACCGGCCGTCGGCGAACATCCGCACCGTGTCGTGCGGTTGCGGCGGACCGTGACGGACCCTGCGGTCCACCGGATGCGGTACGTGCCGGCCGGCCGCGCCGGTCGCCTCGGCCGAGACCGCCTCTACGAGCAGCGGCCGGTCCATGGTGAAGCCGTAGCGGGCCCGGTGCTCGTCCGTGAACGCCCGGGTCATGGCGGGTGCGGTGTCCAGGTCCACGGGCAGGCTCGCGTCCGTACCGGCGTAGCGCAGAAGGACCCGGGCGTGGGTGGTGACGGCACTGTCGTCGAGCCCGTCGGCGCGCAGTTCGGCGCGGGTGCGGGCGGCCAGCTCCGCGCAGAGCGCGTCGACCGCGGCCGGGGTCCCGTCGGCGTCCAGCGCGGCTTCGACGGACTGCTCGCGCATGGCCGTGGCATCGGCGAGACCGATGCCGTACGCGGACAGCACTCCGGCCAGCGGGGGTACGAGGACGGTGTCGACGCCGAGCGCGTCGGCGACGGCGCAGGCGTGCTGGCCGCCGGCGCCGCCGAAGCAGGTGAGGGCGTAGCGGGTGATGTCGTGGCCGCGCTCCACGGAGATCTTCTTGACGGCGTTCGCCATGTCGAGGACGGCGATCTCCAGGAATCCGGCGGCGACCTCGGCCGCGGTGCGCCGGGTGCCGGTGGCCCGTGCCACCTCGTCGGCGAGTGCCGCGAACCGCTCGCGCACGACGGCGGCGTCGAGGGGCAGGTCGCCGTCCGGCCCGAAGACCGCCGGGAAGTGCGCGGGCTGGACCCGGCCGAGCATCACATTGGCGTCCGTGACAGTGAGGGGTCCGCCCCTGCGGTAGCAGGCCGGGCCGGGGTCCGCGCCCGCGGATCCGGGTCCGACCCGGTAGCGCCGGCCGTCGAAGCGCAGCACGGAACCGCCGCCGGCCGCCACGGTGTGGATGCTCATCATCGGGGCACGCATCCGCACCCCGGCCACCTGGGTGCCCAGCTCGCGCTCGAACTCGCCCGCGTAGTGCGACACATCGGTGGAGGTGCCGCCCATGTCGAAGCCGATGACCCGGTCGTATCCGGCCAGTTCGGATGTACGCGCCATTCCGACGACCCCGCCGGCGGGGCCGGACAGCACCGCGTCCTTGCCGCGGAAGTGCGCGGCTTCACGCAGCCCGCCGTTGGACTGCATGAACATCAGCCGGATGGAGCCGAGTTCGTTCGCGATCTCCTCGACGTACCGGCGCAGGATCGGTGAGAGGTACGCGTCGACGACGGTGGTGTCGCCACGCGGCACGAGCTTGATCAGGGGGCTGACCTCGTGGGAGCAGCTGACCTGGGTGAAGCCCGCCTCCCGGGCCGCGGCGGCGACCGCCCGCTCGTGGTCGGGGTGGCGGTAGCCGTGCATCAGGACGACCGCCGCGCTGCGGAAGCCGTCGGCCGCCGCGGCTCTCAACTGCACGGCCGTCGCCGCGTGATCGAGGGGTTTCAGGGTCCGGCCGTGGGCGTCGGTCCGCTCGGGGACCTCGATCACCCGGTCGTACACGGCCTCCGGCAGCAGGATGCGGCGGTCGAAGAGGCGCGGCCGGTTCTGGTACGCGATGCGCAGGGCGTCCCGGAACCCCTCGGTGATGACGAGGACGGTCGGTTCCCCGCGCCGCTGGAGCAGGGCGTTGGTGGCGACGGTCGTACCCATCTTCACGCTGCCGACCCGGTCGGCGGGGACCGGGTCGGTGGGGCCGAGGCCGAGCATGAGGCGGATCCCGGCGACGGCGGCGTCGCGGTAGCGGCCCGGGTCGTGCGAGAGGAGCTTGCGGGTGACCAGGTGCCCGTCGGGATCGCGGCCCACCACGTCGGTGAAGGTGCCGCCACGGTCGATCCAGAACTCCCAGCGTCCTGTCATCCCTCCATAGTGGCCTTCGACGCGGACGAACGGGCAGGTGGCACGGCGGGCAGGGCGGTGAACGCGACCGTCGCGAGCGCGCCCTGCAGCGCCCGGTCCGCCCGCCGGTCCAGCTGCGCGCCGGTGCCGCGCGCCCAGTGCCGCACCTCCGCTCCGGCCAGGAACAGCAGGTGCGGCAGCAGATCGGTGCTCCGGCGGGCCAGCCATCCGGTGCCCGCCGTGGCCAGCCAGAGCAACGAGTCGGCTCGGCTCGGCGGCGGCTGCTCCGGCGCGAGCCCGGGCGGGCTGCCCAGGGTGAGACCCCGGGCTGCGAGCAGCGCGTGGAATCCGGCCGCGACCGTGCGATGGCCGCGCTCGGCCGGATGGAGCCGGTCGGCGCTCCACAGCGAACGGTCGGAGACCCACTCCCTGCCCGAGGCGTGCAGATGCACGGCGTCGTAGCGGCAGGACAGGGCGTGCACCACGGCGTTGACCGCGTTCTGCCGCCGTGCCAGCGGCCGGCCGAGCGGTCCGGGCAGGCCGAGGACGGCGCCGGGGTCGGGCAGGCAGGCCGTCAGGAGTACGGCCCCGCCGCCGGTCAGGAGCGCACACACCTCGTCGAGCCGCTGGGCGAGGAGGCGTATGTCGAAGGACCGGCGCAGGGTGTCGTTGACCCCGACGACGACGGAGGCCAGGTCGGGCCGGAAGGCGGCGGCCGCCGGAGCCTGCCGGTCACGGACGTCGGCGGACAGCGCTCCGCTGACGGCGAAGTTACGGAACTCGACGCCCCGGCGACCGCCGCCGATCCCGTCCGCCAGCAGCGCGGCCCAGCCGCGCCGGCCGCCCGGAACGGGATCGCCCACACCTTCGGTGAACGAGTCCCCGAGCGCGGCGAACCGGATCGGGCGACCGAGGGTCGCCCGCGCGGGCGATCCGGGCGACACCGGCAGCGCCTCGGTGACGGTCACCGGATCCGACGCGCGTCCCGGCACCGGGACGGCCGACGTCCCCGCCGCGGCCGCCGTCCCCCGCTCCACCCCCGTCATGCCCGCACCTGCGCCGTCGCGCCGCGGTCCGGTACGTCGTGAGCGGCCAGGAACGCCGCCACCGAACGGTCCCAGCCGAAGAGTTCGGCACGTCGCCGCGCCGTCGCCCGCCGCCCGGCCTCCGGGCGCCCCAGCAGTTCCCGGGCCGCCGCGGCGAAGGCCCCGCCGGTGTCCGCCGACGCCATTCCCGCCTCGCCGATCACCTCCGGCAGCGCGGAACTCGCGCTCGCCACCACCGGGGTGCCGCAGGCCAGTGCCTCCAGGGCCGAGAGGCCGAACGTCTCGGCGGGGCCGGGGGCCAGGCAGAGGTCGGCCGCGGCCTGCAGATCCGCCACCCGTTCCCGGTCGCGCACATGGCCCAGGAACTCGACCGGCAGCCGCTCCGCGCGCGCCCGGCTCTCCAGCCCCGCGCGCAGCGGCCCGTCCCCGGCGACGACCAGGGTCGCCCGCACGCCCAGGCCGCCGAGGACGGCGAGCGCGTCCAGGGCCCGGCCGGGTCGTTTCTCCACCGAGAGGCGGGAGCACATCAGCAGGAGCACGGACCGGCCGCGGACGTGGCGGGCGCGCAGGACCGTACTGCGCCGACCGGGTCGGCAGCGCCGCAGGTCCACCCCGAGCGGGGCGCGGACCACGTTGCGTGCGCCGATCCGGACGAACTCGCGCTCCGCCCACCCGGTGGTGCACACGATCCGGGTGTAGGCGTGCGCGCTCCGGACGTTGAGACGGTCGGCGGCGCGCGCGGCCGCTCCCGCCGGGACGCCCCAGGTGCGCAGCACACCGTCGGCCGTCTCGTGGGAGACCATCACCGCGGGCACCCGGGCCCGACGGGCCCACTCGCCCGTCCAGCGCAGGGTGGTGCGGTCGGAGACCTCCAGGCGGTCGGGCCGCAGGCTTTCCAGGAGGCGGCGGAGGCTGCGGCGGCCTGCCAGGACGCGATAGCCGCCGCTGCCCGGCAGCACCGGGCCCGGGAGGGTGATCACCCTCCCCTGTGCGGTGCGTACATCGCTCGCGCTGTCGCCGGGCACGACGAGCACCGGCTCGTGGCCCGCCGCGAGGTAGCCGCGGCCGAGTTCGTCCAGGGCGGTGCGCAGTCCGCCGGAGGACGGGGTGACGAAGTTCGCCAGGCGGACGATGGTCGTCCGTCGCTCGCCCCCGGTCATGCTGCCACCATCGACCGGCCGCGCAGCACCTCGTCGTAGTGTTCCAGCAGCTGGTCGCCGACGGCTTCCCAGGTCCGGCCCTCGACCGCGGTCCTCCCGGCACGCCCGTAGGCCGCCGCACGCGCGGGGTCGGCGGCGAGTGCGCCGACGGCCGCTCGCACCGCACCGGCGTCGTGCGGCGGGACCAGCAGGCCGGTCCTCCCGTGGTCGACGAGGTCGATCGGCCCGCCCGCCGCCGGGGCTATGACGGGCACACCGGAGGCCATGGCCTCCTGCACGGTCTGGCAGAACGTCTCGTAAGGCCCGGTGTGCACGAACATGTCCAGCGAGGCGAACAGCCGGGCGAGGTCCTCCCCGGTCCTGCGGCCGAGGAAGACGGCGCCGGGCAGGGCCGCTCGCAACGAGGCACCGCTCGGGCCGTCCCCGACGACCACGACCCGCACCCCGGGCAGCCGGCACGTCCCGGCGAGGAGTTCGACCTGCTTCTCCGGGGCCAGCCGGCCGACGTAACCGACGATCCGCTCGCCGCCGGGCGCGAGGCGCCGGCGCAGCGCCTCGTCGCGCAGTCCCGGCCGGAAGCGCACGGTGTCGACCCCGCGCGGCCACAGCCGCACCCGCTCGACTCCGTGGTCGGTGAGGTCGCGGACGGCGGCGGTGGAGGGGGCGAGGGTGCGGTCCGCGGCGCTGTGCACAGCGCGCATCCGACGCCAGGCGGTGTTCTCGCCGGCCCCGAGGTACGTACGGGCGTAGCCGGCCAGATCGGTCTGGTAGACGGCCACGGTCGGCAGGCCGAGCCGGGCGGCCGCCGCCATGCCGCGCGCGCCGAGCACGAACGGTCCGGCGAGGTGGACGAGTTCGGCGCGGTGAGCGGTGAGGGCGGCCATCAGCCGACGGCTCGGGAGGGCCACCCGGACCTGCGAGTAGCCGGGCAGGGGCAGGGAGGGGACGCGCACCACGGGGCAGGGCGCGGCGGACGCGAAGACGTCGGGGTCGCCGGGACGGGTGGCCGCAGGGCGTACGGGGCCTCTGCGGGCGGATGGCTCCCCCGGGGTGCCGGAGGACCGGGAGGTGGGCGTCGCGCCGGCGGTGGCCGGGGCGATGACGAGCGGCTCATGGCCTCGCGCGGCGAGGTGCCGGGCGGTCTGCATGGTGCAGTGGGCCACACCGTTGACATCGGGCGGGAAGGATTCGGTGACGATGACGACACGCATACCCGTGTTGTCGTCGCGCCGGGCGTGAGCGGGCCGACTTGGATCTGTCCACCCGGGGAACGTCCCATGAGCGTTGGAAGTCCGGTGGCACGGTGCGCCGCGCTCCCCCGAAGCGCTGCGCCCCGCTGTGCGTGCGGCGGTCAGACGGCCGGGGTGTCGGGCCCGATCCTGCTGCGTACCGCGGTCTGCACCTCGGCCTCCTCGGCCGGGTCCGCGGCCAGCCGGCGCAGCCGCTCGGCGACCCTGATGTCACCGGTCTCGGCGTGGAGCGCGGCGACCTCCCGGGTGGTCTCCTCGCAGTCCCACAGGCATTCGACGGCGAAGCCGGTGGCGAAGGAGGGATCGGTGGCCGCGAGTGCCCGGGCCGCCCGGCCCCGCAGATGGGAGGAGGACGTCTCCCGGTAGACGTGGCGCAGGACGGGGGCGGCGCAGGCGATGCCGAGCCGGCCCGTGCCGTCCACCAGGGTCCACAGGCGGGGTGCGTCCGGCCCTTCGCCGCGTACGGCGTCGCGAAGGGCGGCCAGGACCAGCGAGGCGTCCTGGGCTCCGCCCCGGCAGGCCAGGACGCCGGCCGCGGAGGCACCGAGTGCGTCGGGCCGGCGGGCCCAGCGCCGGGCCCGTTCCACCGCCGCTTCGCCGCACATCCGCTCGAAGGCGCCCACGGCCGCGTCGGCGACGGTGCGTGACGGACCGCCCGCCGCCGACTCGATCAGATCGAGCACGGCCGGATCCATGGCTTCTGCCAGGTAGTGCAGTGCCGCGCAGCGGGCACCGTCCGGGCCGCTGCGCGCGGCCTCGACGACCAGCGGGCGGTCCTCGGGGCCGGCGACGGCGGTGAGGCAGCGGGCGGCCGGTATGTGCAGGATGCTGCCGCGGTCCAGGCCCTGCTGGGCCCAGTCGAAGACGGCCTGGACGCTCCAGCCGGGGCGTGGGCCCCCGGGGCGCATCTGGCGCTGCCAGCGGTCGAACGAGCCCTGTTCCGAGGCGGCCCGGATCCGGGCTCCGATCTCTTCACGCGGGTCGTCCGCCCACAGCCGCCAGGGCCGGGGCTCGAAGGCGTCGCGCACGGCGGCAGCCAGATCGGCGGCGCCCTCATCGGTGGCGGGGAACCGGCCGAGGACGGGCACGGCGAGGGCGCGGAGCCCGGCGTCGTCGTCACGCAGGGCCAGCTCGTCGAGTGCCCACTCCCAGTTGGCGCCGGTCGCCGCGTATCGCCGCAGCAGGGCCAGGGCGTCGCCGCGGCCGTACGAGGCGAGGTGGCCGAGGACCGCGAGGGCCAGCCCGGTCCGCGTCTCGTCGGTGTCGACGTGGTCGTCGGGATCGCACAGGTGCCGCTCGATCTCCTCGATTCCGCCGTCGAGATCGAGATACAGGCGTGCGTAGTACAGGGAGCGGTTCTCGACCTGCCAGTCGTGACGCGGGTCGCTCAGGACGCAGTGGTTGAGCGCCGCCAGGGCCTCGGGGCGCGGTGCGGCGAGCGCGTGGAGCGTGCCGTCGCCGCGGCCCCTCTGCAGCAGGCCGAGCAGGGTGCCGCTCGGCGCTATGAACGGATCGAACATGGGAGAAGCCTCACATCAAGCTGTCGACGCAACCGGGACTGTGCAGTTCCAAGTGCCGGGTGGGCACTACGCCGCGCAGCAACATGATCGGCCGACCGCCGTCTTCTGCCTGGTGTAGACCATCTTCCTCTGCCTCTCGTCGGTGGCCCGAACAGGGCCCGCGACGTCATGATGACCCAGCCATTTCGTCACCGCGACCACATTTCCCGCGTACCCGTTCAGCGGGGGTCGAAGAGTTCCAGCAGGTCGGCCTTGCCGAACATGCGTGCTGTGTCCACCGCGGACGGCGTTCCGGCCGCCGGGTCGGCGCCGGCGGCGAGCAGCGCCTCGATGACCGCGTCCTCACCCTTGAAGACGGCTCCGGCGAGCGGCGTCTGCCCGCGGTCGTTGGCCCGGTCCGGGTCGGCGCCGCGGCTGACCAGGACGGTGACCGCGGGGGCGTGCCCGTGGTAGGCGGCGAGCATCAGCAGGGTGTCGCCCCGGTCGTTGGTGAGGTTCGCGGGCACACCCGCGTCCACGTACGCGGCGAGCGCCTCGGCCTCTCCGCGGCGCGCCAGGTCGAAGACCTTGGTCGCCAGCTCGACCACCTCGGGATCGGGGGCTTCGCTCATCGGACGGGACCGCCTTCCATCAACGGGTTTCGGTGCTGCTGACCAGGGGGGTACGCCGTGGAGGCCGTACGGGTGAATCGACAGGGTACTGCTCCGGGGCGCACCCGCCCCGGCCCGGCCGCGGCAGAAGATCACGTCGCGTGACGGCGGAGGGATGCGCCCTACCGCACGTTCCGCCCGAACGCCGCCCCTCTTGTGGGTCAGTCCAGTGAAAACGACAGTCTTTCACCTGATTGCACCTTTTATCCTATAGATACTTTTTGTGAGCCTGGAAGGACTCATGGTGACTGTCCCCCCAAACAGGAGAACCACTCATGATCCTTTCCATGTCCGGCGTCGTCATCCTCGGCATCATCGTCTTCCTGTTCTTCAGGAAGGACGGCCTCAAGGCGTCGCACGCACTCGTCACCGCCCTGTTCGGCTTCTACCTGGCAGGCACCGCCATCGCACCGAGCATCACCGCGGGCGGCGCGAGTCTCGCCGGCCTCCTGGGCGGGATCAAGTTCTGACCGTCCGCGACCGCTCCCACCCCTTCAGGAGACCGACGTGGCCCGGCGACCACTTCCCCGCATTCTGAGCAGCGGCAGCGCCTCGATCACTCGCAGCCGCGAGTTCGCGCGCTCGGCCGCCGACAACGCCACCGACGTCCTCCATCCGCTGATCACGGTCACCCGTGGGCTGCGGCTGCTGGCCGGTGCCGGACGGCAGAAGTGGGCCGCGACGCCCAAGGAACGGCGTAGTCCGACGCTGTTTCTCGTCGCGGCCTGCGTATTCATGGTGGCGCTCATCCCGTACGGGCCGCTGCTCGCCCTGGTCGCGGTGATGGGCGCCGCCGCTTGGAAGGGGAGGGAACGCACTCCCGTCAGGACCGGTCCGGACGAGGCCGGCAGGGCCCGGTTGCAGGCGCTGTACGAGGCGCTCGTGCCGTACTTCTCCGTGGCCGACGACCCCAGTCCGCTGTTCGCCCACGGCGGCGACTGGGAGAAGACATTCACCGGTCACGCCTTCGACGCCGACGGGCGCGTCACCCGGCTCCAGGTGACCTACCCCGCGTACTTCACCGACGGCGAGGCCGCCTCCCGCACCCGGATCGAGCAGCTCCTGCACGCGAAGTCGGGCCGTGGCCGCGAGTACCACTTCGTCTGGAACGAGGAGGGCAACCAGCTCGTCATGAACGTGCTCGACCCGCTGCCCACCTCCATCGCCGCCCAGCGCTTCGTCACCGCGCCCGGCGAGACGGTGCTGGGGTTCACCGACGACGACGCGGTGCAGCGCACGGTTCCGGTGGCCGACGGCCAGAAGACCCGGGACGCTCCACCGGTCGTCTGGCGGACCGGCGCCCGCTCCACGGAGCCGCACCTGCTGATCGTCGGACAGCCCGGCAGCGGCACCACCACGCTGATGCGTTCGATCGCCCTGCAGGCGCTCCAGCACGGCGACATCCTCATCATCGAGGGCAGCGGCACCGGCGAGTACGCGTGCCTGACCGGGCGCACCGGGGTGCTGGCCGTCGAGTGCGCGCTGGCCGGCGCGCTGGCGACCCTGGAATGGGCGGCCCACGAGACCGAGCGGCGGCTGATCGCCGCCAACCGCGCCCGGCAGGCCGGCCACCCCCCGCCCGAGGACACCAGACGTCCGCTCTGGATCCTGCTGGACCGGCCGAGTGTCCTCGGTCATCTGGCGGCCGCCGACGGCAGGCCCGACCCCCAGGAGCTGTTGCAGGTGCCGCTGCGGCACGGCCGGGCCGCCAACGTCACCGTGGTGACGACCGATCAGTTCGACAGCCTGGACACCCTCAGCGAGACGGTACGGACCCACACCAGGGCCCGGGTGGTGCTCGGTCACAGCTCCCGCGAGGAGATCGAGTCGGTGCTCGGCCTGGAACCGCACACCACCCCGACCGCCGACTCCCCGCCCGGCCGCGGGTACGTGCGGCTCGGCACCGGTCCGGTGCTGCGGCTCCAGGTCCCGGCCACGCCGGATCCGTACGACGAGGCGACGAGCGAGGCGCACCGGCAGGCGGTGCTCGAGCTGCTGCCCGGGGGGCAGGCGGCGGTCGAGGCGGCCGTTCCGGAACCGGCGGCCGCCGGCCCGCTGGCCCCGGAGGCGCTGACCCCGGGGAACGCCCTGACCGCGGAGCAGCTGACACTCAGCGAGTAGCGCACCCGCGGAGGCGGGCGGGGCGGGCCGGGTGCCCCGACCCGCCCGCTCCGCCGTACCGGGGCCGTCAGGCGACGAACGTCCGGGGCGCCTCCGCTCCCGCGCTCGCCCCCGACCCGACCAGCTGCGCCGCCGCCGCGAGCCGCACGGCGGCCTCGTCCGCCACCGGCCCGCCGACCGTGAACGGCAGCCGCACGTACCCCTCGAAGGCGCCGTCGACCCCGAACCGCGGGCCGGACGGCACCCGGACCCCCACCCGCTCGCCCGCCACGGCCAGTCGCGACCCCGAGAGCCCGCCGGTGCGCACCCACAGGGTCAGCCCGCCGCGCGGAACCTCGAACTCCCACTCGGGCAGCTCCCGGCGCACCGCCGCGACCAGCGCGTCCCGGTTCTCCCGGGCCTGGCCGCGCCGGATCTCCACGGCCTCCTCCCAGCCCCCGGTACGCATCAGCCAGTTGATGGCGAGCTGCTCCAGCACCGGGGTGCCCATGTCGGCGTAGGCCCGGGCCGACACCAGGCTGCGGATGACGTCGGGCGCCGCCCGCACCCAGCCGATCCGCATGCCGGCCCAGAACGCCTTGCTGGCCGAGCCGACCGTGAGCACGGTGCTTCCCGCCGGATCGAAGGCGCAGACCCGGCGCGGCATCTCCACATCGTCGTCGAGGTGCAGCTCGTTCATGGTCTCGTCGACGACCAGGACGGTGCCGGCGGAGCGGGCCGCGTCGACGAGGGCCCGCCGCTGGCTCTCGTCGGCGAGCGCGCCGGTGGGGTTGTGGAAGTCCGCCACGACGTACGCGAGCCGGGGCGCGGCGTCCCGAAGCACCTGACGCCAGCGGTTCATGTCCCAACCGCCGATCCCCTCCTCCATCGCCACCGGCACCAGCCGGGCACCGGCCTCCCGCATCAGCTGCAGGATGTTGGCGTACGAGGGGGACTCCACCGCGATCCGCTCGCCGCGCCCCGCGAAGAGGTGGCAGATGGCGTCGATCGCGCCCATCGCACCGGTGGTGACCATGATCTGTTCCGGCATGGTGGGGATGCCGCGCCCGGTGTAACGGTCGGCGATCATCTGCCGCAGCGCGGGCAGCCCCGCCGGATAGTCGCCGTGGGTGTGCGCGTAGGGCGGCAGCTCCTCGAGGGCGCCCTGCACGGCTCGCGTCAGCCAGGGCTCGGGCGCGGGCAGCGAGGCGCAGCCCAGGTCGATCATCGAGCCGAGCGACTCGGGTGGAAGCGGTTCGAGGCCGCGCGCGGGCAGGGGGTTGCCCGCCGGGACAGCGGTCCAGCTGCCCGCGCCGCGCCGCGACTCCAGGAACCCCTCGGCCCGCAGCGCCTCGTAGGCGGCGGCGACGGTGGTGCGGCTGACGGACAGGGCGAGCGCCAGCTCGCGTTCGGCGGGGAGCCGGGCGGCCACCGGCACCCGGCCCTCGAGGACGAGCAGCCGGACTCCGTCGGCCAGCGCGCGATAGGCGGGAGGCCTTCGGGTGCCCGGGGCCGGAGACTTCTGCTGCTGGGCATGGAGCTGCCGGGCGAGCTGAGCGGCACCGACGGCCGAAGTCCACTGCGCCATGTAAATCAGTCCACCTTCCTCGGATTGGCCATAGTTGGAAGCCAATCCCTCGCCACAGAGTGTCATGAGTCAGTCCACCGTCACCACACCAGGAGGCACATCGTGTCCGACGCCACCGTCCCCCGCGGGACGCAGCACCTCACGCGGCGGCTGGTGCAGCTGTACGTGGGGCTGGCCCTGTACGGGGTGAGCTCGGCGCTCCTCGTCCGCGCCGGGCTCGGGCTCGAACCGTGGGGGGTGCTGCACCAGGGGCTCGCCGAGCGGACCGGGCTGTCCATCGGCGTCGTCGCGATCGTCGTCGGCGCGGCGGTCCTGCTGCTGTGGATCCCGATGAGGCAGCGTCCGGGTCTGGGCACGGTCTCCAACGTCTTCGCCATCGGGCTCGCCATGGACGGCACACTGGCCCTCGTCCCCGGGGTGCACGGTCCGGCCGCACGGATCGCGGTGATGGTGGCGGGGATCGCGCTCAACGGCATGGCGACAGGGCTGTACATCGCGGCGCGGTTCGGCCCCGGCCCGCGCGACGGGCTGATGACCGGGCTGCACCGCCGCACGGGCCGCTCCGTGCGACTGGTGCGTACGGCGATCGAGGTGGCGGTGGTGGCGACCGGCTTCCTGCTCGGCGGATCCCTCGGTGTGGGCACGGTGCTGTACGCGCTCTCCATCGGCCCGCTCGCCCAGTTGTTCCTGCGCATCTTCGCGGTCCCCGGAGACGGGGCCGACGAGCCGGCAACCCCCGCGGCGGACCACGGCACCACCGCCGTCACCGTCCGGTCACCGGAGGAGGCCATACTGCCGCAGTGACCTCAGTACGCCACCCCTACCTGGACCATCCCGCGACGCTCGCGTTCGCCCACCGCGGCGGAGCGGCGGACGGGATCGAGAACACGACGGCCGCGTTCCGCCGGGCCGCCGACGCCGGCTACCGCTACTTCGAGACCGATGTGCACGCCACGTCGGACGGCCGCCTGGTCGCCTTCCACGACACCACCCTGGACCGGGTGACGGACGCCCGCGGCCGGATAGCCGATCTGCCGTGGAGCGAGGTACGGCGGGCCAGAGTGGCAGGCCGTGAACCGCTGCCGCTCTTCGAGGAGTTGCTGGAGACCTTCCCCGGCGCCCGCTGGAACGTGGACATCAAGGCCGAACCGGCACTCGCCCCGCTGATCGACCTGATCCGCCGCACCGATGCCTGGGACCGGGTGTGCGTCGGCTCGTTCTCGGAGACCCGGGTGGCCAGGGCGCACCGTCTCGCGGGCCCCCGGCTGGCCACCTCCTACGGCGTACGCGGCGTCCTGGGCCTGCGGCTGCGGTCGTACGGCATACCGGCCGCGCTGCGCGCCGGAGCGGTGTGCGCGCAGGTCCCGGAGAGCCAGAACGGGGTCCGGGTGGTGGACCCGCGGTTCGTCCGGGAGGCCCACGCGCGCGGACTCCAGGTCCATGTCTGGACGGTGAACGATCCGGAGCGGATGGCAGCGCTCCTCGATCTCGGTGTGGATGGCATCATGACCGATCACATCGAGACGCTGCGAACGGTGCTGAGCGAGCGGGGGGCGTGGGCCTGACGCCGGCCCGGCGGCGTCCCCACGGGGAGACACGAGGGGGTGCGGGTTGAGCGCCGAGACCGCAGACACCGCTGAGCCGACGCCGGAACACACCACCGGGAGCGCCGACGCGGCCGACCGCAGACGCGAACAACGCGGCTGGTACTTCTACGACTTCGCCTGTTCGGTCTACTCGACCAGCGTCCTCACGGTCTTCCTCGGCCCGTATCTGACGTCGATCGCCAAGGCCGCCGCCGACGCCGACGGCTTCGTCCACCCGTTCGGCATCCCGGTGCGGGCGGGGTCCCTCTTCGCCTACGCGGTCTCGGTGTCCGTGGTGGTGGCGGTGGTGGTGATGCCGCTCGCCGGCGCCGCCGCCGACCGTACGGGCCGCAAGAAACCGCTGCTGGCCGCCGCCGCGTACACGGGCGCCGCCGCGACGACCGGGATGTTCTTCCTGGACGGTCACCGCTATCTGCTGGGCGCGTTCCTGCTGATCGTGGCGAACGCGTCGATCTCGGTGTCGATGGTGCTCTACAACGCCTACCTGCCGCAGATCGCCGGGCCCGACGAACGCGACGCTGTCTCCTCGCGCGGCTGGGCCTTCGGCTACACGTCGGGGGCGCTCGTCCTCGTCCTCAATCTGGTCCTCTACACCGGCCACGACTCGTTCGGCCTGTCCGAGTCCGACGCGGTGCGGATCTGCCTCGCGTCTGCGGGGGTCTGGTGGGGTGCCTTCACCGTCGTTCCGCTGCGACGGCTGCGCGACCGGCGGGCCGCGCCGGGCGGCGAGGGTGCGGTCGGCTCCGGCTGGCGACAGCTGCTCGCCACCCTGCGCGACATGCGCCGCCATCCGCTCACGCTCTCCTTCCTGCTGGCCTATCTCGTCTACAACGACGGCATCCAGACGGTGATCTCGCAGGCGTCGGTGTACGGCTCCGAGGAGCTGGGCCTGGACCAGACGACGCTGATCACGGCCGTGCTGCTGGTGCAGGTGCTCGCCGTGGCCGGAGCGCTGGGGATGGGCCGGCTGGCACGGGTGCACGGCGCGAAGCGCACGATCCTCGCCTCGCTCATGGTGTGGACCCTGATCCTCGTCGCCGGATATTTCCTGCCCTCGGGCGCCCCCGTCCTCTTCTATCTGCTGGCTTCGGCGATCGGCCTGGTCCTCGGCGGCAGCCAGGCGCTGTCGCGCTCGCTCTTCTCCCATCTGGTGCCGCGCGGCAAGGAGGCCGAGTACTTCTCCGCGTACGAGATGAGCGACCGGGGACTGAGCTGGCTGGGGCCACTGGTGTTCGGACTCGCCTATCAGCTGACCGGCAGCTACCGGGATGCGATCATCTCGTTGGTGATCTTCTTCGTCATCGGTTCGGTGCTGCTCGCGAGGGTGCCCGTGCGGCAGGCCGTGGCGGCGGCGGGCAATCCGGTTCCTGAACGGATTTAGACGTTGAAGTGAAAGGCCGGTAGTGTACGCCTTTGGCCTGCCCGGAGGACCGTTACTGCGAGTGGAAGAAGCCAAACCGTTGGGTGACAACTTCTGCCAAATGTGACAAACCGGGCATTGTTGGGTACCCAACCCTGAAAAAGCAGCGGCACGACGGGCGACGCATGACCGGCAACGGGAATCTTTACCGCCGACCGGACGTTGACCGGATGACGACGACAGCGACACCTGTCCTGTGGGCGACAAGCCCGGGAGGCACGATTCATGAGTGAGCGAGCTCTCCGCGGCACGCGACTCGTGGTTACCAGCTACGAGACGGACCGCGGCATCGATCTGGCCCCGCGCCAGGCGGTGGAGTACGCATGCCAGAACGGACATCGATTTGAGATGCCGTTCTCGGTAGAGGCGGAAATTCCGCCGGAGTGGGAGTGCAAGGCGTGTGGCGCCATGGCACTCCTGGTGGACGGGGATGGCCCCGAGGAGAAGAAGGGCAAGCCTGCGCGTACGCACTGGGACATGCTCATGGAGCGGCGCACCCGCGAGGAGCTGGAGGAGGTGCTGGCCGAGAGGCTGGCGGTTCTGCGCTCCGGAGCCATGAACATTGCCGTGCACCCGCGGGACAGCAGGAAGTCTGCCTGACCGCGCGACACCGCACCGAGACAGAGCCGCGGGCCGTGACACACCGAGTGTGTGTCACGGCC
>NZ_JBHVWN010000063.1:0-43658 GCF_042882275.1 Streptomyces sp. NPDC058231 | reverse complement strand
GCCCTGGACGGGGCCGTCGTGGCCGATCGCGCGTCCGTCGGCCTCAAGCGGCGGCCGTGGCCGATCCGGCCGGCTCCTTCAGGGCCGCGTCCGCGTCGCCCGCCCGGTGTCGGCGCAGCAGTGTGACCGTCAGCACCGCACCCGTCAGCAGGATCGCCGCCCCTGCCACCGAGGCGTACTGCATGCTGTGCACGAACGCCTCCCGGCCCGCCGAGATCAGTGAGGCGTCCCCCGTCGCCAGGGCCCCGGGGAGCGTCTTGCGGGCAGCCTCCGGCGCCGAGTCCGGCAGGTCCGCGCCGTACACCGCGGTGGCGACCGCGCCCAGCAGCGCCATGCCCGTCGCACCGCCGAACTCCTGACCGGTCTCCAGCAGTGACGCGGCCGAACCGGCCTTCTCCGGCGGGGCGGTCGCCAGCGCCAGGTCCGAGACGAGCGCCATCACGGTGACGATGCCGGAGCTCATCACGGCCGAGCCGATGAGCAGCAGCCACAGCGAGTCCGTACCGGCCAGGGACAGCAGGGAGAACCCTGCGGCGGCGATGACGAACCCTGCGGCGATGACGTATCTGCGGTCGGTGCGCTGGGCGATCGCCGTGGCCGTCGGGGCCGCGGCCCCCACCGCCAGCGACGGGGCCAGGCTCCAGAGCGCGGCCTCCATCGTGGACATGCCGAGCACCGATTGCAGGTACTGGGTGGTGAAGAAGGCGGAGCCCATCATCGCGAACGAGGCGAGGGAGTTCAGGCCGATCCCGGCGGCGAACCCCCGGCCGCGGAACAGTTCCCGGCTG
Source organism: Streptomyces sp. NPDC058231 (assembly GCF_042882275.1). Taxonomy (NCBI): domain Bacteria; kingdom Bacillati; phylum Actinomycetota; class Actinomycetes; order Kitasatosporales; family Streptomycetaceae; genus Streptomyces; species Streptomyces sp. NPDC058231. The sequence goes on along the minus strand of NZ_JBHVWN010000063.1, from coordinate 42,870 downwards.
ATCATCGCGTCCCCGCGGCTGCGCTGACGCCGGACGAACGCCCAGCCGATGAGCAGCCCCGCGGCGACGAGGAGAGCGTTGCGCGGGTCGAGTCCGTGCGCGGCGCTCTCCTTGACCCCGTAGATGACCGGCAGCACGGCCCCCATCGACAGCGGCACGCTCAGCAGGTCGAAGCGGCCCGGGTCCGGGTCCTTGAACTCGGGGACCAGCACCGGCACCAGGATCAGCAGCAGCACCATCGCGGGAACGTTGATCAGGAAGACCGAACCCCACCAGAAGTGCTCCAGCATGACCCCGCTCAGTACGGAGCCGAGGGCGATCCCGCCCGCCATGGCGCCGGACCAGATGCCGACCGCGCGGCTGCGCTGCTGCTCGTTGCGGAACATGTTCCGCACGAGTCCCATCGTCGAAGGCATCAGTGTCGCCCCGCCGATCCCGAGCAGCGCCCGCGCCCCGATGAGCATCTCGGGGCTCGTGGCGTAGGCGGCGGCGACGGACGCGGCACTGAACGCGACCGCCCCGAGGAGGAGCAGTTTGCGGCGGCCGATCCGGTCGCCGAGCGACCCCATCGTGATGAGCAGTCCGGCCAGGGCGAAGGCGTACACATCGAAGATCCACAGCTGCTGGGTGGCGCTGGGTGCGAGGTCCCGGTCGATGGAGGGGATCGCGAAGAAGAGGACGGAGACGTCCATCGAGACCAGGAGGAGAGGGAGCAGGAGGACCACGAACGCGGTCCATTCCTTGCGGCCGGCGAGGTCACTGGGGTCAGTGGTGGTGCTCGTCGCGTTCGTCATGCCAGGAAATATACGAGCGTTTAAAACAGCTGTCTAGTACGCCTGTGTAATACGTTTGTATGGAACATTGGGCAGCGGAAAACGCACTGGGCGGTCCACGTAAGTACATGGACCGCCCAGTGCGTTGTCTGTGCGCCGCCAGGGACTCGAACCCCGGACCCGCTGATTAAGAGTCAGCTGCTCTAACCAACTGAGCTAGCGGCGCCTGCTGACTCGAAAATAATACCTGGTCCTCGGGGGTGCTGATGACACGCTCCGCCGCGGGCGCCGGAGCCGCCCGGTGGCGCCGGCCGCCGGGCGCTCTAGAGGGCCAGTGACAGCAGGACCGGAGCCGCCCGCCGGTTCAGCGTGTCCGCCGCCGAGCGCAGCCGGTGCGCGTGCTCGACCGGCAGGGACAGTGCCAGGCAGCCCGCCGAGGAGCCTGCCGTGAGTGGCACGGCCGCGCAGACCGTGCCGACCGCGTACTCCTGGAGGTCGAGCACCGGGACCGTCGCGGGCTGGCTGTCCAGCTTGGAGAAGAGGGCCTTCTCGCTGGTGATGGTCCGCGAGGTGAGCCGGGTGATCTTGTGGCGGGAGATGTGGTCGCGGCGGCCGTTCTGGTCGAGCTGGGTCAGCAGGCACTTGCCGATCGCACTGGCGTGCGCGGTGGACCGGAAGTCCACCCACTCGTTGACCGCCGGGGTGCGCGGACCGTCGGCGTACTGCGTGACCTGGATCTCGCCGTCGACGTACCGGCTTATGTAGACCGCGGCGCCGACCGAGTCGCGCAGCTGGATCAGGGTCTGCTGAAGCCGGTTCGCCAGTGCCTGCCTGCGGGCGGCGCCGGAGCCGAGCTGCAGGAGGGAGGCGCCGATCACATAGGCGCCGTCGGACACCTGCTCGACATATCCTTCGCGCCGCAGCGTCAGCAGCAGCGAGGCGAGGTGCCCGGCCGGCAGTCCCGTCTCCCGGGAGAGCTGGCCGTCCGTCACACCGTCGCCGTGCTTGGAGACTGTTTCGAGAACGCGAAGGGCGAACTGCACCGAGTGGAACGGCGCGGTCGGTTCAGGCTTCAACGCCACGGTTTCCCCCCACCAGGTTGTGACCGCAAGCTTTTGCACCACGATAGCCGCCAACAGGTGTTTGAGGGGGGCCTGTTGATGAGTTCTCGGGGCGACCCGGCGTCGTCATCTGGGGCTCACCCGTACGGCATATGCCGGTGTCATTGACGACCGACGGAGGGCGAGGTCACGGCGGTGCGAGGAGGAACTCGCGCGTACGTTCGTACGCGGAGGCGGGAGAAGATTTTTCCGTCGAACCGGCCCCGCTGTCCGGGCCACCCGGACCGGGAGTGATGCCGGGGTCCGGGTAGGAACGGCCCAGGAAACCGGCAGCTGCCGGTGGACGGCGCCCCGACCGGACGTGGGGCGGGCGTGCTCGACATGGCGCGGGCCCTCCGCTCCGGGACGGCAGACCGCGCCTCGGGTCTGCTCGCGCAGCATGTCCTTGAACTGATGACCGCCGTCGAGGCGGCCGGTCCTGGCTTCACCGCCGTCACCTCGGGTCCCGGCCGCCCCGCACCGCTGCCCGCCGGCTGGGACCCGACGGCCGCGACGCCGCAACGCCGTTCAGATCGCTTCCGGCCGCCCGGCCCCGGCCCGTGCGATACGGGCGGCCAGGAAGGCGAATGCCAGAGCCAGGGCGGCCTGTACGGTCACGGCGACGGCGAAACCGTGGGGCAGTCCGGCGGCGGGACCGCCCGCCGTTGCGGTGGCCACAGCATGGAAGACGCCGCCCAGGAGCGCCACGCCCAGGCCGAGACCGAGCTGTTGCAACGTGGTGAAGAGTCCACCGGCGACACCCGCCGCCCAGGTCGGTGTGCGGGACAGGACCGTGCGGAGGACCGGCCCGTACATCAGGGCCTGGGTGACACCGAGCACGATCAGGAGCGGCTGCAGGGCCGACGGGGTCCCACCGTGGGTGCCGCTCACGGTGAGGGCGAGGCCCAGGAGCACAGCCGCCTGCCCGATGGCCGCACCCGTCATCGTCCAGCGTCCGGTGCGGCGTTCCACGGCCGGCAGGGCGAGGGCGGTGACGACGAACGCCGCGCCGAACCCGAGCAGCAGCACGACGGCACCCCAGGCGTCCACGCCGAACGCGCCCTGGGAGAGCGCCGAGAACTCGTACAGGAAGGCCCCGTAACCGGTGAAGAACAGCAGCGTCATGATCAGGCCCTGGCTTACGGCCGGGGTGCGCAGCACGCTCGGCGGTACGACGGGCAGTTCGTCGCGGCGTTCGGCGGCGCGTTGCGAGCGGGCGAAGACGGCGAGCACCGCACCGCCGGCGGCCAGCATCGCGAGCACCGGGGCAGGACCGCCCGCGGAGGTGCCGAGCGTCAGGGGCACCACGACGAGGAGCAGGCCCGTGCCGAGGAGCGCGGCCCCGCGCAGATCGAGCGCGAGCGGTGCCGTCGAGCGCGACTCGGGCACAGTGCGCAGGGCGAGCAGCGCGGCCGCTCCTATCGCCCCGGTGAGCATCTGGACGAGCCGCCAGCCCCAGTGGTCACCGGCGGCCTGGGCCACGGCGCCCGCGAGGAGCTGTCCGGTGACGGTCGCGATGCCGCTGACGGCGGCGAACAGTGTGACGCCCAACGCCCGCAGCTTCTCGGGCGCCGTGGACTGGATGGTGGACAGGACCTGCGGGGTGAACAGGCCGGCGGCGATGCCCAGTACGGCGCGCAGCACGACGAGTGTGACCAGGTTCGGTGCGAGTGCGGCGAGCACGGAGGCCACGCCGAACGCGCCGACACCGGCCGCGAGCAGCCGGCGCCGTCCGAACCTGTCGCCCAGGCGCCCCGCGACGACGAGGGTCGCGGCGAACGCCGTGGTGTACGCGGACAGCACGAGCTGCCCGCCCGACACGGTCACGCCGAGGTCCGCGGTGATCGCGGGTTCGAGCAGGTTGACCGACCCGAACGTCATGTTCACGGGCAGGTAGGCGACGAGCAGGACGGCGAGGCCGGCGCCGGTGAGGGCGCGCGCCGGGTGCGGCGCCACGGTGTGCGCGGCGGGAACTGTCTGTGCGGTCATGAACACGACCCTGCGCCCCCCGTCATCCTGGTACCAGGAGCCTGGTTATAGAGGTACCAGCACTACCTGGATCCACCGGCCCCGAGACATGACACTGGGGTGGTGACCGCTTCGACACCCGACCGCAGCGCCCTCGGCGCCTTCCTGCGCGCCCGCCGCGCCCGCGTCACCCCCGGTGACGTGGGCCTGCCCGCGGGCGGCCGGCGCCGCACACCCGGTCTGCGGCGCGAGGAGGTCGCGCAGCTCGCCGGAGTCGGGGTCACCTGGTACACGTGGCTCGAACAGGGGCGGGCCAAGAACGCGTCCGACCAGGTACTGGACGCGGTGGCGCGCGTCCTGCGCCTGGATGCCGCCGAGCACCGGCACCTGATGGTGCTCGCGGGCCGTGGCACGGCCACCGAGCCAGGACCGCCCGTGGACCTGCGCCCCGAGCACACCGCCGTCCTGGCGAAGCTGCTGCCGTACCCGGCCGCCGTGCAGACCGGCTGCTACGACCTGGTCGCGGCCAATCGCACCTATCGGTACCTGTTCGCCGACCTGGACGCGTACCCGGTCGAGGAACGCAACTGCGCATGGCTGATGTTCACCGAACCGAGCTGGCGCAACAGCCTGGTCGACGAGGACACCGTCCTTCGCGAAATCACCGCGAGGCTCCGCACCCGCCAGCCGGAACACCGCGACGACCCCCGCTGGAACGCGCTGATCACCCGGCTGCGCCAGGAGTCTCCGGACTTCGTGCGGCACTGGGAGTCGTACGAAGTCGTGGGCGACCGCACCCAGCTGCGCCGCTACCGGTCACCGCGCGTCGGCGCCCTCGACGTCCAGTTCCAGAGCCTGTGGCTGGACCGGGCACGGGGCGAGCGGATCATCGTCATGACGCCCTCCGATGCCGCCACCGCCCAGCGCCTGGAACGCCTCGACTCGCTGGTCGGCGCCGCACCGGCGTGGACCTCCCGCGGCGACTCCGCCGACGGTTCGGCTGCCGGGGCCTGACGACCGGCCCGAAGCCTGAGAGCTACGCTCCGCCGCCGTACGTCCGTGGGTCCGGGCACCCCGCCGGTTCGAGGGTGTGCGCCGACAGGCCGCCCGGTGTCCGGGGTCGAGCAGCAGCGGCCCCTCGGCACCCGTCCTTCACCGATGGGCTGCTGCGGCGGCGTATCAACGCCCAGCTCAACTGAGAGGGGTCCCGCCACAGCCTCGCCCGCAAGATCTCCCACGGTCAGAAGGGCGAACTCAAATTCCCGGGGCGTCGAGGACATCCGGCGAGGGGACGTGGCCCCGCCGCTTGTCGACGACGTTCGGCAGCGGCTCCCCGGCCGCCCACCGTTCGTACATCGCCACGAACTGCTCACCCAGCCGGTCCCGCCAGCCGACGGTGTCCCCGCTCATGTGCGGCGACACGATCAGCCCCGGCACGTCCCACAGCCCGCTCCCCCGATCCAGCGGCTCCTGCCGGAACACGTCGAGGGCCGCGCCGGCGATCCACCTCCTGCGCAGCGCGTCGGCCAGATCGTCCTCGACGACCAGCGGTCCGCGCCCCACGTTGATGAAGCGGGCCGACGGCTGCATCAGCCCGAAGAACCGCGCGTCGAACATCCCGTGCGTCTGCTCCGTCAGCGGCGCCGCGCAGATCACCCAGTCGGCGAGCGCCGCCAGCCGGTCCAGATCCTCGACGCCGTGGATGGTGCGCCGCGCGGTGCGTCCCACGAGCGCCACCTGCACCCCCAGCGCGATCAGCAGCCGGGTGATCTCCCGTCCGATCGGCCCGGCCCCGACCACCACCGCGCGCGCCCCGGCGACCTGCTGCGACTCGCGGTGGTGCCAGTGCCGCCCACGCTGCGACTCCAGCGTGCCGGGGACGTCCTTGGCGAACGCCAGCACCAGTCCCAGCACGTACTCGGCGATCGGCTGCTCGAAGATGCCCCGCGCGTTGGTCAGCACGGTGTCCGATTCGGCCAGCTCCGGGCAGAGCAGCCGGTCCACCCCCGCGCTCGCCGTATGCACCCAGCGGGGCCGCGGCCCGGCCCCCGGCCAGGCGGCGCGCACCGCGTCGGAGGTGAAGTCCCAGACGAGCAGGGCATCGGCGTGCGGCAGCTCCCCGGCGAGGCCGGCCCCGTCCGTGTAGCGGATCCGGGCCCGTCCGGTCAGGGCGCCGAGCCGGGGCGGGGGATCGGCGTCGAGGACGAGGAGCGTGGGCTCTGGCATCAGAGGGCGGTCGTTTCGTCGACGTCTGAGATATGTGGATTGACCACGCTTGCACCCGCGCACGCCCCCGTCAACGGCAGCGCCGCCGTCGGTGCGGACGCCGGAGGAATACTGGGCAGAGAGGAGGGCAGCGGCAGTACAGCGATCCCGCAGCACAGGAGGGCGCATATGACGACCGTCGGATTCCTCTACCCGGGCCACTTCGCCGACGACGACTTCCCGCGCATGGAGGTCATCCTCGACACCACCATCAGGCTCGTCGTGAACCGGACGGAGCCGGGCGAGGACGACCACCGCACCGGCACCCTGCGGCAGCGGGGTGCCCCCGAACGCCTCGCCGCCGGGGTCGAGGAGCTGCGGCGGGCCGGCGCCGAGTCGGTGGTCTGGGCCAGCACCGGCGGAAGCTGTGTGTACGGATGGGAGGGCGCCCGCGAGCAGAGCACCACCCTGGCCCGGGCCGCGGGCCTGCCCGCGTCCAGCACCTCGCTCGCCTTCGTCCACGCGGTACAGGGACTGGGTGTCGCACGGGTCGCGGTCGCCGCACCCTGGTCCGAGGAGACCGCCGGACTCTTCACCGGCCTCCTGTCGTCCGCGGGTGTGGACGTGGTCGCCACGCACAGCGGCGGTGCCGTCACCGCCGCCGAGGCCGCCGCGTGGGGCGTGGACCGGCTGAAGGAACTCGTGGTCGCCGCGGACCGCCCGGAAGCCGGGGCGGTGCTGCTGCCGGGCAACGCCGTGCACACCGCAGCGCACATCCGTGACCTGGAGGAACTCCTCTCCAAACCGGTCCTCACCGCGAACCAGGTGGCGGTGTTCGAGGCGCTCCGGCTGGCGCGTCGCCGCGCTTGGGCGCCACAGCTGGGCGCGCTCTTCGCCGCTCGGGAGGCGCCGCCCGCCCCTGCCGGGAGGACGATCGACGGGGAATAAACGGAGACAACCTCCTGTTAGCTCTCCCCGGACGTACGAGCATCACCGGAGAGGCCTTCACGTGGAAAAGAACCGAGGCGACGACATTCGCGGCGGCGTCGGGGGAACGGCTTCCGTGCCGCTCTCGGTGCTCGACCTGGTGACGGTGGGGCAGGGCCGCACCGCGACCCAGGCCCTGCGTACCAGTGTGGACATCGCACAGCTCGCCGAACGCCGTGGCTACCACCGCCTCTGGGTCGCCGAGCACCACTCCATGCCCGGCGTCGCCTCGTCGTCCCCGGCAGTGATCCTGGCCCACCTCGCCGCCCGCACCGAGCGGATCCGGCTCGGCTCCGGCGGGGTGATGCTGCCCAACCACGCGCCGCTGGTCATCGCCGAACAGTTCGGCACCCTGGAGGCCATGGCCCCCGGCCGCATCGACCTCGGCCTCGGCCGCGCCCCCGGCACGGACGGTGCGACCGCCGCCGCGCTGCGCCGTACGGACCGGCTGAACGAGGGCGCCGACGACTTCCCGCAGCAGCTCGCCGAGTTGACCCGGTTCCTGGACGACGACTTCCCCGACGGCCACCCCTACGCGCGGATCCACGCGGTCCCGGGCCCGGTGCAGGGTCCTGCGGGCCGTCCGCCGATCTGGCTGCTCGGCTCCTCCGGCTTCAGCGCGCGGCTGGCCGGCGTCCTCGGCCTGCCGTTCGCCTTCGCCCACCACTTCTCGGCGCAGAACACCGTTCCGGCGCTCGACCTGTACCGGGAGTCGTTCAAGCCGTCGGCGGTGCTGGACGCCCCGTACGCCCTCATCGGTGTGTCGGCGCTGGCTGCCGACGAGGAGCGCGAGGCCCGCCGCCAGGTGCTGACCGGCGCCCTGTCGATGGTGCGTCTGCGCACCGGCCGCCCGGGTCTGGTCCCGACCCCGGAGGAGGCGGAGGCGTACCCCTTCAGCCCGATGGAGCAGGAGTTCGTCGACAGCTGGCTCGGCAATGTCATTTACGGGACGGCGGACGAGGTACGCGGCGGCCTGGACGACCTGGCGAAGCGGACCGGGGCGGACGAGCTGATGATCACGGCCAATGCGCACGGCGGGGACGCGCGGCTGCGGAGCTACGACCTGATCGCCGACGCGTACGGGCTGCCCGCCTGAGAACTGCCCGCCCGGTCGCCCCGTTCGCGGGCGACCGGGCGGACCGCGGGCGTGGAAGGGCGCGGCCCGCTCAGTGCTGCAGGGGGCTGGCGCCGATCAGTTCCGCGATGCGTTCCGGGGCCACCGCCCGGGAGTAGAGCCAGCCCTGTCCCGTGTCGCAGCCGATCCGCCGCAGTCGTTCGGCCTGCACCGCGGTCTCCACGCACTCCGCCGTCACCGTCAGCCCCAGCCGGTGCGCGAGCTGCACCATCGCCTCGACGATCGTCTCGTCGGCGGGACTGGGGTGCGCTCCGTCGTCGTAACGGAAGCCGCGTACGAACGAGCCGTCCAGCTTCAGTACCGAGACCGGCAGCCGGCTCAGGTAGGCCAGGTTCGAGTAACCGGTCCCGAAGTCGTCGATGGCGATCCGGACCCCCATGTCGCTGAGCTTCTGGAGCGCCTCCAGCGGGCGGCCCGCCGAGCCCATCACCGCGGACTCGGTCAGCTCCAGCTGCAGCAGCCCGGGCGCGAGGCCGGTCTCCGTCAGGATCTCCGCGACATCGGTGACCAGGTCGGAGTCCCAGACCTGCCGTACGGCGACATTGACGCTGATGAACAGCGGCGACTCGGCGGGATGATCCAGCTGCCAGCGTCTGGCCTGGCGGCAGGCCGACCGCAGAACCCACCGGCCGAGCTGGACGATCGAGCCGTCCTCCTCGGCGATGGCCACGAACCGGTTCGGCGAGAGCATGCCGAACTGCGGGTGGTTCCAGCGGACCAGGGCCTCCACCCCGCGTACGACCCCGTCCGCCATCCCGACCAGTGGCTGGTACTCGATCGTGAACTCGCCGCGTTCGACGGCCGGCCGGAGCGTGGACGAGAGCGCCTGCCGGGTCATCCGGTGCGCGTTGCGCTCGGGGTCGAAGAGCGTCCATCGGGCCTTGCCGTCCGCCTTCGCCCAGTACAGCGTGGTGTCGGCGGCCTGCATCAGACCGGTGGCCGAGGTCCCCGCGACGGCCCGCTCCACCACCCCGATCGACGCCGACACCTCCAGCCGCTGGCCGGCCAGGTCGAACGGCTTCTGGAGCGTGGCGAGCACCGCCCGGGCCAGGTCGGTGAGCTGCTGCGTGCCGGCGGACTCCTCGACGAGGATCGCGAACTCGTCGCCGCCCAGGCGTGCCACGAGCGAGCCGCCGGGGCGGTGCGGGCTCTCCCGTTCGGCGCAGTCGGTGAGCCGGGCGGCGACGGCGGCGAGCAACCGGTCGCCGATCCGGTGGCCCAGGGTGTCGTTGACGGCCTTGAAGCCGTCCAGGTCGAGGTAGCAGAGGCCGATGCGGCTGTGCCGCGGGAGGCTGTCGTCCTGGTACGGCGGGGATTCCAGGGCGGCGGAGAGCCGCTCGAAGAACAGCGTCCGGTTGGGCAGCCGGGTCACCGGGTCGTGCATCTGCAGATGCCGCAGCCGTTTCTGCAGCTCGCGCCGGTCGCTGATGTCGGTGATCGTGAGCAGCACGGCGGAGCGGCCCGGGACGCCCGCACCGGTCCCGGCGCCGGCTTCGGTCCCGGTCCCTGCCTCGGTCTCCGGCATCGGCACGACGGTGATCTCGGACCACATCGAGCGGCCGTCGGGATGCTTCAGCCTCCGGGTGCAGCGGAACCGGGAACGCCGGCCGCGCAGCACCTCGCGATAGGCGTGCCAGGTACGGACGTCGGACGCGAGGTCGAGCAGATCGGACGCGGACTGGGCGGCCAGTGCCAGGGCATCGGAGCCGAGCAGGTCGCCGAGGGCATCGTTGGCGGTGACCACCAGACCCTCGTGGTCGACGACGGCCATCGGGAGGGTGGCAGCCCGGAAGGCGGCCCGGTAATCGGCGGCCTCCGCAACCACCCCAGTATCACTCTCCGTGATCGGCGATCGTGCGGTAGGGGGTGCTGTGCCTGCCGGGGGCCTCGGCCCTTCGGAGGTTCCGCTCACCGCTCACTCCCGCCGTGCAGTTCTGTCCCGAACAGTTGTGGTCGGACTGGCCAGCCGCGTGGAGCGCCGTTGCCGGGGGCGGAAACCACGCAGGAAAGCGTGGTGAAGCATAGATGCTGTTGTCCGGCCCGTTCCAGCTCCGCAGCCGTTCCGGCCCCGAGGAGCGACCCGCATGGGCCATTGGCGCATGGCTCAGGTTTGCCCATGATTGATCGTTTATGAGTGCCTATGCCAGCTTTAGTTGCCCCCGGGTTGATCCAGAGCCCGCTTCCCGTCGACGCGGTGATCAAATGTGACTGTCCGTAAAGAGGCTTGCGCGAGTCGCCCCCTGACACGGGTGGGGCAGCACAACAGGGCGTACACCCCCGAACCGGCACAGGCTGGAATGCGTGTCCCCGCATTCTGCACCCGGAGGTTGATGTGCCGCGTCAGCACGGACCCGGGGGAGTGGAGAAGCCGAGTCCGCGTGCCGTGGTGGCCGGCCTGGTCTCTCTCCTGGCGCTCGCCGCCACCTCCCTCGTAGCGGGTCCGGCCGTCGCGGCCACGGGTGATGTGGGTCCGTGCGCCCTGCCCCGGACCTCGGCCCACCACTCGCTGGGACTGGACGAATGGAACGACGCCTACCCGCGCCCCGACCACGCCCTCGACGCCGTAATGATCTTCCTCTCCTTCCCGGACGCGCGTCCCGTCACCACCCCCCGCGAGCTCGCCGCCGACTACTTCCCCGCCACCACCCGGTTCTTCCAGCGCGCCTCGTACGGGAAGTTCACCCTGCGCCCGCATGCGCAGCCGCGGTGGATCCAGATGCCGCACCGCTCCACCTGGTACGGGATAAAGCGCGACTGGGACAACAAGCGGCGCAGCGCCTATCTGCGTGACGCGATCGCCGCGGCCGATGACCAGGTCGACTTCGCGAAGTACGGCATCGTCTATCTGATCGCCGACCCGGACGCGCCCGGTGTCGATTCCGACGCCACCAAGGTCGTCAACTTCGACCGGCCGCTGCACGCCGACGGTGCGGACATCGGTCGGCTCGTCACCGTCTTCGAACAGCACCCGCCGGACCGCAACGTGCTGGCCCACGAGACCGGGCACGTCTTCGACCTGCCCGATCTCTACCACCGGCCGTCGGACGGCAAGGGCGACTGGGACACCTACGTCGGCGACTGGGACGTGATGGGCAGCCAGTTCGGTCTGGCGCCGGATCTGTTCGGCTGGCAGAAGTGGAAGCTGGGCTGGCTGGACCGCAGACAGGTGGCGTGCATCCAGCACGACCAGGACATCACCCTGGAACCGATGGCCGCCGTGCCGGTCCCCGGCGCGTCCATCGGGACCCGGCTCGCGGTGATCAGAACCGGCGAGGGCAGCGCGGTGGCCCTGGAAGCCCGGAGCGCCATCGGCAACGACCGGGCCACGTGCACCGAAGGGGTGCTGCTCTACCGGGTGCGCAACGAGACGCCGTCCGGCGGCGGCCCCATCCAGGTCATCGACACCCACCCGCACTCCGACGCCTGCTGGGACCAGTCGGTCTACCCGCCGCTCGCGGACGCGCCGCTGCGGGTCGGTGAGACGTACTCCATCCCCGGCGAGCACACCAGGATCGAGGTCGCGGACCGGACGCCGTCGGGTGCGTGGACGGTCCGGATCACCACCGGTACGAAGTAGGCCCGGCAGATCCCGGCGCGGAAAACGAAGAAGCCCCCCGCTTGCGCGAGGGGCTTCTTCCGTCTGTGCGCCGCCAGGGACTCGAACCCCGGACCCGCTGATTAAGAGTCAGCTGCTCTAACCAACTGAGCTAGCGGCGCCTGCTGACGTCGTAGACATTAGCACCCTGATCGGCGGGAGGAAAAATCGAAATCCGAACAGCTCCGGGAGGCGTCGACCGGGTCACCCGCACACAGGCCCAGAGCAGGACGTCAGGGCCCGGAAGCCAAGGGTTGCGGGTGTCGGGGGCGACCACCCAGCGGGGGCCGGCGGCAGCGGAGCCGCAGGCCAGGGGCGGGACGGTCACCGCGTCGCCGGTGCCGTGGCAGAGCAGCGGCGGCATCCGGCCCTCGCGGTCCGCGGCCTCCCGGAGCGGTTCCGGACCCTGGTCCTCACCCGGCCTCGGAGCGCCGCCCCACTCCTCCCAGTCGAGCAGTGACGGCAGCCGCTGGGCGGTGCCCGGGGCGGCGAAGAGCAGCATCCGCCCGCGGTGCGTGGCGACCGGTCCGGAACCGGGTCCGTCCGCCCACAGATGCTCCAGCATCCGTCGGCCGAAGAGCGCGGGCACATTCACCACGTCGAACGCCGACCCGCACGGCAGCACGCCGGGGGAGCCGGGGTGGGCCTCCCACTGGGCGAGCGTGGAGCGCGGATAGGCCGAGGCGCCGGCGAGCCAGGCGGCTCCGGCGGCGGTGACCTGCGCGCTCTGGTCCCCGGCCTGATCCCGCAGGGCGGTGAAGACGTCGACGCCGTGGTGGGTGCCGGTGCGGGATCGGGTGCCGGACCCGGTGCGGGGACACGGGGTCGATTCGTCTGCCAGCCATGCGCTCATGCATGCAGGTCTACCGGGAGTGACGGTCCGGATTCCGAGAGTTGTCGGAAAACGGGACAGGGTGGGGTGGGGAGGAGTATCTTGCGCGCGGGCATATGCCCCTGGCTGTACCCGGAGTCAGACCCCGGCGGCGGCCGGACGCACCGGGGTCACCGCCGTGCCTCACGGGGGCAGAGGCCCGGCGGCCCGGCTGCGCGGCGCGCGGCCCGGCGCTGCGGCGTCACGGCTTCATGCCGCCCATCAGGCTCCGGCCGAACTCGACCATCTTCTTCGCGTAGTCCTCGGTCCACTCCGCGCGCTGCGCGATGTCGGCCGTGGTGAGCCGGTCGAACCGGCGCGGGTCGGCCAGCTGGGCGGCGGCGATCGCCTGGAACTCGACCGCACGGTCGGTCGCTGCCCGGAACGCCAGGGTCAGCTCCGTGGCGCGCGCCAGCAGTTCCTTCGGGTCCTCCATTGACTCCAGGTCGAAGAAGTGCTCGGGATCGGCGACGGCTGCCGACGGCTCGAAGAGCAGGGGCGCGGGGCGCATCCGCTGCTGCTCGTTCCGCTCGGGTTGTGCCATGTGATGTTCCTCCTCGGATCGGCCCGACGGCCACCCTCCATTGTCCAACCCGGCGCAAGTGCGCTTCGAGGGCGGTGCGAGGGGGCGCTCGCCGGACGCCGCCCGCCGCGCCGCGCGCCCCCGGCGCCCCGGTGGGGTCACCTGGTCCAGGCCACCCGGTGCTCCGCGAGGTGGGCCAGGACGGCATGGTTCGCCTCCCAGCCGTCGGGGAACTTGACCGTGACCCCCAGCTGGACCGGTTCCGTCGACGGATGTTCGTCCAGCAGCTCCGCGACGCCGGCCCGGCAGACCACGATGCAGGCGTGGCGGTGGCGGGACGCCAGGACGCACAGCCGGCCCGTCTCCAGGTGGAACGCCGTGGCGTCCGGGCGTCCGGACAGCGGGTGCAGGACGACCGTCACATCGAACTCGCGTCCCTGGAGCCGGTTCGCCGTGTCAACCGCCACACCCGTCACACCGAGTTCGGCGAGTGCCGCCCGGACCGCCGCCGCCTGGTCCCGGTGGGCGGTGCCCACCGCGACCCGGTCCGCCGTCACCGGGACCGGATCGGGGGAGCGCTCGCTCGTCGCCGCGCCGCCCCGGTCCAGCAGCCGGCGTACCACCAGGGCCACCGCCCGTACCGCCTCCGGATCCGTGCGCGGAGTGTGCCGGGCCGGGAGTTCGAGCAGACCCCAGCCGGACTCCGCGGCCTCGTCCAGCACCCGGTCGGGGGCCGAGCCGTCCGACGGCACACCGAACGACAGCCGCCGGTCGCCGTGGTCCGTGCCGCTGCGGAACGGGGTATACGGGTAGAACGCGTCCGAGACCAGCCGCGCGGCCGACGCGGGCAGCCGCCACGACACCGGAAGCCGGCGCTGCGGAAGCTCCGGGTTGTGCGCCAGCAGTGTCGACACCGCGCTCGCCGACGGGTCGTACGACAGCCCGGCCCACTGCTCCGCACCGACGATCGAGAACGGGTCCAGCTGGCCCGGATCGCCGACGAACAGCGCCCGTTCGAAGAGTCCGGCGACGGCCAGCAGCGCGTCCGAGCGCATCTGGTACGCCTCGTCGACGATCGCGTGCCCCCACGGCTCGACGTTCTTCACGTGCGCCCACTTGGCCGCCGTCGAGATGACGACGTCGAGCCCGGCCAGATCCGCCGCCTTCGCCGATTTCCGTACGTTGGCCAGGCCGTCCAGTGCTTTGTCGTACGGGTCGGTGTCGCTGCTGTGCAGACGGCCGACCGGCAGCCCGGGGTCCTTCTCGGCCAGCCGGACCACCAGGTCGTCGACCTGTGCGTTGGTCTGGGCGACCACCATCAACGGGCGCCCTGCGGAGGCGAGTTCGAGCGCGGCACGCACCACGAGCGTCGACTTGCCCGCGCCCGGCGGGGAGTCCACCACGATGCCGCGGGCCGTGCCGTTCAGCGTGTCGTCCAGGATCTGGGCGGTGGCCCGTCCCGCTGCCGCGCCCGGGTCGAATACGGCCGTCACAGAAGGTCCTCCGGGGTCACGGGGTCAGGGCTCTCGGTGTGCCCGGCGGCGGCTCCCGGCGGACCGCCGTGCGTCCAGGGCGTCTCCTCCGGGTCCGGCAGCTTCGGGCCGCCACGCTGGTCGTGCTCGAACAGCGTCCAGGCGATCCGGTCGCCCGGATCCGGCAGCGAACCCGGGGCCGGCTCCTTGCTCCGGCCCATCCGGTCGGTGATCCGCAGCACCAGCAGCCGCTCCTGCGCGTCCGGGAGGTCCGCGCCGGTGTACGCCACGAACTCGGCGGTCTGCGGCTTGCCGTCCAGACTGCGGTACACCTTCGTCCCCTCACCGAGGTGCGGGCGCTCGTCCGTCCGGACCGTGACCAGCGGCCGCGGCGACGGCCGCTTCGACTCGCTGTACGCCATCACCACATCCGTCACCTCCCCGACGAACGCCTCGCCGGCCAGCCGCCGCCCGGCCAGCACCAGCGGATCGTCCAGCGCCTCCTGGGCCTCCAGCTGGGCCTGCGCGGTCTCCCGCGAGGCGAGCTTCTGCGCTGCCGTCACCGCGTCGTCCCGGCGCGGCTGCGGCGGCTCCCCGGCCCGCACCCGGTCCCGGTGGGCGGTGAACGACCAGCGGTCCCGGGTCCAGCGGTCCTCGGCCCTGGCCCCGGCAGGCAGCCGTTCCACCAGATCGAGCCCCCGCCACACCGCGTCCCAGGTCGGCCGCAGCACCCCGGCGAGCAAACCTCGGATCTCCCGCTCGGCGGCGGCGAGTTCGGCGAGCCGGGCGTCGGCCGCCAGTCCGTCCTCGGCCGCCGCCAGCGACGTACGCGCCCGGTCGTACCGCTCGATCGCGGGCGCGAGCAGCCGGTTGTCGAACGCCGGGTCCGTCGCCGGGCCGGCGGGCGGGCAGACCAGCTGGCCGCCGCCGTCCCGCGACAGTTCGGCCCGGAGCGCGGCCTCCGCGCCCGAGCCGCCCGCCGGAGGGTCGATCCAGGCGAGCAGCGCCCCCAGATGCTGGTCCTCCAGCGAGGACTGCCCGGTCGCCCAGTGCCGGTTGAGCAGATCGGTCACGGCGAGGAGCAGCGAGGAACCCGGCACCCGGGCCCGTTCCCCGTAGTGCGTCAGCCAGCGGCCCAGCAGCGGGACGCGGGGCGGAGCCGGGTACGGGGTGTCCGGGTCGTCCTCGGCGGTGCGACGGAACCGCATGGACCGGCCGAGCAGCCGGACGAATTCCAGCCCCGCGCGGCTCGGCACGATCAACTGCGGTGCGTCCGTGCACAGCTCGACCTCGACCCTGACCTTCTTCCCGGTCCCGGGGTCGGTCTCGTTGCGTTCGGCGGGCTCGACCACGTCCGCGTACGCCTCGATGTGCGGCAGGACCGCCTCGGCCAGTTCGGCGAGGAACACGAAACGCAGTTCACGGTCGCGCGGCTGGGCCACCACGAGCAGCCGGGGCGCGTCCCGGTCGGTCCCCACCAGGGCGCCGAGCGGGGCGCCCGCCTCGCCGGCGGTGGTGAGCGGTACGAGGACGAGCGGCCGGCCGGTGAGATGGCGGTGCCGGACGGTGGCCAGCGGCTGTGCCCGTCCGCTCTCCACGGCCTCCAGCCGTGCCAGGATGCTGATCAACGACATGCCGGGCTGCCTTCCAGGAGTGCGCCGTTCTCCAGCGCCTGCGCGCGCAGGGCCGCCGCCCGGCGCAGCGCGGCGACCGTCGGATCTGCCGGATCGCCCTCCTTGCCCGCTGCCGCGGCCAGCACCTCGCCCACCGTCGTCAGACCGCCGAGCTCGCCCCGCACGCTCCGCCCCAGAGCCTCCACCGCACCGGCGGCCCGCGCCTTCGCCCGGCAGTGGAAGGCCAGCTCGCAGGCGGCCAGGCACTCGGGCGCGTACGCCGCCTCGACCGCCTCGACCGCCTCGGTCAGCTCCCGCGCCGGGCACGCCGGGTCGAAGGTGGCGCCCTCGGGCAGCCCGGCGGCGATGTCCTCGATCCGGGTCAGCCGGGTCAGCTGGCGGAGCGTGACCGCACGCTGCTTGCGAACGTCGACGACGGACGCCGTCGGGAGGTTGGAGAAGTCCTTCGGGCAGACCAGCAGCACCCGGTGGCGGACCTCCGCACCCGCCGTGACCGCAGCGATCCGCTCCAGGGCCAGCACGTACACGGCCGACTGGCGGGCCGCCGCGCCGACCTTCGCGGCGTCCGCCGAACTGTCGATCATGGGGAACGACTTGATCTCCACGACCGTCCACCGGCCGTCGGGGTGCACCACCACCGCGTCCGGTTCCAGATAGGCGGGCGAGCCCGCCACCTCCAGGGCCAGCATGGGGTGGTCCAGCAGCGCCCAGCCACCGGCCGCGGTGGCCTCCCGCAGCGCCAGCGCCGTTCGGGCCGCGCGGCCCTCGGGGCCGGCCGCGGCCAGATCCGGCACCAGGACCTCGTGCGGCGCCGGGGCGTCCCCGCCGAGCCGCTCGTACAGCAGGCGCATCAACTCCGTGCCGCCGTCGGCCTTGACCCTCGCCTCGAAGGCGTTGCCCCGCATGAACGCGAACTGCGACTGACCGAACGCGGCGGGAGCGCCGAGCGCCTCGGCCAGCGCGGCCTTGTCCACCCCGGCGCCGTCCAGCAGCGCGCGCCGTCTGCAGCCGGGGTTGGCGGCGAGGGCGGCCAGCGCGCGGGCGTCGAGCGGATGCGGCGCGACCGCCGGGCCGCGCAGTTCAGCGAGCCGCTGCCGGAGCGTCGTCGCCTGCTGCGGCGGCGGCCGGTGCCGCGCTGCCGGTGGAGTCTGCGGAGGAGGTCCGCTGGCCGGGGATTCGCTCACCCGTAGAAGTCTTGCATCCGGCACTGACAATCGGGGAGTTCCCGGCCGGGGAGGCCGGTGCGAAGCGGGTCGCTGCCGCCGCCCCGACCAGGTCGGCGAGCCGCATCACCGGCTTGGTGAGCAGGGCCCCGACGCCCATCACGGCGGCGCCCGCGACCGCGTCGAGGAAGTAGTGGTTGGCGGTTCCCATCACGACGAACGTGGTGACCAGCGGGTACGCGATGCCTACGGCCCGGACCAGCGGGTGCCGCCCGTGGCGCCAGAGCAGGATCCCGCACCACAGCGCCCAGCCGACGTGCAGACTCGGCATCGCCGCGTACTGGTTGGTCATCCAGCCCATGCCGCGCGGCGCACTCGCCTCGGTGCCCCACCAGCCGTACGAGCTGTACTGGGCCATCGTGTCGACGAAGCCGTGCGTGGCGTGGAGCAGCCGCGGCGGGCAGGTCGGCATCAGCGCGAACCCGATCAGCCCGAGCAGCGTGGACGTCATCAGCCAGGTGCGGGCGGCGCGGTACGCGGCCGAGTGGCGCCGGTAGATCCATATCAGGACGGCCGGGGTGACCACGTAGTGCAGCGAGGCGTACGCGAAGTCGGCGGGTATGCCGATCGTGGCGTGCGCGGTCATCAGACGGTTGAGGGGATGCTCGGCGTTGAGGAAGAGCGTCTTCTCCAGATGCAGTATCCGCAGCCCGTGGTCGACGGCGGTCGCCACATCGCTGCGGACCAGCAGCCGGCCCGCCGAGTAGACCGCGTACACGACCGCGATCAACGGCAGCTCGGCCCACCATCGAGGCCGGTGCCGCGATGCGGGAGCGGCGGTGGCAAGCGACATCCGGATGCTCTCCATCATGTGTTCATGCGCCCGACGGCGGGCGTTCAACCGTACGGCGCGGGTCCGTGGCGAATCCCTCCGGGGTCCCCTGCGGGCACCCGCGCGTGCGGAGCCGCCTCCGCGATGAGAGGGACGTCGGTCCGGCCCCGGAGGTTGCCTGCCGGGCACGTGAGCGATGATGGACAGAGGCGGGCGACCCGTCCCTGTTGTCGTTTTCTCCGATCCAGTTCCAGGGGGAGCCGTCATGGCACCGCGTATCCTGCTCGCCCGGCACGGCCAGACCGAATGGTCCGTCAAGGGCAATCACACCGGCAGGACGGACATCCCGCTGCTCGACGCGGGCCGCGCGGGGGCCAAGCTGCTCGGTGAGCGTCTGCACCGCAAACCGTGGGCGGACCTGCCGGGCCTCGAGGTCCGCACCAGCCCGCTCGTCCGGGCCAGCGAGACCTGCGACATCGCCGGCTTCGCGGACCGGGCGCAGCCGTGGGACGCGCTTCTGGAGTGGGACTACGGGGCGTACGAGGGCCTGACGCCGGCCCAGATCCAGGCGATCCGTCCGGGCTGGTTCATCTGGCGCGACGGGGTCCCGGAGGGCGAGACCCTCGCCGAACTGTCCGACCGCGCGGACGAGATCGTCGCGTGGGCCCGTTCGGCCGACCGCGATGTGCTGGTCTTCGCGCACGGACACATCCTGCGCGCACTGGGGGCGCGATGGCTGGGCGAGGACGTGTCGTTCGCGTCCCGCATCCGGCTGGACCCGACCTCGCTGTCGGTGCTGGGGTGGGCGTACGGGGCGCCGGCCCTGGAACGCTGGAACGACACGGGGCACCTGGACCGGTAGCCCCCGCCGGCGCGGTGCGGTGCCCGGACGGGTCCGGGCCGGGGCACCCTCACACCGCAGGGTGTTCCTGCGCCCCGGCCTCCTCCTCGTACCGCTCCAGGAACGCCGTCACATCCGGTGCTCCGCGCCGCACCCGGAGCATGCGTACCGCCCCGTCCAGCAGCGCCCGGATCCGGGACGACTGGACCTGGCCGAGCAGGTCGAGCACCTGGTGCCCTGCCGCCGCAGCCTCCGCCGCGCTCCCCGCCTGCGCCAGGTCCGTCGTCAGCTCGGCCCGGTACAGCGCCAGGTTCCGGGTGAAGTGCGGGTCCTGGAGCTGCGTGGCCCGCCGCGCGTGACGCACGGCCCGGGGCCAGTCGCCCAGCGCCGACCAGCACTGTGCCTCCAGCATCTCCAGCTCCGCCTCCCGGAAGAAGGTCATCCATTCGGGGTCGGTGTCGCCGGGGCCCCGCCCGAACGCCTCGTGCGCCCGGCCCAGCGCCCGTTCGCAGCCGCCGCGGTCCCCGAGCCCGGCCCGGCCGCCGGCCTCCCGCAGCGCGAGCAGTGCCAGCAGCCGCGGTGAGCCGAGCGACGCCGCCGCCCGCTGTCCGGCCTCCGCCGCCCGCACCGACTCCCGCGGCCGCCCCGTGTCCCTGGCCAGGAACGACGCATTGCAGAAGGCATGGGCCTCCAGCGCCGCGTCACCGGCCACCCGCGCCGTCGCCAGCGCCTCCGCGTAGTGCGAGCGGGCGTCGTCGAAGCGCCCGGAGTCGTGGGCCAGCCATCCCACGGAGATGGCCAGCTCACCCGCCCCGGCGTGCAGCCGGTCGGACGTGGCACGGCGGGTGGTCGTTCCGGCGTCCAGCAGCGCGTAAGCCGCTCGCAGCGGCTGCGCGGCCCGCCGGTAGAGACGGCCGGCGCCGTGCCGGTCGTCCAGCAGCCGGATCTGCCGTACCGCCTTTTCGACCGCGGCCACCTCGGCCTCGCCGATGCGCCGTTGTGGGGGTACGGCAGCGGCGGCGGCGACGCCTGTGATGCCGAGGCCGAAGCCCAGGGATGCGGCCGCCATCGCGGTGGTGCCGCTCGTCATGAATACGCGACGCAGCACGTCGCTCTCCTCGTCGGTATCGCTGTGGAGCGTGGGGGGCGGTGGGGTGTCGGGGGCGTCGGCAGCGGCGCGTGCCCCCCGGCCGCGTACGGTCTCGCGCGCCGAGAAGCCCAGGTCCGCCAGGGTCAGCCCGGGGAACATGTGCAGGAAGACTCGCTCGTACGCGTAGTTGGGGCAGCGGATCTCGCCGGACTCCACGCGTCCGATGTACCGGGCGTCGCACGCGACCTGCTCGCCGATCTCGCGGGCGGACCTGCGTACCGCGGCAGCGAACTCCCCGGCGGAGCGCGGACCGCGCAGCCGCCGGAAGGCGAGGTTGGGAACTGCCCCTGTCAACACCATGGCTGGGCCCTCTCTGGTGCGAGCCGGGCGCCTGATTCCGGTGTCCCGGCGGAGCAAGAACGTACCTGCTGTGACGACCCGCACACGCAGTGTTTACCAATAAAGCGGACATCTCGCCCGTGATCCGCCATGAACTGCCACCCTTTGCGGCGGCGCGGCACCGTAGCCCTTGACGTAGTCGACGCGTTGGTTCATATGGAGACGGAGTCCTGCTCCGCCCGGCGATGAGAGGAGAGGTCCCTTGTTGCATCTCGGCACGGAGACCGGCCTGCGGACGACTGCGGCCACCACTGCGGCGGTGACCGATTCCCGGCCTGCCGGAGGCGAACCCGACACCCCCGCGCCCGTCGCGCCGGAGTGTGCACCGCACCCCGGCGCCGGATTCTGCGACCTGGTGACCGTCCCGGCCCGCCAGGGCCTGGAAGCGGTGGACATCCTGCGCCGCGGCACCGACCAGGAGGCCGTCGGCCCGGTCCTGCACGACGGCGCCTGCGACACCCTCGGCTTCCTCGTACCGCCGGGCACCGCCGAGGCGTGGGACGTACCGGGCAGTGCCTGTACGCAGACGAACGGCCGCGGGCTCCGCATCCCCGCCGAGCCGCCGGTCTCCGGAGGCTGCTGGCTGCTGCCGCCCGCCGACGACGCCCCGGTCACCGATCCGGCCGCACTGCGGGCCGCCCTCGACCAGGCGGCCCGGATGATCGAGGCGGCCGACAACTGCTGCTGAGCCCATAATGGCCAGGTGAGCGGGTTCCCCCGCCGCTTCCGGTCCGGCCACCGGTCCGGAGCGACGAGCAGTGAGTAGGGACGATCAGCAGTGGCACGTCGAGGAGCGCCCAGCGATGGCGCGAACGCCCGGAAACGGACCGGCCGCGGGTCGGAGCGCAAACCGGAGACGATCACCGAGGCGGTCGACGGCGGTCTCGCCGAGCTGACACCGGACCGGGAGCGCCCGCATGCCTGGACGCTGAGCCTCGACGGCGCCCCGCAGTCCCATGTCGACCTCGACGACCCCTCGCATCTCTCCTTCGCCTATCAGCGCAGGATCGGGCACATCGCGGATCTCGCCGCCCCCGCGCAGCAGCCGCTGCACGTGGTGCACCTGGGCGGCGGCGCGTTCACCCTGGCTCGATACATCGCCGCGACCCGGCCCCGCTCCACCCAGCAGATAGTCGAGCTGGACGCGGCCCTGGTCCAACTGGTCCGCCGGGAGCTGCCGCTGGACCCGCAGGCGCGGATCAGGGTCCGCGCCACCGACGCCCGCGCGGGACTCGGGAAGATCCCGGACGACTGGGCGGACCTCGTCATCGCCGACGTCTTCAGCGGAGCCCGTACCCCCGCCCACCTCACCAGCGCCGAGTTCCTCACCGAGGTGCGCCGGGTCCTGAAGCCCACCGGGCAGTACGTGGCCAATCTCGCCGACGGCCCGCCGCTGGCCCACCTCCGGGGCCAGATCGCCACCGCTGCCGGCGTCTTCCCGGAACTGGCGCTCGCGGCCGATCCGGCCGTACTGCGCGGCCGGCGCTTCGGCAACGCCGTCCTGCTCGCGTCGGGACTCCCGCTCAAGGTCGCCGAACTGACCCGCCGGGTCGCCACCGATCCGCACCCCGGGCGCGTCGAACACGGGCGGGAGCTTGCGGACTTCACCGGCGGCGCGGCGTCGGTGAGCGATGCGGACGCCCGTCCGTCACCCGCGCCCCCGCCGTCCGCCTTCCGGTGATCAGTCGATCTCGACCATCGGCGGATGGTCGTTCCAGGTGCAGAAGACCGACACCGTCCGCCCGTCGTCGGTGGTGAAGTCCACCCGGATCCAGGCCGGTTGCTTCCACACCTGCATCGACCAGCCCGCAGCCGGTGTCGCCGAGACGAGCTCGGCCGAGTCCGTGCCGAGCTTGAGGACGACCCGGCCGCCGTCCGTCGGGTAACTCTTCACCGTGCCCGAGGGCGTGGTCGAGTACGAGGGCGAACGACTGCTCACCGGGGTGCGGGACGGCCGCCGGGACGGGGGCGCGGACGGCTTCACGGACGTACGGGGAGTGCTGCTGGAGGGCGTCGGCGAGGGAGGCGGCGCCGGTCGTCGCGTCGAGGACGACAGTGCCGCCGCCCCGCCGCTGCCGTCACGTGCGCTCACGGAGATGGGCACGGCGCGCGGCGGGTCGTATGCGGTCCCCGCCATCACCGTGTGCACACCCCACCACGACAGCGTGACCGCGGCCCCGGTGGCGAGCAACCACGCGAGGGCGTGCGTGAGTCCTCGTCGCATCCGGCACATCCTGCCCCACCGAAGCCGGTGCTGTCGTGTCGCTCGGCCCGGTTCCGTCCCGGGGAGGACCGCGGGCGGCCCCATGGCGTACGGTGCGGCCCATGCCAAGTGTGCTCGTGGTCGAGGACGACCAGTTCGTACGTTCCGCCCTCATCCGGCACCTGACCGAGGCCTCGCACACGGTGCGCAGTGTCGGTACCGCCCTCGAAGCGCTGCGCGAAGTCGCCCACTTCCGTTTCGACGTGGTCATCCTCGACCTCGGTCTGCCGGATCTCGACGGTGCCGAGGCGCTGAAGATGCTCAGGGGCATCACCGACGTACCTGTGATCATCGCCACCGCACGCGACGACGAGAGCGAAATCGTCCGGCTGCTGAACGACGGCGCCGACGACTACCTGACCAAACCGTTCTCGGTGGAACACCTGTCGGCGCGGATGGCCGCCGTGCTGCGCCGCTCGCGGGCCGCCGGGGGCGAGGCGCCGCCACCGCGCGTCATCCGGGTCGGCGGACTCTCCGTCGATCCGCTGCGCCGCCAGGCCGAACTGGACGGCACCACGCTCGATCTCACCCGCCGGGAGTTCGATCTGCTGACCTTCCTCGCCGGGCGGCCCGGGGTCGTCGTCCCGCGCAAGGAGCTCCTGGCCGAGGTCTGGCAGCAGTCGTACGGCGACGACCAGACCATCGACGTCCATCTCTCCTGGCTGCGCAGGAAACTGGGCGAGACCGCGGCCAGGCCGCGCTATCTGCACACGCTGCGCGGGGTCGGCGTCAAACTGCAGCCGCCGTCCCCGGAGCAGCCGGCATGAGATGGGCCCTGGTCAAGGTCTGTCTGGCCGTCACCGCGATGGTCGTCGTCGCCTTCGCCGTACCACTCGGTCTCGTCATCAAGGAGATGGCCCGCGACCGCGCGTTCTCCGACGCCGAACGGCAGGCCGCCACGATCGGTCCGACGCTGTCCATCACCACCGACCGCGCCGAACTGGAGACCGCCGTCCTCACCACGGAACCCGGTGGCGCGGGCCGGATGGCCGTTCACATCCCCGCCTCAGAGGAGCCGGACAGCCGACCGCTGGAGATCGGCACCCGACGCGCTTCCCGCAAGGACCTGGAGACCGTGCGCAGGTCGGGGCGCGCCTCGATCAGCGAAGTCCCCGGCGGCTCCGCACTGCTCCAGCCGACCGCGCTGGGGTCGGGGGACAGCGCCGTCGTCGAGGTGTTCGTTCCCGAGGGCGAGGTGTCCAACGGGGTCGCCACCGCGTGGCTGATGCTGGCGGGCGTGGGGGTCGCCCTGATCGTCGGCTCCGTCGCGGTCGCCGACCGGCTCGGTGTACGGATGGTGGAGCCCGCCCAGCGGCTTGCGGGGGCCGCCCACGACCTGGGGGAGGGACGGCTGGGGACCAGGGTCCCGGAGGAGGGGCCGACCGAACTGCGGTCCGCCGCGGCCGCGTTCAACTCGATGGCCGACCAGGTCGTCCGGCTCCTCGCCAACGAACGGGAACTCGCCGCCGACCTCTCGCACCGGCTCCGCACCCCGCTGACCGTTCTCCGCCTCAACGCTGCCTCGCTCGGTGAGGGGCCCGCCGCCGAGCAGACCCGGGCCGCGGTCGAGCAGCTGGAGCACGAGGTCGACACGATCATCCGCACCGCCCGCGAGCAGCGCCCGCCGGCCCAGGGGCGCGACGGCGGCCCCGGGGCCGGCTGCGACGCCTCCGAGGTGATCCGGGAACGGATGGAGTTCTGGTCGGCGCTCGCCGAGGACGAGGGGCGCACGGTACGCCTGGCGGGAGTGGACCGTACGGTACGCATCCCGGTCGCCCGGCCCGAACTGGCCGCCGCACTCGACGCGTTGCTGGGCAACGTGTTCCGGCACACCCCGGAGGGCACCGCCTTCGCCGTCGACGTGCATCACAGCGGTGACGCGGTGATCGTGCTGGTGTCGGACGCGGGCGGCGGCATCGCCGACCCCGAGGCGGCCCTGGTGCGCGGCACCAGCGGACCGGGCGGGGCGCGGGGCTCGGTGGGGTCGACCGGACTCGGGCTGGACATCGTCCGCCGGGTCGCGGAGTCCACCGGCGGCGATCTGCGGATCGGGCGTTCGGTGCTCGGCGGCACGGAGGTCCGCATCTGGATCGGGCTCGACGGGCGCCGGCCGGAGCAGGGCAGGCGGGCCCGGCGGGTGGGCCGGCAGCGCCGTGGGCTCCGGCTCGCAGGCCGGTCTTAGACCGACCGGCAATCGGAGGGCGGCGTCACGGGGTCCGGCACGCACACCTGTGGCCGGTCGGTCTTAACCGGCGCCGATGGGCTCCTTAAGCAAACCCTAAGAACATCAACTCCTGTCTGATTAAGACTATTTGTCGTTTTCGGTGCCGCTAGCGTGCTCTCACACCCCCACCCCCGTACGACAGAGGCAGGCACGCGATGGGTACCAGCACGCACCGGCGCACGGTGAGCACCCGGACCAAGGTGACGGGCGCCGTCGTCGCCGCGGCAGTGATCGGCGGTGCAGCCTTCGCCCTCACGGGAACGGCGCAGGCCGCTTCGGTCGGTGCCGCGTACACCAGGACCAGCGGATGGACGGGCGGTTACACCGGGCAGTACGTCGTCACCAACGACACCGGTACGGCCCTGACGGGCTGGACGCTCGAATTCGACCTGCCCGCAGGCACCAGGATCAGCTCCCTCTGGAACGGCGAACACACCGTCAGCGGCAGTCATGTCACCGTGAAGCCCGCGAGCTGGGACAAGCAGCTGGCGCCCGGCAAGTCGGTCACCATCGGCTTCGTCACCACCTCGGACGGGACGGCGGCGGACCCGACCGGGTGCCTGATCGACAACGCCAAGTGCTCCGTCGACACGGGCTCGACACCGGAGCCGAGTGGCCGCCCGACGAAGACCGCGACCCCCACTCCCACGGCCACCACCCCCACGGCCTCGCCCTCGCAGACCGCCACCCCCACTGCCACCCCCACCCCCACTTCCACCGCGACCGGGGGAAGCGGCGGAACGGCGAGCGGTGCCGGGTTCGCCCCGTACGTCGACACGTCCCTCTACCCCGCCTACGACCTGGTGGGCACCGCCACCACGACCGGGGTGAAGGAGTTCAACCTCGCCTTCATCACCTCCGGCGGCGGCTGCACCCCTCTCTGGGGCGGCGTCACCGCCCTCGGCGACGACCAGGTCGCCTCCCAGATCGGCGCGCTGCGCGCCAAGGGTGGTGACGTCCGGGTCTCCTTCGGCGGCGCGGCCGGCGCCGAACTGGCGCTGAACTGCTCCTCCGCCTCCGCCCTCGCCACGGCGTACGGCAAGGTCATCGACACGTACAAGCTCACCAAGGTCGACTTCGACATCGAGGGTGGCGCGCTGTCCGACACGGCGGCCAACTCCCGCCGCGCGCAGGCGATCACGCAACTCCAGAAGTCCCACCCGGGTCTCGACGCGTCCTTCACCCTGCCGGTGATGCCCGAGGGGCTGACCCAGCCCGGTGTGGACCTGATCGCCGACGCGAAGAAGAACGGCGTCGAGGTCGGTGCGGTGAACGTCATGGCGATGGACTACGGCGGCTCGTACAGCGGCGACATGGGTACCTATGCGACCCAGGCGGCCACCGCGACGCAGGCCCAGATCAAGGGCGTGCTCGGGCTGTCGGACGCGGCTGCGTGGCAGGCCGTGGCCGTGACGCCGATGATCGGCGTGAACGACGTCAGCTCCGAGACCTTCAAGGTCGAGGACGCCACGCAGCTGGTGAACTTCGCCCAGCAGAAGGGTCTCGGCCGGCTGGCGATGTGGTCGGCCTCGCGCGACAAGCAGTGCGCGGGCGGGGCGCAGTCGTACGCGGACGCCACGTGCAGCTCGATCGTGCAGGAGCCGTTCGCCTTCACGAAGGCGCTCGGCGCGTACAAGTAGCGTTCCGCGCCACCCCTGGGACCACACCTCCCCCTGACGCGCATCCCGGCCGGATTTCCCCCCACGCCGGCCGGGGTGCGCTCCTTCTTCGCCGTCGGCCGCCACGGTCACGGCCACCGGACCGTGGCGGGTGCCGAGCCCTGCGATCCCGAGCCCGGCACCCTCCCGGACCCCGCTACACCCCGCGGTTCACCGCGGAGAGCACCGCCAGGATCGACGCCGTCAGCACCGAGGTGTCCTGTCCCGCGCCCCACCGCTGCACGCCGCCCACCCGGCATTCCACGTATGCCATCGCCGGGCTGCCCTGCCCCGCACCCGTCGCGTGCTCCGCGAAGTCGACGATGTCGACCTCGATCCCGGCCGCGGCCAGCGCATGGGTGAACGCCGACACCGGGCCGTTGCCGGTGCCCTCGTAGTCACCCTCCCGCTCACCGACCCGCAGCGTGCAGACGAACCGGTGCTCACCGCCCGGGGTCCGCTGCGCCGACCAGGAGGTCAGCGCGACCTCCCCGTCCAGTCCCGGCGACAGGTACGTCGCCTCGAACAGCTCCCAGAGATCCTTCGGCGATGCCTCCAGACCGCTGTCGTCGGTCGCGGCCTGCACCGTACGGGAGAAGTCCGCGCGCAGCCGGTCCGGCAGGTCCACCCCGTAGTTGCTTCGCAGCAGATGGGCGATGCCGCCCTTGCCCGACTGGCTGTTGACCCGGATGACCGCCTCGTACGTACGGCCCACGTCGGCCGGGTCGATCGGCAGGTACGGCACCTCCCAGCGGTCGGGTCCGGTCCGGGCGTGGTGCGTGAAACCCTTGCTGATCGCGTCCTGGTGGGTACCGGAGAACGCGGTGTACACCAGGTCGCCGCCGTACGGGTGGCGCGGCGCCACGGGCAGCCGGTTGCAGTGTTCGACCGTACGCCGGATCTCGTCGATGTCCGAGAAGTCGATCATCGGGTCGACTCCCTGCGCATGCAGATTGAGCGCGAGGTTGACCAGGTCGACGTTGCCCGTCCGCTCCCCGTTGCCGAACAGGCACCCCTCCACCCGCTGCGCCCCCGCCAGCACGGCGAGTTCTGCGCACGCCACCCCCGTACCGCGGTCGTTGTGCGGATGGACGGAGAGGATCACCGAGTCCCGGCGGGCCAGGTGCCGGTGCATGTACTCGATCTGGTCCGCGTAGACATTGGGTGTCGCGATCTCCACCGTGGCCGGCAGGTTGTGGATGACCGGCCGGTCCGGGGACGCGTCCCACAGTTCGGTGAGGCTGTCGCAGACCTCCAGGACGTAGTCCGGCTCGGTGAGGATGAAGACCTCCGGGGAGAACTCGAACCGGATGTCCGCGCCGGGACGGGCCTGGGCCAGCCGCTCCATCCGGGTCGCCGCGTCCCGTACCACCGCATGCACCTCGGCCCGGCTGCGGCCGAGGACGACCTCGCGCCAGACCGGAGCGGTGGGGATGTACAGATGGACGACGGCCCTGGCCATGCCCGCGATCGACTCGAAGGTGCGGTCGATGAGGTCCGGCTTGGCGGGGGTGAAGACGACCACGGTGACGTCGTCGGGCACGGCGCCGGTCTCCACCAGGTGCCGCACGAAGTCGAAGTCCGTGCGGCTCGCGGACGGGTAGCCGATCTCGATCTCCTTGAACCCCATGGCGACCAGCAGGTCGAACATGGCTGATCGATCTGGTGGACCTGCTCGGCCTGCGCACCGGCGAGCCGGACCATGGTGACAGGGCCCACGACGCCCTGGTCCGCGCCGTCGTGGCGGGCGACGCGGAGGCCGCCGGGCGGGCCGCCCGGACCGAACTGGAGGCCACGATGGCCGGTCTGCGCGGGCTCTGAACCGGCGGCAAGTTCCGCCGGCGTATTCCGATGGCAACTGCCTCCGGCGAGATCCCGGGTACCGGCTTCGGAGAAAGAACGCGCAGGCGCCCCGAACTCCCCCTCGTGCGCCACGCCCCGTTCACCTTCCGGCGGGCCCGGGTGCGCGGACCGCGCGGGGTGGATGCGGTCCGCCGGAGCCGGGGCCTTCGCGGCGCGAGGGCGCGGACTTTCCTCGGCCGATTCCGTGATCGTTTGTTAACAAGCCTCTGACCTGCCGGAATTCGAGATCCGACAAGCCCGGGCATTGTGGCCGCGCGCTTTGGCAACCCTTGGGCGGGACACGTTCTCGTGACTTGCAGGACACGCTCGGGCAACGGAAGCGTCTTCAACTCTTGACACCCACCCCTCCGAGGCAGGAACCTTCCGACATCGACGCATGGGAGCGCTCCCACATCGCATGAGGCATTCTCACGCGAACGGCACTGCCCGTGTCCTCCCCGAAGCACCACCCGGCACCCGCACTCACCAGCGCGTATGCCACGCAGTCAGAACGCCAGTCACATCCTGGAACAAGGAGTAGTGGAATGCGTATCACCCGCACCGTCGCCGGCCGAAGCCGCAGAGCCGCGGTTCTGGCCACCACGGGCCTGACAGCCACGGCCCTGCTGCTGACCGGCTGCAGCAGCGACTCGGATTCATCGGACAACACGGGCTCCGACGCGAACGGGAAGATCACGCTGACCGTCGCCGACTTCGGGCAGTTCGGCTACAAGGAAGCCGGCCTCTTCGCCAAGTACCACGAGCTGAACCCGAACATCACGGTCAAGGAAGACGCCACCGCCGACGAGAAGGTCTACTACCCCAAGCTGCTCCAGCAGCTGAACTCGGGCAGCGGCCTCTCGGACGTCCAGGGACTTGAGGTCGGCCGGATCAAGGAGATCGTCGACACCAAGGCGTCCTCCTTCGCCGACCTCAGCAAGGTGATCAACGTCGACGACTGGGTGTCCTGGAAGGAGAAGCAGGCCACCACGGCCGACGGCGCGGTGATAGGCGCGGGCACCGACATCGGTCCGATGTCCCTCTGCTACAACACCGAGCTCTTCAAGAAGGCCGGTCTGCCGACCGACCCCAAGGAGGTCGCTGCCAAGGTTGCCGGCGGCTGGGAGGACTACCTCAAGCTCGGCGAGGAGTACAAGAAGGCCGCCCCCGAGGGCACCTTCTTCATGGACTCCGCGAGCGCGATGTACAACGCCGTGGTGAGCTCCAGCCCGAAGCAGTACTACGACGAGAGCGGCAAGCCGATCTACAAGGACAGCCCCAGCGTCAAGCAGGGCTGGGACCTGGCGGCCGAGGCCGCGGGCAAGAAGCTGAGCCAGGGCCTCGCCCAGTTCAGCCCCCCGTGGAATGCCGCACTGCGCAAGAGCACCATGGCCACCGTGGTCTGCCCCGCGTGGATGGCCGGTCAGATCTCGGTCAACGCCGGTGACGGCAACAAGGGCAAGTGGAACATCACCACCGCCCCCGGTACGACCGCCGCCAACTGGGGTGGCTCGTTCCTCGCCGTGCCGAAGTCGGGCAAGCACGTCGACGAGGCCACCAAGCTCGTCAAGTGGCTGACCGCCCCCGAGCAGCAGGCCGCCGTCTTCAAGGCGATCGGCAGCTTCCCGTCCAACAAGCTCGCGTACGACCTGCCGGACGTGAAGACCGCGAAGCTGGCGTACTTCAACGACGCCCCGATCGGTGAGATCTACGCCGGCGAGGCCAAGTCGATCCCCGAGACCGTTCTCGGCCCGAAGGACGGCGTGATCAAGGACTCCATCTCCACCCAGATCAACAACATGGAGCAGCGCGGCACCAAGCCGGACGACGCCTGGAAGGCCGCGACCACCGTGGTCGACAAGGCGATCGGCTGACCGTTGCGGCAGCGGGCGGTCACCGGCCGCCCGCACCTGCGCGCCCCCACCCCTCACCCCGGCCGGTCCGCCGGGGGACGGGGTGCCGGGGTGCCCGTGCGGTGGGAGGCGGCGCACCGCGTACGCCGTCTCCGGACCCCCAGCGCCCGACCCGTCCCGGGAGCACCGTGGTACCACCGTGAGCAGCCCGCCACGCCCCAGGCCCGCCCAGGGCCGCCCCGTGGAAAACCCCCAATACCCGGGTACCCCAAGTAACCAGGGAAGGACTCCCGCCCGTGGCCACCTCGACTCCCACCCGGGATGCATACGCCCCGCCACCCAGCGCCCCCCAGCCGAAGCAGGCCGACTCCCGCCGGCAGAACTGGCGGAGCCGGCTGTGGAGGTTCGACGACAAGGCATCGCCGTACGCCTACATAGCCCCGTTCTTCCTCGTCTTCGGCGCCTTCGGGCTCTACCCGCTGCTCTACACGGGCTGGATCGCCCTGCACCGGGTGGAGATGACCGGGCTCGACCAGATGGAATGGGTCGGCTGGGACAACTTCGACACGATCCTGCACGACGGCGAGTTCTGGACCGCCGTCGCCAACACCTTCCTCATCGGTGTCATGTCGACGGTCCCGCAGTTGCTGGTCGCGTTGGGCCTGGCCCACCTGCTGAACTACAAGCTGCGCGCGAGCACCTTCTGGCGGACGGTCATCCTCACCCCGTACGCCACCTCGGTGGCCTCGGCGGCCCTGGTCTTCGCCCTGGTCTTCCGGACCGACGGGGGCCTGCTGAACTGGGTGCTGGAGTTCGTCGGCCTCGGCCACACCAACTGGGCCAACGGGCACTGGACGTCCAAGATCGCGATCTCCGTCATCGTGATCTGGCGCTGGACCGGCTACAACACACTGATCTACCTCGCCGCCATGCAGGCCGTACCGACCGATCTGTACGAGGCCGCGTCGCTCGACGGCGCCTCCCGCTGGCAGCAGTTCCGCAAGGTGACCATCCCCTCGCTGCGGCCCACGATCCTGTTCACGATCGTCATCTCGACCATCGGCTCCATGCAGCTGTTCGGCGAGCCGCTGCTGCTGGAGGGCGGCACGCTCGGCGCCACCGGCGGGAACGAGAATCAGTACGAGACGCTCAGCGTCTACCTGTACAACTACGGCTGGAACCTGGGGCATCTCGGGCCGGCCGCAGCAGTGGCCTGGGCGATGCTCGCCCTCCTGCTGATCATCGCCGCGGTCAACTGGCTCATCGGCCGCTTCGTACGCAAATCCGCGGTCTGACCGGGAGCGAAATCCAATGACCATGACCAGCCCCACCACAGTTCCGGAGATCGGCGTCCCGCAGTCGGCCCCCGGGGCGACGCGGCGCCCGAGCCGGTTCAAGCCGGGCGCAGGCAAGCAGTTGCAGGGCGGCCCGTTCGCCTACATCGCCCTGGCCGTCGTCGGTATCGGCTCGCTCCTGCCGCTGTACTGGACCCTGGTGGCCTCCTCACACACACAGGACGAGGTACTGGCCTCCACACCGCCCTTCCTGCCGGGCGGGCGGCTGTTCCACAACCTCGACGCGGCCTGGAACCAGGCACATCTGGGTAAGGCGATCGTCAACAGCGTCATCGTCTCCAGCTGCATCACGGCGGCGACGCTCTTCTTCTGCACGCTGGCCGGATACGCCTTCGCCAAGATGCGGTTCACCGGACGCAACGGACTGATGACCGGGGTCATCGCCACGCTGACGATCCCGCCGCAGCTCAGTGTCGTCCCGCTGTTCATGATGATGTCCGACCTCGGATGGGGCGGAAAGCTGGAGTCGGTGATCTTCCCGACCCTGGTGAGCGCCTTCGGCGTGTTCTTCATGCGCCAGTACCTCTCCGAGGCGCTGCCCTACGAGCTCATCGAGGCCGCCAAGATCGATGGCGCGAACAACTTCCGCATCGTGCTGAGCATCGTGCTGCCCGTGGCCCGTCCCGCGATGATGGTGCTCGGGATGCTCACGTTCGTGCAGGCGTGGAACGACTTCTTCTGGCCCTATCTCGCACTGAACCAGCAGAACCCCACGCTCCAGGTGGCCCTCGGCCAGCTGAGCGCCTCGTACACCCCCGACCAGAGCATCGTGATGGCCGGCGCGCTGATCAGCACGCTGCCGCTGCTCGTGGTGTTCGTGATCTTCGGCAAGAGGATCGTCGGAGGGATCATGTCCGGCGCCGTCAAGGGCTGATGTGACGTCACCGGCCCTTCCCCGGGCCTCCCGTACGGCCTGCGCCCGCCCGCAGGCCGTACGGGGTCCGGAGCCCCACCCTTTTCCTGACCTTGTCCGTCCACTCCTGGGAGCGCTCCCGCATGACTGCCGTACGACCTGACATCGCCCCGCAGTGGGCACCCGAGGCAACGGACTTCCCGACCGGTTTCGTCTGGGGAGCGGCCACTGCCGCCTACCAGATCGAGGGGGCCGCAGCCGAGGGCGGCCGCACCCCTTCCATCTGGGACACCTTCAGCCACACAGCCGGCAAGGTCCGCAACGGTGACACCGGCGACATCGCCGCCGATCACTACCACCGCTACCGCGACGACGTGCAGTTGATGAAGCAGCTGGGGCTGAAGGCCTACCGCTTCTCCGTCTCCTGGTCCCGGGTGCAGCCCACCGGCCGCGGCCCCGCCGTCGAACGCGGCCTGGACTTCTACCGCAAGCTCGTCGACGAACTGCTCGAAGCCGGCATCACCCCCGTTGCCACGCTCTACCACTGGGACCTGCCCCAGGAGCTGGAGGACGCGGGCGGCTGGCCGCAGCGCGTGACCGCCGACCGGTTCGCCGACTACGCGGCCATCATGGCCGGCGCCCTCGGTGACCGCGTCGGCATGTGGACCACGTTCAACGAGCCGTGGTGCTCGGCCTTCCTCGGATACGGCTCCGGTGTGCACGCTCCCGGCCGCACCGAGGCCCCGTCCGCCCTGCGGGCGGCCCACCACCTCAACCTCGCCCACGGCCGGGCGATGGAGGTGCTGCGCGGTCAGCTCCCCGCCGGCACCCAGACCTCGGTCACCCTCAACCTCCACCAGGTCCGCCCGCTGACCGACAGTGCGGCCGACGCGGACGCCGCCCGCCGGATCGACGCGGTGGGCAACCGGGTGTTCACCGGCCCGATGCTGCGCGGCGAGTACCCCGAGGACCTGATCGCCGACACCTCGCACCTCGTCGACTGGTCGAAGCTGGTCCACGACGGCGACCTGGCCGCCATCTCCCGCCCGGTCGACGTCCTGGGCATCAACTACTACACGCCGACCCTGGTCTCCACGCCCGCCGAGGGCGCCGGCGACTCGCGCGACGACGGCCACGGTGCCAGCGACTACTCCCCGTGGCCCGGCTCCGAGCACGTCGCCTTCCACCTCGCCGAGGGGAAGCAGCGCACCGCGATGAACTGGGCGATCGACCCCAACGGCCTGTACAACCTCCTGATGGACGTCACCCGGGACCACCCCGGGCTGCCGCTGATGGTCACGGAGAACGGCGCGGCCTTCGACGACTACGTGTCGCCCGAGGGCCGGGTCGAGGACCCCGAGCGGATCGCGTACCTGCACGGTCATCTCGCCGCCGTGCAGCGGGCCGTCGCCGACGGCGCGGACGTCCGCGGTTACTTCCTGTGGTCGCTGATGGACAACTTCGAGTGGGGATACGGGTACTCCAAGCGCTTCGGCGCGGTGTACGTGGACTACGCCTCCCAGCGCCGCATCCCCAAGGCGAGCGCCCACTGGTACTCCGATGTGATCCGCCACCACGCGCTTCCCCCGGCAGACCACTCCTGATCCGCGCAGACTCCCTGGGACCCGGCCCTGTGCCGGGTCCCAGCCGTTTCCGCACCGGCAGCGGGCGCCGACGGCCACCCGGGCGCTGTTCGCCGCTTGACCACGCGCGTAGAGTGGGAGCGCTCCCAAAAGGAATGTGCGGGACGGGCGGTCGGCCCGGTGGAGTGTCAAGGGATCCCACATCGGGGCTTGGTTTGGTTATCCGGCTGTGAGAAATTGACCGCGAACGGGAGGCAGCCATGACGGCAGCGCGAGCACGGAGCGGTGGGCGGCCCACACTCGAAGAAGTCGCGGCACGGGCGGGGGTGGGGCGGGGCACCGCCTCACGGGTCATCAACGGTTCACCCCGGGTCAGCGCGCACACCCGCGAGGCCGTGGAGGCCGCGGTCGCCGAACTGGGTTACGTACCCAACCGCGCGGCCCGCGCGCTGGCCGGCAACCGCACGGACGCCATCGCCCTCGTCGTGCCCGAGTCGGAGAGCCGTTTCTTCGCCGAGCCGTACTTCTCCGACATCGTGCGCGGCGTCGGAGCGGCACTCGCCGACACCGACATGCAGCTGCTGCTCACCCTGGCGGGCAGCGACCGCGAGCGAAGGCGGCTGGCCCAGTACCTGACCGCGCACCGGGTCGACGGCGTCCTGCTGGTCTCCGTGCACGCCGACGACCCGCTGCCCGACCTGCTGGAACAGCTCGGCATGCCGGCCGTGATGAGCGGCCGCCGATCCGCCTCCGAACCGCTCGCCGCGGTCGACTCGGACAACTTCGAGGGTGCCCGGAGCGCCGTCGACCACCTGATCTCCCGGGGCCGCCGGTCCATCGCCACGATCACCGGCCGCCTCGATGTCTACGGTGCGCAGCGCCGCCTCGACGGTTACCGCAAGGCGGTCTCGGTGGCCGGCCTCGGCCCGGACGAACGGCTGATCGCCCCCGCCGACTTCACCGAGGAGGGCGGGGCGCGCGCCATGCGTGACCTGCTGGCGCGCCGGCCCGACGTGGACGCGGTCTTCGCCGCCTCCGACGTGATGGCCGCGGGCGCCCGTCAGGTGCTCCGGGAGGCGGGCCGGAGCGTTCCGGACGACGTCGCGCTCGTCGGCTTCGACGACTCGGCCGTGGCCCGCCACATGGACCCCGCGCTCACCAGCGTGCGCCAGCCGATCGAGGAGATGGGCCGGGTGATGACCCGGGTGCTGCTCCAGGAGATCGCGGGCGAGAACGGCGAGCGTCCGCAGACCGTCCTCCCCACCGAGCTCATCGTCCGCGACTCGTCGTGAGGGCCGGCGCGGCCCGCAGGCCCGCGCCCCGCCTGAGAGTCCGTCATCCCCGCCACGGCGGGACGGGGGAGCGGCGGTCCACGGCCCGGACTCCGCTGCCGGACGCTGCGGTTCGGGGCGCCTCCGACTGCCGGGGCGGCGGTCGCCGGCGGAGCCGAACCGGCTGGACAGCAGCCTGATTCCTGCATTTCACA
Organism: Streptomyces sp. NPDC058231; assembly: GCF_042882275.1. Lineage (NCBI taxonomy): Bacteria > Bacillati > Actinomycetota > Actinomycetes > Kitasatosporales > Streptomycetaceae > Streptomyces > Streptomyces sp. NPDC058231. The sequence continues at coordinate 7,165 of NZ_JBHVWN010000063.1, read as the reverse complement.
AGTTCTCCACGAGTCTGTGATCCGTGGCCTAGAGTCCCCTTGTAGGGCGAATGCGTGACGCACCACACAACGACACGCTATGGGCTGCCGGGTGCGTCCGATGCGGCTGTGCATCTGGGGGGCCTCATGCACGAGATGAGCAAAGGCGCGAATGTCGGCCTGGCCGCGTTGAGCGAGGACATCGGCTCCGTGATGGTGGGTCTGGGCTGGAGCAGCGATACCGGCGAAGGTGACGCCGACGTCTCCGTGCTCCTGCTCGACGCGAACGGCAAAGTGAGGAGCGACGTCGACTTCTGCTTCTACAACAACCCGGTCGTCGGCAACGGGAGCGTGCAGCTTCTCGGGAAGACCCCCACGGCCGACGGCAGCGAGGACCGGATCAGCTTCGATCTCGACGCGGTACCGCCCGGGATCGAACGGATCGTCATCTCCGCGAGCCGTTACGACGGATCCCGGTTCGGCGACCTGAACGACCTCCGCCTCACGCTCGCCGACAGCGCCGGCGAGGGTCTGGTCCGGTTCGCCGTCGAGGACGCCGGAGCGGTCAGCGCGCTCATCTTCGGCGAGTTGTACCGGCGTTCGGGGGAGTGGAAGTTCCGGGCCGTCGGAGAGGGGTACGCGTCCGGCCTGGCCGGGCTGGCGACGGACTTCGGCGTCGACATCGACGACGATGCCGAGGAGGAGGCCGCGCGGCAGCAGGCGGCCGGGGAGGACCGGGAGCAGCCCGACGCGCCTTCGGCGGGAACCGGATCCCGGACACCGCCCCGTGTCCCCGCCCAGCCGTCGGTGGTGGCGGAGCCCGCCGCCCAGGAGCCTCCGGCGGCTGCGCAGCGGTCCTCCCGACCGCGGACGGCCAAGAAGAAGGTGACTCTTCCCGGGATCACGAAGAAGTCCCTCGCGGAGAACGACTCGTGGCGAACGGCACGCCTCTTTCCCGCCTCGGCTCTCAAGAGCGACCGGGAACGCGAGACCCGTGCCACTTCGGTCGTGCTGTCCGTGATGGCTCAGGTGCCGGAGTTCGGCCGCCGGCTCACCGCCGCGTTCGGAGCGCCCGCCGGACGCATGGAGACGTTCACGGAGGTGTCGCTTCCGCACGGGGACTCCCCCCGGCGCCCTGACGGTGTCATCCGGGTCGAGCGGGCGGGCAAGCTGTGGACCGCTCTGGTCGAGACCAAGACGAACGGCAGCGCCCTCAAGCCGGACCAGGTGCAGGCGTACATGGACATCGCGGCGCGCCGCGGCTACGAGGCCGTCATCACCCTCTCCAACGATGTGGCTCTCGAGGGCAGCGCGCTCGTCGACGTCAGGGTCGACGGCCGGCGGAAGCACAAGGTCGCGCTCTGGCATCTCTCCTGGGCCGAGGTCGTGCACCAGGCGCAGATGCTGATCCGCCATGAGGGTGTGGGCAACGCCGCGCACGCCTGGCTGCTGCAGGAGCTCCTTCACTACCTTCAGCACGAGAACTCGGGCTGCCACGGCTTCCAGAACATGGGTTCGGCATGGGTTCCGGTCCGCAGAGGGATCGACGACGAGACCCTGTGCCAGGGTGACCCCCGGGCCCTGGAGGTCATCGAGAGCTGGGAACGACTGGTCAGGCAGGTCTGCCTGAGGCTCGGCGGTGAGCTCGGCCAGAAGGTGCTGCCCGTCCAGCGGACCAGACGCGGAGTCGACCCGCGCGTGCGCCGCGCCGAGCTGGCTGACCACCTCTGTGCGGAGGGACGTCTGAACGCCGACATCCGTATCGAGGGCACGCCGGGAATCCTCGCCGTCTCCGCCGATCTGCGCACCGGAAAACTGCGCACCTCGATCGAGGTGCCGGCGCCCGAACAGGGCTACCCGCTCAGCCGGGCCAAGCGGCTGATCCGGCAGCTGGAGGCCGCACCGGCAGATCTGCACATCGAGACGCTCGTCGACGGCGACGGGACGGGGCCGCGCGGCACCCTGGAACGGCTGCGTCCCGAACCTGCCGACATCCTGCCGAAGGACGGCGCGCAGATCGTCGGTTTCCGGCTCTCCCTCTTCAAGGGCATGGGCAGTGGCCGGGGCAATGCCGAGTCCGGATTCATCCGGAGTGTCGATGCCGCGGTGGACCGCTTCCACGCCAACGTCGTCGCCCGGCTGGAGGCGCCGGCTCCACGCCGCACCCGGGCTGACGCGCCGACGGCCGTCTGACCTTCCGCACGGCTGCGGCAACCGTGCGAGGCTGCCCCGGTCACCGCAGGCGTGGCGGACGCTCCGTGGCGCCCGCCGGCTCAGGCGGCCGGCCGGGGACGGCCCCGGGCTCCGCGGCAACGACCACGCCGAGGGCCCGCGGCGCCCGCTGACACCCCGCCCGGCCCGCCGACGCGGGCCCGGTCGCCGCAAGGCCGTACGCGCCCGGGAGCGAGCCACCCCAGGACGGCGTGACGGCCGTCACGCCGTCCTGGGGGAGAGGTGCGGATACGAAGAAGGGCCCCGGTCCGAAGACCGGGGCCCTTCTCTACAGGGTGAGTAACGGGACTCGAACCCGCGACATCCTGGACCACAACCAGGTGCTCTACCATCTGAGCTATACCCACCGCGTCCGATCTTTTTCTGACCGGCCGAGAAAAAGTGTACAGGGTCCGAGAGGGTGCTCGCGCCCCAGTTGTTCAGCCGCCGATCCCGACCCCGTGAAGGGCCGTGACCAGCGGCTTCCCGAGGCCCTAGGCCGGCGGCGACGCCAGGCGTGTCGCGATGGCCTTCGCATGCTCCGAGTCCGGCCCGGGCTGAGGTACGAAGACAGCCTCCCGGTAGTAACGCAGCTCCGTGATGGAGTCACGGATGTCCGCGAGCGCCCGGTGGTTGCCGTTCTTCTCCGGACTGTTGAAGTACGCCCTCGGGTACCAGCGGCGGGCCAGCTCCTTGACCGAGGACACATCGACGATCCGGTAGTGCAGGTACCCCTCCAGCGCCGCCATGTCGCGCGCCAGGAAGCCACGGTCGGTGCCGACCGAGTTCCCGCAGAGCGGAGCCTTGCCGGGCTCCTTCACGTGCTCGCGCACGTAGGCCAGCACCTGGGCCTCGGCGTCGGCCAGCGTGGTGCCGCCGGCCAGCTCGTCGAGGAGGCCCGAGGAGGTGTGCATCTGGCGCACCACCTCGGGCATCGTCTCCAGGGCGCGGTCCGGCGGGCGGATCACGATGTCCACCCCTTCGCCGAGCACGTTCAACTCCGAGTCGGTGACCAGTGCGGCCACCTCGATGAGTGCGTCTTCCGTCAACGAGAGCCCGGTCATCTCGCAGTCGATCCACACCATGCGATCGTTCATGCGCCCCACCCTACGGGGCGCTGCGCTGCCCCGGCAGGGTCGGGCGTCCCACGGGGTATGCGTCGGAACCCGGTTTCCCCTGCTCCGGCTGCCCCGCCGTGAACGCGGAGGACGGCGGAGGCCCCGACGGGGTCGCCGCCATGCCGGCCCTCCGGCCCACGGGCATGCCCTGTGCGGGCACGGCTGTCTCCATCGCCTCCGTCGCCACCGGTTCCATCGCCCCGCCCTGTGGACGGCGCGCCCGGTAGGCGCCCCGGTACGCGGCGGGGGACGAGCCCAGCTGACGCCGGAAGTGTCCGCGCAGCGCGACCGGCGAGCGGAAGCCGCAGCGGCCCGCGACCTCGTCGACCGAGTAGTCGGACGTCTCCAGCAGCCGCTGCGCCTGCAGCACCCGCTGAGTGATCAGCCACTGGAGCGGTGCGCTCCCGGTGAGCGAACGGAACCTCCGGTCGAAGGTCCGCCTGCTCATGTAGGCGCGCGCCGCGAGCGTCTCCACGTCGAACTGCTCGTGGAGGTGCTCCAGTGCCCAGGCGACGACCTCGGCGAGCGGGTCGGAGCCGATTTCTTCGGGTAAAGACCTGTCGAGGTAGCGCTCCTGACCGCCGCTGCGCCGCGGCGGCACGACGAGCCGGCGGGCCAGTGCCCCGGCCGCCTCGGTGCCGTGGTCCGTGCGGACTATGTGCAGGCAGAGATCGATCCCTGCTGCGGTCCCGGCGGAGGTGAGCACGTCGCCGTCGTCGACGAAGAGCTCACGCGGGTCGACATGGACCGACGGGTAGCGCTTGGCCAGCGTCGGTGCGTACATCCAGTGCGTGGTCGCCGGCCGGCCGTCCAGCAGGCCGGCGGCGGCGAGCACGAACGCGCCGGTGCACAGCCCGACGATGCGAGCCCCTTCTTCATGGGCGCGGCGCAGCGCGTCCAGCGCCTCGGCGGGCGGCGGCGAGGTGATCGAACGCCAGGCGGGCACCACGACGGTGCCTGCCCTGCTGATCGCCTCCAGCCCGTAGGGCGCGGTGAGTTCGAGTCCCCCGGTGGTGCGCAGCGGCCCCTCTTCCCCGCCACAGACGAGGAGTCGGTAGCGCGGAACTCCCGCGTCCTGCCGGTCGATTCCGAACACGGAGAGCGGGATCGAGCTCTCGAAGATGGGGCCGCCGCTGAACAGCAGGACAGCGACGACTTCCCGACGTCGTCGTCCGCTGAGCTTCCGTACAGCCTCCGTTGCGGCGGCGGAGTCCTGGCTCATGACGCTAAGCCCCCCTCGGTGTTCGCGTCTTCCTGGTCCTTACGGGCCTGTCGCACCTGCACATTTCCCCTCGGTCTTGCGCGAGTCCCAGTCTTCGACACCCAAGATCGAATCTACTGCGTCTCGTGGCGCCGGCGTGACAAGTTGACCAAGCGGCGCTATGTCGACATGGCAACTTGGCGGGAAGCATTCGATCACGAAGCGTTCCACCCCCAGGCCCCGCAGGGAAGTGCGCCTTCCGTACGTGGCCCGTCCCCGTTGGGTAGAAGCGTACCGCCTGGTCTCTTCTTGCCTGGTGGCAAGGGGGTTGATCGGCCAATTCCCCAAGGAATGGACAGGGGTATGAAGTTGGCTGAAAACCTACGGTTGTGCGTGCCGGAATCAGCCGTTCGACCGGCGCACAACCTTCATCGGGCGGCCACCCCTGTGCGCCCCTCGGCCGGGTGGGCGGCGGTGCGTTCGGGCCGGGAGGACGTGTTCCGGCAGGCAATGGGGGCGGCGGCAGGACCCGAGGCGGTGGCGACGGCCCCGTCCGTCGATGTGCCGTACACCACGGGAGCCGCCGGTGCGAACGGGCGGCCGAACACCGCCCGGCGGATCGCTTCGGCCGCGGGGACGTCCGACGGCGGCCGGCCCGGCGGAACGGGGGTGTTGGCGGGGTCGTCGACCGGGACGGCCCGGCGGTTCGCCGGGCGTGCGCCGCGGCGCACGCCCGCCGCGGTGTCCAGGATCCTGGCGGTGACTCTGTGGTGCGGATGCGTCGCCGAGGGGAGTCCGTCCCGGCGGGCCACGGTACGCCGTGTGCCGTCCGACGGCCTGGGTGTACTACGCAACCGGCATTGCCATCCGCGGCTGCCTCGGGCATGCTCCCTGGAACGTCGCACGCGCTTTGCGGGGGTCTGGGCAGTGGAGGAGTGGCGCCGTACCCTTGGGGGTAAGGGGTTGGGAAGATGATTCCCGGACACCGCATCACCGCCCGCTGACGCACCTTCCCCCAGCCGCTCTCTCCTTACGAGGACTCTCTTCGCCGAGACACCGATGGCCGGTCACGAAATCCCCGAACCCGCGGACCGCAAGCAGGTAGCCGACCCACTGTCGGACCCCCTGGCGGTCGAAGAACCACGCCACTCCTGCGATCCCGCCTTCCGGCATGGGGTCGTGGTCGGCTTCGACGGCTCCACGTCCAGTGAGCGAGCCCTCGCCTACGCCATCGGCATGGCCCGAAGATCAGGTTCCGGCCTGATCATCGTCCATGTCGCCAACCGGCTGCCGACCACGGTATGGGCGGGCTGCGAGCCGCCCGTCTTCGTCGACGTGCCCGACCACCGCACCGAGGTGCTCGGTCTCGAGCTCGCTTGCGCGGACTACCTCTCCGAGGTGCCGTGGGTGCTCGTCGAGCGCGGCGGCGACATCTGCCACGAGCTGGAGGAGGTCGGCCGGGAGTACTCGGCCGACGCGATCGTGGTGGGCTCCACGCACGGCATCGTCGGCCGGATCTTCGGTTCGGTGGCGGGAAGGCTGGCGCGCCGTGCGCAGCGCCCGGTCGTGGTCATCCCCTGACCGTTCCGCCCGGCCCCGACGCGTCCCTCCCGCGCGTCCGCCGGGCCTGCCCGGCCGGCTGCGCCCGCCGCGTCCGGCCGCCCGGCATGTCACGACCCACCTCCGGTGCGAGTTCCTCCGCCGGTCCCTTCCGTGCACCCCGCGGCCGTACCGGTCGTGGGCCGCCGAGGGCGTCCCGCGTCCCGTCCCGTGCCGTCGCATTCGCGCTCGGCCCGCCGTCCGGGTCCGGTTTGCCCACGTGGCGTCAACTCGCTGTTGGAAACGGGGAATTTATTCATCCGCAGAGGTGGATTGTGCGCTTGTGAAGGGTACATAAGGGTCACTGGGAATCAGCACCACTGCCTTGAAGGGAGCCCGCCGTGGACAATGACGTCTCTGCGGGAAGCAGCACCACCTCCATCCTCGGCCATCTCGCCCTGGGACTCACCCTGTTGGCGTTCGGCATCGGTCATACCCGGGTCATCGACGGGGTGACGGCGGCCGACGCCGTCTCGCTCGCGCTGTACGTCGGCGGTATCGCCCTGTTCGTCGCCGGAGTGCTGGAATTCCGTGGCGGCAGTGCCTTCACCGGCACGGCCTTCGCGGGGCTCGGAGCCTTCTGGTTCACCTGGGGCACCGGCGCCGATGCCCATGTCTCCAGTCATGCGGCGGGGTTGTTCCTGCTGCTCTGGGCGCTGTTCGCACTCACCCTCACCCTCGGGGCGGCCGGCGGCGGTCTGCTCGCGCAGGGCACGTACGGGCTGCTCTTCCTGGGGCTTCTGCTGCTGGGCATAGGGCAGTTCGCCGGCAGTGACGGGCTCGGCAAGGTCGGCGGCTGGCTCGCAGCGGTGGCCGGTCTCGCCGCCTGGTACGGAGCGACGGCTGCGCTGGCCCACTGGCCGACGGCGCTGCCGGGGCGTACTGCCGGCCGGGGCGTGACGGCCGCCGGCTGAGCAGTCACAGGCCGGTGCGTGCTGGGGCGGCACCGGCCAACGGGAGAGCGGCGCCGCCACAACCCCCCGCGGGTGCGGTGCCGCGCCACCCCCCAAACGGCGCCCCCGCCAGGTGGAAAAACAGGGGATGGAGATACGCACGG
>NZ_JBHVWN010000062.1:2752-43805 GCF_042882275.1 Streptomyces sp. NPDC058231 | reverse complement strand
GCGTCGGCACCTGGGCCGCGGCGAACAACGTCGAGATTGCTTACACCCCGACGAACTCCTCGTGGCTCAACCGGATCGAGGCCCAGTTCACAGCCCTGCGCTACTTCACCCTCGACGGCACGGACCACGCCACCCACAAAGAGCAGGGCAGCATGATCCGCCGCTACATCATCTGGCGAAACCGCCACGCCGACGACCGGCACCTACGCGCCGTCGTCGACAGGGCAAACGTTGCTTGATCCGGCACTAGTTCGACTTCGTCCCAGAAGGCCACAGGGTGCAAGTCTCCTACACCTACACCTACAGCAGGGCAGAAGCGCACTGCGAACCAGAGCGTGTTTCAGAAGTGGAGATCAACGGGATACGGTTCCGTACGCGGACCGGCGTTCCTTGGCGGGACCTGCCCGCACGATACGGGCCGTGGGAGACGGTGCACGGGCTGTTCCGCCGTTGGCAGCGCGACGCCACCTGGCACAGCATCTTCGAGCAACTCCAGGCCCGGGCGGACGCGAAGGGCCTGATCACGTGGGACATCTCGGTGGACTCCACAGTCTGCCGGGCGTACTAGCACGCGACAGGTGCCCGCAAAAAGGGGATTCGCAGGTCGAGCCGCCCGGAGGCGTCTTCGACGAGCCCGCCGACCATGGGCTCGGACACTCCCGGGGTGAGCTGACGACGAAGATCCATCTGGCGGTCGAGCAGGCCCAGAAGCCGATGTCGATGGTGATCACAGCCGGTCAGCGCGGCGACTCCCCGCAGTTCCAGGTCGTGCTGGGCCGCATCCGCGTGCCCCGGCCCGGCTCGGGACGACCACGCACCCGGCCGGACAAGGTTCGCGCGGATAAGGCGTACGGCTCCCGCGCGAACCGGGTCTACCTGCGCAGACGAGGTATCGGCTGCACGATCCCTGAGAAGCGTGACCAGATCGCCAACCGCCTCAGGCATGGCTCCCACGGGGGCCGGCCACCGACGTTCGACAAGGACGACTATAAGGAGCGCCACGCGGTGGAGTGTGGGATCAATCGTCTCAAACGCCACCGCGCAGTGGCCACAAGGTACGACAAGCTCGCCGTTCGCTACGAGGCCACCGTGCTGGTAGCAACCATCAACGAGTGGCTGTGACCGCTAGGTTCGAAGCGCACCTCAGTCGTCTCGGCCCTGCCATGTGGTCACGCAGGCCTCGTTCCCCTCCACGTCGGCGAGCACCCAGAATGCGGGGGCACGGGTCGCGGATACGAGTCGGCCCCCTGCCGCCAGCGCGGCCTCGATCCGCCGGGGTGCCTCGTCATGGGGAACACAGATGTCGAAGTGGATGCGATTGCGCTGTGGGCGCGCCCGATCCATCTGCTGGAACCAGATTGCCGGGCCCTGCCCAACAGGGTCGACAAGCGGATCCTCCGGTCCTTTGGCGCCCGCCTCGTCGGCATAGCCCAGCACTGCCTTCCAGAACGGCCGAATCTGGGCGATGCCCAGCGCATCAATCGCGATCTCCAGGAGTTGGACTGACCGCGGTGCCCCCGTTCCGATCTCGGGCTCCGTCATCAGCAACCCGGTCTCGTTGACGGCGGTGGAGATCCGACGCGCGAGTTCGACGTCCCGGGTGGTAACCGCTGCATGGTCCAGCGACTGCAGAGTGAGCACGACCCGCTGGGGGCGGGCATCGACCCGAAGGTGCCGATCGGCGTTGCTGCCACACACCGCGATGGCGTCCGCCGCCAAGCCGATCGCCTGAGCCAACGATCCGACCGGGACTGCCGTTCGCAAAGTGCCCAGCAAGAAGCGCCAGCCGTAGTCGTGGACAGCCTCCGACGCTTCCTGCCGACTCAATATTTGCTCCATGCCTGCATCCTCGCAGCCCACTGTCAGACCCGTCTGGCGGACATCTGAAACACGCCCTGGAGCAGTGGAACATCTTCTGCCCATGTAATGCTCGGTACGAGGCAGGCGAGGTCGCCGCTGACACGCATCCAGGCCGCGGGGGTGTCGACACGCGCTACGACGAGTTGCAGGCGCTGCCCGACCCTCGGCGCAGGGCGCCGGCGGGTGCCCGACACCTCGTTCCTGAGCGGCCGTCCTGCGGGCGGCCAGGTGTGTCGGCGTGTCGCTACCTCCCCAGAAGGGCCGGACTACCTGGTTCGGTGCCATCCCGCCTGAACCCCGGCCGGCTTGTCAGGAACGGAGCCGGCGAGGTCGTCGGAGGTGCGGGAGTAGGTGTGGGAGGCTCCCCCAATGCCCCTCCACCGACCACTCGGGATACAGTGCCGCCCACGATGGCTGAGGGGACAGGGGGACGGTGATGGGGCCGGCAGAGAAGCGGCAACCACAGGGACCACCCCTGTGGACTGTCATGGCACTCGGGCTCGGGAGCATTGCGAAAGCCGTATCCGCTCATAGCCTCGCGCCCGAGATCGTCGCTGGTGCGACGGTCGCCTTGTCCACGTATCTCGTATGGCGTCACTACAAACTGAAGTCACGTAGAACGCAGTCGTTGACATCAGCGCCTGACACCAACCCGGGCGAATAGTCGCGGTACATGCCGGACCCCTACGTCTTGCGAGGCGCAAAGCGGGTTTGCCGATGCCGACGACGTCCGGCGATGGACCTGACAAGGATGAGGCCGGAGCCAGTCGACCTCGATGACACCGAACTGTCCAAAGGGCTCGGGTGGTCAATGGCCGCCCTGCGGGGGCTCGCAGCCGGTGCCGTCGGGGTAGCCGCCGAATGCGTCCGCCTTGGTGGAGTCCCGGCTCATCGTTCCCTCCACGCACCATGGAGAAGCGTCGATGACGATGAGGAAGCCGACCCCCGTCGGGCCGTCCTGGTACACCTTCCCGGCGGGGTAGCCGAGGTCGGTGAGCACGTTTTGGACGTGCTGTGGGGCGAAGTCGCCGCGTTTACGCAATGGTTCGAGTGCGCTCTTGACGCGTTCGGTGACCGTGAGCCCATCGCAGCGGTTCTGGCCATGGAGTGGGATGGGAACTCTGAATCCGTGGTTCTCGGCGTAGTGGTCGGTCGGCGGCACGGTTGCGCTGGGGGCGGTGGCTGCTGCCGTGGCAGCCGTCGGCTCGGGGTCCTCGCCGGGGCAGAGGAAATCCGCCGGTGTACTCGGCGTTGGATACGAACGTCGATACGCTTTGACGGTATCCCCTGCCTGCTGCGTCCCGCACCCCGCCGCCAACAGGACCATCACTGCCAACGGTAGCGTCCCGAGCCGGGCCCCCGTCTTCTTCAACGTCGTCATCCGCCAATCCTCTCCCGCATCCCGGCAGGATTCATGAGTACTTGTACTCAGGCGACCGCAACGACCTGGGTTGCGCTTTGGTGGCAAACCATCAAACTCCGGTGTCCCAGGTCATGGGCCGCACGCTCCCAAGCGGTGTCACATTGACGGAGCGTGAGCGAGAGCGTGACACCGCCCGTCACGCTCACCGGGGAAAGGGTCACGTTGCCTCGAATGCATCCCTGCATGTCTGCTTCCGGAGCCCGTAGGGCCTGCAAGCGGAGTTCGGGGGCGGAGCGTGACACGCAAGATCTGATCTCGCAGGCACTTGTGAGTGGTGCAGCGCGTAGTCGTGGGGGAGGGTTCGCTTGGAGCGGTCCCGGGCCCGCCTGCCCGGCGATACCGTGGTGAGACACGCCAGTTCCGGCCTCTGGAGCTCCGCTCGAGCCATGTGAGTGGAAGCCGCTGCCGTCAGTGAGGGGTAAGGAGCACTACACGTACGGCCCGTCGACAGTGTGGGTGGGTTTCTTCACCGATGACCCAGATTCGTACGGTGCCGCTGGCTCGATTGCCACCTGGGTGATCAACCCGGTTGAGCGGCAGATCGACGAAGAGTACGCTCAGATCGCGAGCGTGGCCCTCGAATCCTCCGTTGATACTGACCGCGGCCCGCGGTGCCCAGACAAGCGGCGAGGTTGTCGCACCGAAGCCGGCGAGTAGGCATCCGGCGCCGCCGTTGGCCTTCGGGTTCACACCTGTGACCGAGGTTCTTTCGTCCATGCCAGCCATGGACGCGGCGGTGTGGTGAGCGGTTCCAACAGAGCAACCGCGTACCGCCCCGCCGAGGACCGTCGCCTACGCCCCGTCGTCGAGAGGGTAAGCGTTGCCTGATCCGGCGCATCACACTAGTTGATGCTTTGTCCCGCACTGAGGTGACCTCACCGAGATCAGGTTCAGTCCGGCTGCCGTCCCCGCCTGATCCGCACGGGGGCGTGATGGTAACCAGATGGGTGTGGAGTCCCTGGGAGAAGAGCTCTCGCCAAAGTGATCTTCACGCCCCAAGGACTCCACGCGATTGCGTATCGTGCCAGGCTGCTCTCCACCGACTGACTGGGCGAGCAGATCGACGCCCGGTACTCCGGCAAGCACCACGAACCCGGCGGCAGCGTCCAAGCCCTGACTGAGCCCAATGGCTTCCCGATCGGCGTGTTCACGCTGGTCGGACACGCCGGGTGACCAGGCGCTCGACAGCGAAAACCGCACCTACAGGGCCCTGCTGCGTGGCCTGCGCCGTTTGGGTGAGTGTGGGTTCGCGCTGCTGACCGTCCGCTGGCGGGCGCTACGCCATATCACTGCCAGCCCGAGCACGATCGGTGACGTCGCAAAAGCAGCTCCAAGCCTCATCGCGAGTATCTCCTCCGGTGCGGCTCAGGCGGGAAGTTCCGTGACGCCGAGGGCGAAGTCCCAGCCCCCCACCCCGTGGCGGGCGAGGCCCATCGTGAGCACACCCGCTCCTTCCAGCCAGTGCGCCATTTCCAGGCCACCGGCGTCCATCGGGCGCATCCCGAGGCTCTTGATGAACGCCTCCACGTCCGCCTTGGCCTGCACGTTGTCGCCAGCGATGAATACGTCGGGCCGGCCGTTCTCCAGGACATGACGGAACACGGTGTTGAATCCCTTCACCACGCTGGCACTGGCCGGGGCCACCTTGGCGACTTCCTGCGCGATTGAGGTGACCTCGCGGTGAGCCAGACCGTTGAACGTGGAATTGAAGGGGTTGCTGATGTCGACGATGACCTTGCCCGCGAGGGCGCTTCCGTATTTGGCGACGGCCGGCACGACACTGTCGAACAACAGGGCCACGATGACGATGTCCCCGGCCGGGACGGCGCCCCACTCTCCCGTCGTGGCGCCGCCGCCGAGAGCTTTGGCCAGGTCAGCGGCCTTGGAGTGATCGCGGCCCAGGACCTCGACGGTGTTGCCGCCCGCTACCGCCAGCGCGCCGATGGTACGGGCCATGTTCCCAGTGCCGATGATGCTGATGCTGCTCATGAGGTGTGCTCTCTCCCATGTTCTCGAACTTTCGCTTTGTTTCGTTTGTGCCGATTCACCCAACTGGGTGAGCCGCAGGGCTCCTCCGCCGGTAGGCCGGGATGCGGGAACCTGTCCCTCGGTGACCTGTTCCAAGGAGGTCAGGTCATCGACATAGGACGGGGCATCCATGATCGTTACTCCCCGTTCGTGCGCAGTTCCGGGCACACCCGCGAGAAGGCAGTCAACGGGTCAAGGGACCGGCCCCGAATGCGCCGGTGTGTGTTCAGATCACCGTGGTGCCGCCGTCGGTGGTCAGTTCCAGCCCGTTCACATAGCTTGAGTCGTCCGAGGCGAGGAACAGCGCGACCGTCGCGATCTCCTCGGGGCGGCCCATCTTGCCCCGCGGGATCAGGGACTCGAACTGCCGCTTCGTCTCCTCGTCGAACACCTCCTCCTGCTTGGCGGTGGCGACCTGGCCGGGGGTCAGCACGTTCACCCGGATCCGCCTGTCCCTCAGCTCGTTCAGCCACACACGGGCCCATGCCTGCTGCACGGCCTTGCTCCCCGCATACACACTCCACCCGGGGAAGCCCCTGAGCGAAGCGTTCGATCCGGTCATGAAGATCGAGGCACCGTCGTTGAGCAGCGGCAGCGCCTTTTGCACCGTGAACAGCGTGCCGCGCGCGTTCAGCCCGAACGCGCGATGGAACTGCTCCTCGGTGATCTCGCCGAGCTTGCCCTGCTCGCCCATCCCGGCACTCGCCCACAGCACGTCGATCGAGCCCTTCTCCCGCTTGACCGTCTCGTACAGACGGTCAAGGTCGTCCAGGTCGGCCGCGTCACCCTGCACTGCGGTCACGTTCCGGCCGATCACCTTGACGGCGTCATCCAGCGCCTCCTGCCGCCGGCCCGTGATGAAGACATGAGCCCCTTCCTCAACGAACAGCTTCGCGCCGGCCAGCGCCATGCCGGTCGACCCGCCCGTGATCACCGCTACCTTGCCATCGAGCTTTCCCACGATCGCTCCTTTGTATACCGAGCTGTGTACTTAAACCTACTCCGGCGACCGGCGGGAACGCAAGCTATGTACACTGATCAGTACCGAACTGGGCTATGATGGAGGGATGACGAAACTGGAGAAAGGCCCCCAAGGTCGGCGTCGCGGCAGGGGCGCACGCGAGCGCATCCTCGGCGCATCACAGCAACTGTTCCGTGCTCAGGGCATCAACCGCACCGGCATGGACCAGCTCTGCGCAGTTGCCCAGGTCTCGAAGCGCACGGCTTACCAGCACTTCACCGGCAAGGACGAACTGGTCGCCGAATACCTGCGCCGATTCGATCCCGGCATCATGGCCGAGGTGTTCGACCGCACCGACCTCACGCCCCGCGAACGACTCCTTGCCGCCTTCGAGTTGCCCACGTCCGGTCCAGAGGGACTCACACCCCTGTGCCCCTACATCGCGGCGACCGTCGAACTCCACGACCCCCAACACCCCGCGTCCCAATACGCACGCGACTACAAGCTCGCCATCGCCGCGCGGCTCGCTGAAACGGCCCGCGAAGCCGGCGCCGCCAACCCCGAACAGCTCGGCGAACAACTGGCCTTGCTCCTCGATGGCGCCTCGGTCCGCACCCGAGTCCTCAACGCCGAATCCTTCCCCGCCGCCGCCGCCATCGCCGCCGTCCTCATCGACAACGCCCTCCCCGCGACAGACCGGGACCGGGGCAGCGCAAATGCAACGGTCGAGTAGCCCGAGGGCGCGACTCCCTCGGGCGCCGATCAGCCTGTGGTTGTCCAGAACGCGACGGCAGGACTTCCCGTTGTGAGCGGAATCCAGGTGGACCGCGACGTTCTCAGGCAGGGCTCCGAGCTGATGTTCGGCCGCCTCGATGGTCGGTTCCAGCAGTTTCGAGTCATGCCGATTCGCGCCGGCCGACGGAATGCCTAGCGGGATTCCACTGGCATCGACCAAAGTGGAGCGTTTGAGTCCCTGCTTCGCACGGTCGACCGGTGAAGGTCCGGCCTTGGCGCCGACGCAAGGGGCCTTGGTGTGGCAGCCGTCAGCAGACAAATCATCGAGGTTCAGGCCGATCATCGTGTCGTAAGCGGCCAGGGCGATCGCGTGAATCTGCGTGGCGAGTCCGAGGTGAGCCCATTCCCTGACCCGGCGCCGGATCGTAGTGGCCGAGCACTCGTTGCTAGCGATCCGCTCATATCCTGAGCCGTGGACCAGGGCGTCTACGACGTGGCGGAAGACGACCCGGTCGGGGACCCGGCGGCGGTGGCAGCCTCATGGATACGCCGGATCGAACTCGGGCCGGTCAGGAAGCAACGCGCTGAACTGGTCCCACAGCGGTTCGAACAGGGATGATGGGACGGTAGGCACGAATCCTCCGGCGATCGCTGAGCCTGGAGAGCTTCATGATCGCTAGAGGTCGTGCCTGCGAGTCATCCCCTTAAGCCGTACCTCGCCGACATCCTGGAGAAATGAGAGTCTGTGGGCATATTCGGATCGCCGGGCGGCTTCCAGGTCGTGGTACTTGAGTACATGCCATTGCGGCGCTTCGGTCTCTTCCAGATCCTGCTCAACGGCTGGCCGATAGGCGACGGAAGTACAACGGCGTTCTATCCGCACTACTGCGACCTACAAGATGTCGCCCGCCTGGCCGAGAGCGGCGAACCGTATGAGCGGCATCAGCTGAGCCTGGGTGACACCTTCGACCACATGCAGGTCGACGCCGAGATGACCAACCGCGCGATCCTGTTCAACTTCCGCTCGCATGACGAGAATGCGCATTGGCGCGAAGCCCAGGTAGACACGGCAGAGTTCCTCACCGTCTGGAGACAGGCTGCAGCCTGCATCGAGGCGATCCTCGCCCAGGCCAACGAGTCCTGACTCGTCGCCCAGGCGAGCGCCGATGTTGAACCCGGCTGCACGAATCACGCCGATCAGCCAGCAACCTGAAGCCCTCGCTGACCATTAAGTGGCGGTCGCTCTTAGGGTGGCTCCAGTCAGCCGAGGTTCATATTGCTTATCGGGCAGGCCAGTCCAACTGCATGCATACTTCGGGCTCGAGGTCGGCCTCCCTGACCCGACCGTGCTGTCTGACCTCAGGTCAGACAACGCGATGGTCTTCCACACTCCCTGCTTCCACTGAGCCGGACGGGGGTCCACCAGTTGGTGGGCCTCAAGTCAACCGGTCGCTGCTGTCGGTACCACACCCCCCGACGAAGAGCATGGAGGCCATGAAGAATCTTCCGGTACGCAGGGCTCGTTGGAGTGCCGTCCGCCCCTGGCGGGGCACCGTCGGCTGGCTCGTGTCCGTCGTCCTGTGCCTCGGTATCGGCATCCCCAGCGGTACCAAAGCGGCGACCACCGAGGACTTCCGCATTGGAGAGGCGGGACACGGCGAGGCAATCGCCGCAGAGGGCGGGTTGCAGCAGCGCCCCGTCGAACACGTGCTGATCACCGCGAAGTCGGGCACCGGAGAGCGCGACATCCCTGCCCGCGTTGCACGCAGGAGTTCCTCGCCAACGTGCGCAAACACTCGGGCGCCTCCACCGTCGGCGTCGTCCTCACCGAACTCACGGACGGTGTCGAGCTGGAGATCACCGACGACGGCTGCGGCTTCGTCGTCGAGGAGCCCCGCGGATCCGGCTGTGGCCGGCCCGCACCGTGGCGCGTTCTGACCCTCAGGCTGCGGGGGTGGCATGTGTGTTGCGTTGTGACACGGCCAGGTAGCCGACGAATCCGACGATCGCGGCTGTCCACGCGAGGGTGACCGGTGTCAGGCCGAGGCCGAGGCCGCCGCGCGCGTGCCCGAGTGCCATCCAGTCGGCGAGGGAGGCGCCGAGGGGACGGGTGATGACGTACGCGGTCCAGAAGGCGGTCACCGCGTTCAGGGCGCCGAAGCGGTGGGCCAGGGCGGGCGCGCAGATGGCGGCCGCGAAAAGGGCGACCGAGCCCAGGTAGCCGAACCCGACGGTGGCGGTGAGGTCGCCCGCGGCGGTGCCGAGGGCGAAGGTGGCGAGGACGGTCGCCCAGTAGAACGTCTCGCGGCGGCGGGTGCGGATGCTGTGGATGGACAGGGTCCGTTCGCTTGCGTACCAGAGGACGAAGACCGCGGCCAGTACGGCGAGGAAGGCCGGCGCCGACACGGCGTACGGTACGCCGAGGCCGACGTGCAGGACGTCGGCTGCCATGGTGCCGAACACGCTGACCATGACGACGGCGGTCCAGTAGGCCCAGGCTACGTACCGGCGGAGAGCGAACTGCACGGCGAGGGCGGCCGTCAGGGCGAGGCCGCCGAGAGCGACCGCCGGAACCGGACCGAGCAGGCGGGCCAGGAGGTCCGACGCCGTCTCGCCCATGCCGGTGGTCAGCACCTTGATGATCCAGAAGTAGACGGTCACCCCTGGCACCTTGTTCGCCATCCGGCGTACGGGGACGAGGGGCCGGTCGTCGAGAATGTGCTCTGTGGTCATGATCCGCACGTTGGCACGCCGTGCCTGAACACGACCTGAACAGCGTGCGCGCCGGAGCGGCGGCACGTAGTACCGGGGTACGAAGTGATGGGCGCGGATCAGCCCCCGGTATCACCGAAGCGGGGCGTTATGGTCCCTGGCGTGGTTGGTGAGGTGCCGGGGGCGTAGGAGATGGTGGCGGGTGTTCAGGAGACCTCTGCCACCCCGCACCACCCGTACCCGCCCGGCCCGCCAGTCGGCAACAGCCGCCGCGTGCCGCGCCTCCAGCGCCGCGGGACGGCGGGACTTGCGGAACCACTCGTTCTTCGACCGGTAGCCGCCCGCAGCGAGCTTGGTGACCTTCTCTCCGAGCGAGAGGGACAGGCGGTGTCGCAGCGTCCTGATCCCGGCAGCCAGGTTCTGGATGTACGCGGCCTCACCCACCAGCAGAACTCACTCCCACACACCACCACTCACTTCGACCAGTAGACCGACAACTGCGAGTGCTCCCGCCACCTGAACACAACCTGAACACCGCCGTCCGCCGCACCGCGCACACCGGGGCAGGCGCACGAGCCGGTCCACACTGGGCTGATGACCACTGCCCGCATTCTCGTCGTCGAGGACGGTCCCGGCCTGCGCGATGTCCTGGCCCGAGGCCTGCGCGACGAGGATTTCGATGTCGTGACCGCCGACGACGGCGCCTCGGCCCTCAAAGCCGCCGACAGGAGCGTCCACGCGGTCGTCCTCGACATCGGACTGCCGGACTCGGACGGGTGCGACGTGTGCCAGGCAATGCGCGGAGCGGGCATCGCCGTACCGGTGATCTTCCTGACCGCACACGGCAACCTCACCGACCGGCTCTCGGGCTTCGCTTCCGGTGGCGACGACTATCTCGTCAAGCCCTTCCACCTGAGCGAGCCGGCCGCCCGCGTACGCGCGGTGCTGCACCGCACCGGCCATACCCACGCCCTCGCCGACAGCGCCGACACGGTGCGACTGGACCCTGAGCGCCACAAAGTGACTGTGCAGGACCGGTCCGTCGCGCTCACGCCCACCGAGTTCCGGCTGCTGGCCCGACTGATGGCCGCCCCCGGAGAGGTGGTGCGGCGCCGCGCGCTGCTGCGGGCCGCCTGGCCGGAGGGCGCCCAGGTCAGCGACAACACCCTGGACCAGTACCTGACCCGGCTGCGGCGCAATCTGCGTGCGGCGGACAGCCCTCAAACCATCAGCACGGTCCGCGGCGTCGGCTACCGCTTCGGATGAAGGCCGACCGTACTCCCTCGGCCACCCGACGCCCGCACACCCTGCGCGGACGCATCGCCTTGATGGCACTCGCCACCAGCGCACTGTGGATTGCAGTCCTGACCACCGTGTTCAACTTGGCTCTGGACCAGCGGCTGCACGAACAGGCTGCCGACGTCCTCCGCACCCGGGCCGAGGCAGTGGCGGCCACGGTGGACGTACGCTCCGACGGCCAACTCGTCGTCCGTGAGCCCACCGAGGACAGTGCCCTGGACGCCGGGGTGTGGATCTTCCAGGGCGACCGGGTCATCGAGAAGCCACCGGTTGCCCCGGCTGCCCTCGACGCGCAGGCGCGACAACTGGCGGACAGCCGCGAGGTGTTCGCTGACGACCGGGGCCTCGATCCCTGGCGGCTGTACTCCTTCCCCATCGACTCCCCGGCCGTCCGAGGCCATGCACCCACGCAGGTCGGCACCGTGGTCAGTGCCCTGAGCCTCGATCCGTACCGCAACACTGCCGAGACCGCGCTGGTCGGTTCCATCGCACTGGCCGTACTGCTGCTGGCGACGTTCTACCTACTCACCCGTCTCGCGGTGGGGCGGGCGCTACGACCCGTCGCCGCAATGAGCGAACAGGCCACACGGTGGAGCGCGGCGGGCGTACCCGAACGCTTTGGCTCCGAGGGCAGGCCCACCGAACTCGCCGCATTCGCCACCAGCCTCGACGCACTCCTCGACCGACTGGCTGCGGTGCTGCGCCACGAACAGCAGCAGGCCGCCGAGCTCTCCCACGAGCTGCGCACCCCGCTGTCGAGGATCACCGCCGAGACGGACTGGCTCACCGTCCGGCCGCGCAGCGAGCAGGAAACGGCTGATTCGCTGGAGTCCATAGCGGACGCCGCTGCGAGGATGCAGCAGATCTGCGACTCACTGCTCTCCGAGGTCAGGACCCGCAACGCGCAGGCGCCCGGGCGCTGCCGCTTCCCGGAACTCGGCCACCACCTCGCCCAGCTCAGCGCCGCACAGGACCCGGGCGGGGCCCCTGCGGTGACAGTCGTGACGGACCGAACCCTTGCCGGCGGTACGGGCCCGGGCATCGATATCGGCGTCTCGCAGGAGGTCGTCGAACGCATCCTGATACCGCTGTTGGACAATGCCCGCCGCTACGCCGTCCGGTCGATCACCCTCGGCTGCGCCCCGCGCGCCGGCGCAGTCACGGTGTACGTCGCCGATGACGGACCCGGCGTACCCGAGGGGTTTGCCACCTTGCTCTTCGAACCGGGCCGCCGCGCCCACCCCCGGGACGGGCACGACGGCGCGGGCCTGGGCTTGGCCCTGGCCCGCCGCCTGGCCCGCGCCGCAGGCGGCGACATCACACTGGACACCACAGCGCCCGGCGCCCGCTTCGAGGTCACCCTTCCTGCGGGCTGACTGCAACCTCCTCCGTCACATCGCGCCGGGTTCGGGTGAGGAAGACGACGAGCCCGAGGATGACCACCAGGAACAGTGCACTGGTCCCCACCGTGCCCAGCCCCAGCCCGCCGTCCGCCACCGGTTGAGACAGATAGTCGCCCAGCGAGGCGCCGAGCGGCCGCGTCAGGACGTACGCGATCCAGAACGACCACACAGCATTGAGGTCCAGCGTGCGGTGCGCGAGGGCCACGGCGGCGATCAGCGCCGCGAACACCACTGCGGAGAGCCAGTAGCCCAGGTTCAGCTTCTCAGCGGTGAGGTCCCCCGCTGCCGTGCCCAGCGCGAACGTGAACAGGATCGCCAGCCAGTAGAACGCCTCCCGGCGCGTGCTCCGGATGGAGTGGATCGACAGGGTCCGCTCACTCGCGTACCACGCGATGAATGTGACGGCGAGGACCACGCCGAAGACCGCCGTCGTGGTCTCCAGCGGAACTCCGAGATTGTCGGTGAGGTTGTCACTGATCAGTGTGCCGACCACGCTGATCAGGACCACGGACAGCCAGTACAGGCCCGGCACGTAGACGCGCGCCCTGAACTGGAAGACCAGCGTCACCACCAGCAGCGCGCTCATCAGGTACGAGGTGTTGGTCAGCCCCATGCCCAGGTTGTCATTGAGCAGATCTGCCGCGGTCTCCCCGACGGTGGTGCACAACACCTTGATCACCCAGAAGTAGAGCGTCACCTCCGGGACCTTGTTCAGCATCTGCCGCTGCCCGGAGTGCCTACCGGACGCATACGTGTTGGTTGTCATGGATCGGCACGCTGTCAGGTCCGGCCTGAACTTTTCCTGACCGCTTCGAAGGAGCCCTTGACGGGGGCGTCGGGCCCGGTCCGTCACGGACCCCAGCCTCCACCCCGCTGTCGAGCCACCTCGCGTCGCCGACACCTCACAGCACTGTCCACGACCGACGGGCCGAACGTATCGGAGAACCGCACGCTTGCTGCCTGGTCTACGCGCTGGCCGGCGTGGTCATCGGCATGGCCACCAAGGTGCTCCACCCGTCTTCGCGACCATCGTCAAGAGCGCCCTGCCCACCGGCGTGCGCGGTCTGGTGCCGGCCGCGCAACGTCCAGGGCGCGCTCGCCTTGATGATCGGCGGCGGTGCCACTGCGATCGCGCTCCTGATCACCACGAGCACCCCGGCCAACGAGCCGATCTGCTACGGCCTCAGCGTCAGCCTCTTTGCCTAGCTGGCGGTGAGTCCCGTTACCAGGCCCACCGAGGCGCGGATCCTCGAGAACTGGCGCGACCGCCTGGCCGGCCGCACCCGATCGAGGCCGAGCCCGCCACCACGGCCGCACTGAACAATCCCCATCCCGACGGTCTACGGGCTCTTCGGTCCGCCCGGCTCCGGATCGCCCGCGACCTCATCGACTCAGAACCATCTGAGGACCCTCATGAGCCGCACCTTCGACCCGCGAGGGCCGGTCGACTCCTCCCGCGTCCCCCGCTATGCCGGCGACTCCACAATCTGGAACTGGCCCGAGGGCGCTGGAAGGGGTAAACGGTGTCGCCCGACCGGTTCGAGGTCGTCGTCGGGGCCACGACCTCGTCTCGGTCTGTCGGGCAGTCAGCCACCGTCCGGGGCGGGCTCGTCGAGCCATGCGGGGGAGTCCCTCAGAAACGTGCCGTCGGCACCACGGCGTTCAGCCTGCGGTGAGGCCGGAGAACGCTTCGGTCGTGAGCTTCTGGAGCTCGGCGAGCGGGACGTCGCGGAGATGCTGCGTGAGCCCCCACCGATGACCGAAGGGGTCGAGCAGCTGACCTTCTCGCTCGCCCCAGAATGTGTCGCTCAACGGGCGAATCACGGTGGCCCCGGCACCGACGGCCCGCTGCCAGGTGTCATCGACATCGTCGACATGCAGGTAAATGGCACCGTAGGTGCCACCGAAGTGCTGCGGCCCGAAGGACTCCATCTCAGGAAACTCGTCGGCCAGCATCAGGGTGAGCGTCCCGATGCGGACCTGGACGTGGATCAGCCGGCCGCCGGGTACCACCAGCCTGGTGAGCTCTGCGGCTCCGAAGGCCCGTTGGTACCAGGCGGATGCCTCGTCCGTGCCGCGAGTGGTCAGGTGCAGGGTGTGGGAGTTGAACGACATCGGTGCTTCCTTTCTGAGATCTGGGTCGGGCCGGTGCGAGCACGGCATCGAAGGGCGCCGACGGCCCGACCGATCGACGGCCATGCAGCGGGAGTTGTCAGGCTCGAGATCGACGCGCACCTCAACTGCTCCATGACCGGAGCTTGTCCGGGTTGCGAATCGCCCAGATACGTCGGATACGGGACTCGTCGATGTCGAACGCGTACACGGTCAGCACCTGACTGCCGTTCAGCGCAACGAGGCCCGGTTGGCCATTGACGGTCCGCTCAAGGAGGTCGAGTCGGCCGGCGAGACCCGCCAGGTGTACCAGGAACTCCGCAACCCGAAGATGGCCTCGGACCGGCGCCGGCGAGGCCATCGCGCGACCGCCACCGTCGGCGGTGGCGACGACCGACGGGTCGAGGAGCCGTACCAGGGCATCCACGTCCTTGGCCTGCCACGCCTGCCGGAACTCACCGACGATGGTAGAACGCCGCCGCGCCCCTGCACCGCGGGTGCGGGCAGCAGCCACTCGTCGACGACCCGACGAGGCGAGCTCGCGGCAGGCACCCGGCGTGCGGCCGACGATCTCTGCGACCTCGTTGAACGGCACCCGGAACACATCGTGCAGCATGAAGGCGACGCGTTCGGCCGGCGTCATCGAGTCGAGCACCACCAGGAACGCCATCTCGACGGACTCGTCCAACGTGATGTGGTCGGCGGGATCTCTCGCCGTCGATCCGTGGGAGAGCGCGCTCCACTCGGCCCGCGCCGGCAGTGGCTCTGGAATCCACTCACCGACGTACCGCTCTCGGCGCATACGCGCCGAACGGAGCTGGTCCATGCAGATCCGGCTCACGACGGTGGTCAACCAGGCTGCGGGATTCGCGATAGCGGCCCGA
This sequence comes from Streptomyces sp. NPDC058231, assembly GCF_042882275.1. Taxonomy (NCBI): domain Bacteria; kingdom Bacillati; phylum Actinomycetota; class Actinomycetes; order Kitasatosporales; family Streptomycetaceae; genus Streptomyces; species Streptomyces sp. NPDC058231. The sequence goes on along the minus strand of NZ_JBHVWN010000062.1, from coordinate 28,388 downwards.
CGCTCGACAGGTTGCGCGAACCAACGGGCGTACGCCTCCTGCACGGCATCCTCCGCCTCGGTCAGCGAGCCGAGCAGCCGGTAGGCGAGATTGGCGAGGTTCCGCCGCTCCGACATGAGCGGCTCGTCCTCAGGACGCGCCGGAGCGTCTCCGTTTCCGCCTGTGATGTCCATTCGGTCAGCGCCTTTCACTCGTCACGTACGAATCCTCCCGCGAGATACGACGGATCAGGTCCCGCCGATGTCAGCCGGTCGACAACGGCGGCCCGTCTCCTGACGATCGAGGCCGCTACCGCGTCGGTGTTGGCATAGCGGCCGACCACACCGGCGACCGCGTGCCCGTGTACGCCCCAGAAGCCGAGACAGGAGAGCGCATCATGCCCAAGATCGGCATCGTCGTCGGCAGCACGCGTTCGGGACGGCTTCGGTCCGCAGGTCGCCGGGTGGGTCCACGAAGTCTCGGGGCATGGGCGGAACCGGGAGGCCCCGAGGCGCAGGTCTGGGTGCGCACGATCGATGCGCTTGAGGGATTCGTGTTCGTCGCGCCGGAGTACAACAACCAGCTCCCCGGCCCACTCAAGAACGCCATCGACTTCGTCTACGCCGGCTGGGCGGGCGAACAGAGCCGCCGCGATCGTCTCCTACGGCGTCGCCGACGGCGCCCGGACCGCGGCACTCGAGCCCATACGAAGTGCGCGCGGCGTCCATCGCCTGAGCTGCCTCCAACCGATTGAACCCAGAAGGGAGACGATCGAGCATGCCTCATCTCACCGTCCACGTCCTCGAGCCTCAGATCGCCGGGCACGAGAACGACCTCATCGCCAGACTCACGGACGCGGTCACCTCCGTCTACGGAGAGTGGGCTCGTAACCTCGTGGTCGTACAGCTCGCGGGACTTGCGGTCGGCCGCTGGGCCGTCGGCGGGGTTGCGCGCCATGAGGTAGCGCCGACCGTGACGTTCGCCATGCGAGAGGAGGAACTCACCCGGGCTGACGGCCCGCAGATCGCGGCCCGGCTCGTCGCAGCAGTGACAGACGCAGTCGCAATGGCACTCGGGGAGCAACATCGCGACGGGATTGTCGTCGACCTGGTCGCCACACGCGACGATCGCACCGCCGTCGGCGGCCGTCTCGTGAGCGAGGCGGTGACGAGTGAACCGGACGAGCTGAGGGACCGCGTCGAAATCGAGTCGCTCCGGGCGGAGTTCACGGACGCGGCGATGATGAATGACCACGATCGACTCGCCACACTCTTCATGCCGGACGGCGTTGTCCGGATTCCGGAGGCCGGCATCGAGGCCGCCGGCCGTGAGGGCATTCGAGGTCTCGGGCAGCAACGTGAGACCAGCTTCGAGGTCTTCGCCCAGACGACCCACCCCGGGGTCACCTCCCTCTCAGGAGACACCGCGACCGGCCGCGCCTATCTCTCCGAAGTCATCCGGATTCGTGGTGGCGCCTCGCACCTCAATTACGCGATCTACCACGATCGTTACCAGCGCACCCCAGAGGGCTGGCGCTTCGCTGAACGCGTGTATGAGATTCGATATCTGGACTCGACGCCACTCGCTGGGGGGCCGGGACTGAAACGTTCGGTGTAACTCCCGATCATGGAAGATACATCGGTGAACTGCAACAACGTGACCGGGGCCGAGGCCGTCGAGCCGTCGAATCGGACACCACCCGCGCTCCGCTCGGCGAACGCGGCCTGCACGGACGCATCGCGCAGAAGGGGGAGAAGGCGCCCATTCAGGCCAGTCGGCGTCGGCACGTCGAACGCACCCACGCGTGGCAGAACACCTTCCACCGTCTCGCCCGGTGCTACGAGCGTCGCGGCACTGTCATTGATGCCCTCTTCGATCTCGCCGACACAATCATCACCGTGCGCAGCCTGATCCGGCGGTCCCGGACAACTCGTCGCTGGGACGAACGCCCGAACCGCCGACCGTGATCCTTCGGCCCCGCTCCGGTCACTTCGACAGATCGGCCGAGAGGAAGGGAGCAAGGAGCGCGAACAATGCGTCGGGGCGGTCGAGGGGGATGATGTGGCCGCAGTCCTGGAGATGGTGTCCGACCAGGTCATCGGCGATGGGACGGAGTTGGCCTTCGAGCCCGGTGCCGACTGGGTGAGAGCCGACGGCCATGGTGGGCATGGTCAGCCGAGCCGTCGCGACGGCGTCCTGGATCTGCCGCGCGCTGGTGGGCAGGGACCGGTAATAGGAGAACGCGCAGCGCAGGGCCTCGCTCCCGGTGTACGCGTGGACGAAGGCCGCACGGATGTGGTCGGGTACTCCTCGCCCGAGGGTTCCCGAGTCGAGGAACCAGTCGATGTACGGGGCCTCGTTGCCGGCCAGGACGGTCTCGGCGAGGCCGGGGACGGCGTGGAAGCCGAACCACCACGGGGCGCCGTCCGCGACGACGTGTTCTGCTCCGGGCAGGCGGCCGAGCAGTGCCTCCATGACGACCAGGCGCCGGACGAGGCCGGGCCGGCGCAGCGCGAGCAGCACGGCGGGGGCTGTGCCCGCGTCGATGCCGACCACCGTTGCCGAGGGCTCGCCGAGTGCGTCGAGCAGCCCTTCGGCGTCGGCGGCGAGGGTGCCTGCGTCGTAACCCTCGACGGCACGTGTACTGGCACCGAAGCCTCGCAGGTCCGGGGCGATGACCCGGTACTGCCCGGCCAGTCGGCCCATGATGCCGCTCCAAAGTTGCCAGGTGTGCGGGAAGCCGTGCAGCAGGAGAACCGCAGGTCCGTCCCCGGCGATTGCGACGTTGAGTTGGACGCCGTTCGTCGCGATGCGGCGCAGTTGGTGTGCGGTGGTGACGGGCATGACGGCTCCTCCGGCTGGTTACCATTGGTGACCACAGAACGATAGGTAACTTTCTGACCGCTTCCTAGGCGGCACTTTCAGGGAAGGTGGTGAGCCATAGGTGACCACCCGAGGAGCCCGGGCCGCCGAGCGTGGGGTACGTGGCGATCTGTTCGATCCCCACTGCCCGACGCGGCAGTTGCTGGACCGCATCGGTACGAAGTGGACGTCCATGGCCGTCAAGAAGCTTGCCGATGCCGCACCGGACGAAGTGCGCTTCGCGGAGCTGAGACGCCGGATGCCCGGCGTCTCGCAGAAGATGCTGTCCGTGACGCTGCGAAGTCTGACCCGCGACGGGCTGGTGTCGCGCCGAGTCGAACCGACCGTGCCGCCGCGGGTCTTCTACCGACTCACCGGACTCGGGCTGTCCCTGGAAGCCGCGCTTGCGGGGCTGCGGACCTGGGCGGAGGAGCACATGGCCGAGATCGGCCGCGCCAACGAAGCCGCCGACCAGGAGGGCGATGAGGCATAGGCCTGTTCCTCGCTCTGTAGTGGTGGCTCGGGTACTCGACGTAGCCGGCGTCGCCGCCCTGGTGTGACGAGGGGGTGACAGCGATGGCTGCGAGGCCTTCCAGCCGCTGGAACCGCTCGGCGTCGAGGCTGACCTGCTCGTACAGGTGGGCGTCGTCGATGGCCAAGGCCGCGGCGCCGGCCAGCGCGACGATCAAGGCTTCGTCGTGGGCAACAAAGGGCGGGTCGTCGAGCCGCTCGGAGACATACAGATCCCCGTAGATCATCCCGCGGATGCTGATCGGCGCTCCCAACAGGGTGCGCAAGGACGGATGGCCGGGCGGGAAGCCTGCTGAGTCAGGGTGGCCGGCGATGTCATCGACGCGCAACGATTGAGGGTGGGCGATCAGATGCCCGAGCAGCCCGCGTCCGCGGGGAAGCTCCACCCCGACCAGGTCTGCCCTTTCCTGCTGAGACAGACCCACGGGGACGAACAGTTCAAGATTTTCACCTTCCTCATCAAGTACGCCCAGCGCGCCGTAGCGAGCGCCGACCAGTTCGATCGCTGTGGACACGATCAGACCCAGCACGACGGGCAGCTCTACGTCGCGGCTCAGGACGGCTTCGTACAGGTCCTGCAACTGGTCCTGGGCCCGGGCCAACTATCTGAGCTGCTCGGCGATCCGCTCCAACTCAGTGCCCAGACGCAGGCGCAGCGTGGGGTCAAGTCCCTGAAACCCTCAGGATCAGAGCGAGAGCGGTGAGGGGTATCAGGATCACGACGATGTGTGCAAACAGGACGTGTGCGGGGACGCCGTTGATCAGGTCGAGTCCCACAGGGGGGCTCCTTCGGGGTTGGTGTTCGGCGCTGGACAGGGGATGAGTTGAGCTCCTACGGCGCCTTCGGTGGCAGAGCCGCGGCCGTGATCGGGAGGTGCCTGTTCCCTGCGAGCAGGAATGAGTCCGTGCCCTGTCTCATGATCCATATCGCCGGAATCCTGGGGTACGCCATTCCTGGCCGTCGGGCAGGACCGCGAGTGCTTCGTAGCCGTCCAGTGTTTCCACCCAGCCCTGTGCCCCGTCGCCTCTGGCGAATGCGGCGGTGGCGTAGGTGTCGGTGAGCGTCAGGCGGGGCCCGACGAGGGTGAGGGAGGCGAACGCGGCGGCGGGTGTACCACTGTGCGGGTCGACGATGTGAACGCCGCGTTCGGCAGTGCCCGAGGTGGCGACGGCCAGGTCGTGGCCGGCGGTGATGACGGTGGCCAGTTCGCCGGGGCGCAGCGGGTGGGCGATGCCGATGCGCCACGGAGTGCCGGGGGCCGCCTGACCGCGGAGCTGCAGGTCACCGCCGCCGTTGACGCACGTGTGGTGCGCGCCCGCGTCGTAAAGAAGCTGGGACGCGGTTTCGGTGGCCCAGCCTTTGACGAGACCTGAGGGGTCGAGGGTGCCGGAGGGGGTGATGCTGAACCAGCCGTCGCTGTCGTGGTTGGCCTGTGCACACAGGGACAGGACTTCGTGGACTTCGGGCGGACAGTCCTGAAGGCGGATTTCGCCGCGGTCGAGGCGGCTGATGTAGCTGTCGGGCCGGTAGGTGGAGAACACGGCGTCGACCCGGCGGAGTTGGTGCACAGCCTCGGCGAGGGCGCGGTGGATGGCGGTGGTGGGCTTGTCACGGATGTCGAAGGAGAAGACGGTGCCCATGACGTGCTCGACGTGGCGCAGCCCGCGCGCGGGGTCAGGCATGGGCCCGGTCCAGGGCGCTTTGGAGGGACTGGATGTAGCCCTGGCTGGTGTAGCTCGCACCGGAGACGGCATCGATGTGCGCGCTCTGAGCCCCGATGGCCTCCTGGGTGAGGCGGGGCAGGGCGTAGGCGGCGATCTGCTGGTCGCGGCCGTTCTGGTCCGGTGCCTGAAGAACCTTGACGGAGGTGATCTTTCCCCTGGAGAGGACGGCGGCGACCTGCACGGCTCCGTACTGGGTATCGATGGGATCTCCGGTGAATGTGCCGGTCCCCGTGGACGCACCGGCGGGGGTGTGTGGCGATGCGGAGGCTGATGGGGACCTGGGGGCCACTCCTGCGAGGGCGGGGAGCTGGTGAGGTTTGAGGGCGAGCAGGGTTACGACGAGGGCGCTGATCCCGGTGGTGGCGAGGACGGCTGGGCGCATGGCGGTTCTCCTCAGAACGCGAAGGACTCGTGGTGGATGCGCCGTGCCGGCACACCGGCGTCGCGCAGGGCTGTGATCGCGGCCTGGGTCATGCCGGGAGGGCCGCAGAGGTAGACGTCGTGTGCGGCCAGGTCCGGCACCAGATCGGTCAGGCCCCGGGCAGTGAGGGGTGAGGAGTAGACAGCCGGTTCGTCGACGACGTAGTGCACGCCGGCGCGCCGGCGGGCGGCTATCGCGTCGAGTTCACGGCGCAGGGCGAGGTCGGCCGGGCGGCGGGCCCGGTAGACGAGGGTGACCTGGCCCGGCAGTGTCTCGAAGAGCGCGCGCAAGGGGGTGATGCCGACACCGCCGGCCAGAAGGAGGACCTTGGGGGCGGTGCGGCGCCCCGCGGTGAAGGCGCCGTAAGGTCCCTCGGCCCAGACCCGGGTGCCGGGTGCCAGGCGGGCCAGCGCGGCGCTGTGCCCGCCTGCCGTCTTCACGGTGATACGCAGGTGGCCGGGTTGCGCGAGGGCGGAGAGGGAGTAGGGGTTGGCAGTCCACCACAGCCCGCGGGTCAGGAAGCGCCAGCGCAGGAACTGCCCCGGCTCACCCCCCAGCTCGTCAAGGTGGTCGCCGGTGAGGTGGACGGAGACCACACCCGGTGCCTCGGGATGGACCGCGGCCACGCGCAGTCGGTGGCGCAGTCCGCGCCGGACGGGTACGGCGAACCGGTACCAGGCGACCAGCGCCGCGACGCCGAGGAACAGCGTGTACCAGGCCGCCTGGGCGGGGCGGTTGCCGACGAAGTCGGCACCGTTGGAGAGCTGGTGCCCGAAGGTGAGGAAGACGGCCAGGTAGGTGGCGAAATGCAGGTAATGCCAGGTCTCGTAACTCATTCGGCGGCGGGCCGCGCGGGCTGAGAGGATTCCGGTGGTCAGGAACAGCAGGAAGCCGGCGGTGCCCTTGAGGAGGTCGGGGTAATGCAGGACGAGCGTGGAGGTCTGGCTGATCACGTTCGTGTGCGAGGTCAGTGAGTAGCCCCAGATGATCAGCAGGGTGTGGGTGAGAGCCAGGGAGATGGTGCAGCGGCCGCCGAACGCGTGCCAGCGGGCGAGCCGGTCCGTGCCGATGGTGTGGTCCAGAAGCGGCATGCGGGCCATCAGCGCGAGGAGGACCGCGCAGCCGTAGCCGGCCAGGAGCCCGGTGATGCGTCCCGCACCGGTGAGCCAGCCCGCCGGACCGACGACCGAGGTCGTGTCGCTCCACCACAGGGCCAGCACCCCGGCAGCGCCGGCCCAGATCACGAGCAGCGCCAGAATCGGCACGACGCTGCGGCGCGGGCGCCGGTGGCGCATCCCGCGGCTCGCGTACGTGGTGGCGGATGTGGCAGTCATGGCGCTCCTCCGGAAGTGACACGCTCCGGTGATGGGCGGCCAGCCTCACAGTCCAACTTCTGTGTACCTTCTGAAACGGCCCTGTCGGCCGCCCTCAGCGCCGATTCAGAGGAAACTCAGAGACACGGCGCGCCCTGCTGTGGCCTGTGCCGGGGGATGCTGAAGGAACCATGGACGAGCCACGTAAGACCTCGCTTCTGCACCGCCCCGACGGAGAGCCCGTACGGATCCTCGTCGTCGACGACGAGCCCGACGTCACGGACGTGCTGGCCGGGGTCATGACCGGGGAGGGCTGGCAGGTCCGCACCGCCGCAGACGGCGCGACCGCGCTCACCACGGCCCGTGATTTCCGGCCCGATGCGGTGGTCCTGGACTGGATGCTGCCCGACCTTGACGGCCTGCACATCCTGCGGGCCCTTCGGCGCGAGGCACCCAGCGTGTGCGTGCTGTTTCTGACCGCCCGTGACGCCGTCGAGGACCGTATCGCCGGCATCACCGCTGGCGGCGACGACTACGTCACCAAGCCCTACAGCCTGGAAGAAGTCCTGGCCCGGCTGCGCGGGCTGCTCCGGCGGGCCGGGATGACTGCCGAGCCGGGCACGAACCGGCTCACCGTCGGGGACCTCATCATGGACGAGGAAGCCAGGGAGGTCAGACGCGGCGGGACCAACGTCGACCTGTCCCGCACCGAGTTCGAACTCCTACGCTTCCTCATGCGCAACCCGCGCCGAGTGCTGTCCAAGGACCAGATCCTCGACCGCGTCTGGGCCTACGACTTCGGCGGACGCGCTCATGTCGTCGAGCTCTACATCAGCTACCTGCGCAAGAAGATCGATGCCGGACGCACCCCGATGATCCACACCGTGCGCGGCGTCGGCTACGTCCTCAAGCCGGCGGACTCCCCATGAGGCGCCTGCCGCCCCGCACCCTGCGCGGTCAGCTCACCGCCGGACTCGTCACTCTGCTCGGTCTCGCCTGCCTCGCCGTCGGTCTCACCACCGCCCTCGCTTTGAGAGGCTTCCTGATGGGGCGGCTGGACGAACAGCTCTCCGCCTCCGGCGGCCGGTTCGCCGCCAGCTTGGAACATGAGGCCGAACCCGACGCGGACAACCGTCCCGACACGCGCGGTCAGGCCGAGGCGACCTTCGGCGCCCGCCTCCTGAACGGCACCGTCACCCAGGCGGCCGTCGTCGATGAAGCCACCGACCAACCCCTTCACCTCACCCCCAGTGATCGCCGCGCCCTGGCGGGAATTCCCGTCGACGGAAGCGGGCACAGCATCCGCCTCTCCACACTGGGGGGCTATCGCGTCACGGCCGTCCAGGGCGACGACCAGGACATTCTGATCACCGGCCTGCCCCTGCACCCGGTGGAGGAGACCCTCCACCGCCTCGAAGCGGTCGAAGCCGTACTGTTCGGTGCCGCCCTTGTAGTCACCGGCATCGCCGGTGCCCTGTGGGTGCGGATCTCCCTGCACCCCCTCCAGCGGGTCACCGCCCGGGCAGCGGAGGTCGCCGGGCTGCCGCTCGCCAGCGGCGAGGTCGCCATGCCCGGGCCGCTTCCCGACACCGACCCGCGCACCGAAGTCGGCCAGGTCGGCACCGCCCTCAACCACATGCTCGGCCACGTCGAAGACGCCCTCATCCGCCGTCAGGCCAGCGAGGAGAGGCTCCGGCACTTCGCCGCCGACGCCAGCCACGAGCTGCGCACTCCCGTCGCCAACATCCGCGGCCACGCCGAACTCGCCCTGCGCCGCCACGGCCCCGTCCCCGCCGAAGTCCGCCACGCCCTGGAACGCATCGATGCCGAGGCCCGGCGCATGACCCGCCTTGTCGACGACCTGCTGCTCCTCGCCCGCCTGGACGCCGGACGCCCTCTCGAACACGAACCGGTCGATCTGACCCTGCTGATCCTGAACGCGACGGAGGACGCACGCGCCGCTGGCCCCGGCCACCGCTGGCTCCTCGACCTCCCCGAAGAACCTGTCACCGTCACCGGAGACGCCCACCGGCTCCAGCAGGCCATCGGTAATCTCCTCGCCAATGCCCGTACCCACACCCCGCCGGGCACCGACGTGACCATCACCCTCACCACCGATCGGGCCAGCGTCTCCGTCAGCGTGAGCGACAACGGGCCAGGCATCCCCGAAGAGCTCCAGCCCGAGGTCTTCAGACGTTTCGTACGCGCCGACCACGCCCGCTCCCGCAGTACGGGAAGCACCGGTCTGGGCCTCGCCATCGTCCACGCCGTCATCACCGCCCACGGCGGAACCGCCACCGTCACCAGCAGCCCCGGACACACCACCTTCCGCCTCACACTCCCCAACTGACACCGCTCGCCTGGCCCGAACCCCGATAGAGCAGGCCCGTTCGCTCGCTACGGTGCGCTTGACGGCGCCGATCTTCGTGGGTCCGTGGCCGGTCTCCTTCAATCTGTGGGGACCGTGTCAGCGCAGCCGACGCAGATACGGGTGACGTGGGCATGGCGCGGGACGAGCCGGATGCGGGCGTCGAGCGTCGTGATCACGTGCGCCCCGGCGAGGACTGGGTTGAGGTCGACGTCGGCCAGCTGGGGCAGGTCCGAGGCCATTCGCGACAGCCGATGCAGCAGCTGCTCCAGAGCACCGAGGTCGGCCGTGGGACGGCCGGCGTGGCCGAACAGCAGCGGGGAGCAGCGTGGCGAGGTCAGCAGATCGTGCGCGTCGAGCTCCGTCAGCGAGGCCAGCCGGGCCGCAAGGTCGGCGAGCAGTTCGGTCGCCGTACCGCCCAGCCCGAACACCACGAGGGGTCCGAAGACCTCGTCCTGGACGACCCCGGCGAACAGTTCGGTGCCGCGTTCGGCGAGTGGCTGGATGACCACCCCAGTCATCCGGTCACCGAACCGGGTGACCAGATCACGGTGAGCGGCTCTGATCTGGGAGGCGTTGTGCAGGTCCAGGTGGAGGGCGTGCTGCTCGTTCTTGTGCAGCAACCCTGGCCAGTAGGCCTTCATCACGACGCGCCCGTCAGGCCCTGCGAGCCGCTCGGCCGCGGCGACGGCCTCGCCCCGGGCCCACGCCCAGAGGATCTGAGATGTCGCAGCAGGCGAGGAGCGCCGCGGTCGCCCGCGGATCCAGCCAGCCACCTTTCGGGTTGCCGTCCAGATATGCGGCGGCGAGATCCCGTGCGCGGCCGGTCTCCACGCTCGGAAGATCCGGTACTGAACTCGGTAGCCGGGAGAGCCAGTCGGCACGGGCGGCGGTGTGGGCGAGGGCACGGGCGGCGTCCTCGGCGTCCGAGTACGCGGGGACGGTGGTCTCGTCGGCGGCCGGTAGAAGTTCGACACGGGCCGTTGGGCGGGCAGGACCGCGACGACCGGACGGGGGAGCGGCTCTGGGGCCGATGCCAGGGCGCGTACCAGGTCCTCGCCGGTGGCCGCGGCGACAGCAGTGGGGACCAGTGCCACGAGCACGGCGTCCACGGCACGGACGCAGCCGGTATGGCGATCACGGCCAGGGCAGGTGCCTGCGGCAGATCGGCGACGGAACTGTAGGCGTGTACTCCGGCGACCGCTTCGGGGTGCACGGCGTAGACCAGCCCGGTGTAGGAGCTGGTGCGGATGTTCCGCAGGATCGCCCGCCCTACGGAGCCTGGCTTGCGTCCGGCATCGATCACCACAACGGCCCTCGGCCGCAGCAGCGGCTGCAGGCTGACGACGTCGGCGACCCGGCCCCGGATCTCGACGGCATTCAAGTAGGTGTTGTCCTCGGTGAGTTCCACCGTGCAGCTCACCTCAGGACCGTCGAAGTGACTGGTGACGCGCAGCCCCAGGTCGTGGAAGACCTTCAGCGCGTCGTGATTCTCGGCCAGGGCGTCCGCGCTGAACGCCGTCACCCCTGCAGTACGGGTCGCGTCCGCCAGGTGTTCCAGCAACAGCGTCGCCACACCCCGGCGGTGCCACCCATCGGCGACGGCCACCGAGATCTCGGCGACGCTTGCTGGTGGCAGGACCTCGTATTCCGCCAGGCCCACCATGTCCCGCGTATTCAGCTGCTGGCACCCGGTAGCCAAGCCGCTCGCCCGCTGCCACGCGGTCGGCGGCCTCCCCTGCGGAGGCGGGGTTGGCGGAGAAGAACCGCAGCCGCAGATTCTCCGGCGACATCTCCTGGTACAGCCGTAGCACTTCTTCGCGGTCCGCCGACCCCGCCTGGCGGATCCGCACGGTGGTGCCGTCGCCCAGCAGTGCCTGCACCGGGGCTTCCTGGATGCCGGACATTGCAAGATCTCCTTCCGGACGCTTCCTCTTCAGTGTCCGGTGCGCGCTCCATGGGCCACAGGGGCTGAGCGGGTAAGCGGCAGGGCCGAGTGGCCCCAGTACCCCGCCCGTGCGGTCCGCCCTGAGGTGCATTGGCCGGGCTGAAGGCTTGGTGGAATTGGCCTCGGGCCTGACCCGGGGTGATCGTTAGGAGCACGGTTCGAGCCGAGGCTAGGCGATCGCTGGCGCCCGGCCGCATACGGTGTGAGTGAAACAGTTCATGGCGCACATCGGGCCGTCCGGACGCGTCGTTCTGCCTGGTCCGGCCCGCGTCCGTCACAACCCGCACTGCGGTGGTTCTGCCCGAAGCACGCCAAATTCCTGAAGTCGGCAGTCACGACCGACGACGCCCGAATCCGCGACATCCCCGGGCCCTGCCGCCCCAGTGGGCCGACCGCTTGTTCACCGCCCACGAACAGGCGCTGACGAGCAGCAGCTCCAGCAGATAGCCGCCGTAGGCCTCGCCCAGATGTACTTCCGCGCCAACAACTCCCGCGCGCACGGCCTCGGAGTGGAGTTAACCGACGTGGAACGGCTCGACCTCGAGCTGTAGCAGGCTGGACACCCTCGCGGCCCCGCGCCCAGCTGTGACTGAGCCCTTCAGCGGGCCTCGGAGCACTTGAGCCGGCCTGTCTGCGCGATGGGGTGGCCCGAGCGGAAGTGGCGACCGGCTGCTGCTCTCCGAAGGGAGATCGAGTCCAGCAGACCGCCTGCCGCTCGACCTTGAGTAATCGTCAAGACCTGTGGATCGGATGAGTCCGGCTATTGGTTCCGTTCCTCCGCGTCGAGTAGTTCGGTGAGGCGGCGGACCGCGAAGGAGACCAATGGCTGCACCGGGATCAGGCGGCAGGGGGTGTCGCCGACCAGAACCTCCTCGAAACCGGCGTGCTCCTCGAATTCGCAGCCGACGATGGGAAAGTACGTGCCGTTGTCGGACGGTACGACCACGACCATGCCGCCGGTCACCTTCGCCGGCCGGGCGGGCGAATACGCCGCCGACCGGTACGCAGTAGGTCAGCGCTTCGCTGCAGCCCGCCTGGCCTGGCGCTGCGATCGCCTCAGATCACGGACGCCGACCACTCGCGCGGTCGGCTCCTGCCCCGGCATCCCACAACCGATCGATGCCTGCAGAAGCTGGAGGCGGTTCCGGCTCAGCCACCCACACAAAAGACGTTGCTCCGTCTCACTTGAGGATCCCTGCGCGGCAAGCCCCAGGGCTCACGATGCCCCGGGGAGCACACATCGGATGTTCCCGTACGACGGGTCATCCCGAGATGTCGAACCATCTGATGAATCAAGCGATTTCTGGGCGAGTCATGGACGGAGGGGCTAAGAGGCGCTATACACATCGGATGTATCGCGATCGCGGTGCTCGTTCAAGCGCTAGGGAGAACCCGATGTTCAGGCCCATGTGGGCGACAACTTTCTTCACGGTCGCGTTGCTCGCCACCGGGATCGTGGTGCCGACTGTTGCGTCTGCGAGCCCGCCGACGAAGATCCTTTATGCGGCCCCGAACGGAACGGGTCCGGCTTGCAGCCAGCCTCGGCCGTGCTCTCTGATCCGCGCTCAGCAACGCGAACGTCATGTGCTCGCCACCGGCGAGGGCAGGGTCAGGAACCTCGTCGTCAAACTCTCCGGCGGCACTTACCGGCTCGCGGCGCCCCTGCAGTTCGGCCCGCAGGATTCCGGCCAGCACGGCCACACCGTGACCTGGACCGCAGCCCCCGGGGCAGAGGTGGCGATCAGTGGAGGCCGCCTGCTGCATCCGGACTGGCAGCCCGTCGCCACCGGGAGCAAGGTCATGGAGGCGACTGTTCCGACCGGCCTGAGCCTCGATGGCCTCTTCGTAAACGGGCAGCGCCAGGTCCTGGCGCGCTATCCGAACTATGACCCCAAGGCTTCCCGCCTCGGAGGGTCGACGACGCTCGCAGAGCTCAACCAGGAGTCGGCCAAGTGGGCGGACCCGTCGACCGCGCTGGTGCGCGCCATGCACTGTGGCGACTGGGGCGGCGTCTCGTTCACCGCCAGCGGACGCACCGACAACGCCCTTGATCTCCACTACGTCGGGGACAGCAACCGCGGCCAGGACTGCGGGCTGAGCGTCGGCAACGGGCCGGGCAGAGTGGGCCCGGTCATGGCCGAGAACGTCAAAGAGGAACTGGACGCGCCCGGCGAGTGGTACTACGACGGCAAGAGCGGCCGGCTGCTGTACTACCCGCCAGCCGGCACGGACCTGCCCACGGCGACCGTAGAGACCGCGGAACAGGATCAGTTGATCACGCTGACCGGCGAATCCGTCAGGAAACCGGTGCACGACGTCACCTTCGCCGGGCTCCACTTCACCGACACGCACCGGACGCTGTTCGACAGCACCTACCAGCAGGACGCTAAGGGTGACTGGGGGATCGTGCGTAAGGGCGCCGTGTACATGAAGAACGCCGCCGACATCACGGTGACCAACTCGTTCTTCGACCAGCTCGGCGGCAACGGCGTGTTCATGGACGGTTACAACAACGCCAATCTGATCAGTAACAACAAGTTCGAATCTGACGGGTCCACGGACGTACAGATCGTCGGCTCTCCGGACGCGGTGCGGGACTACTCGAGCAACTACTACGACACGGTCCCCGTCGATGACACCGGCACCGGGCCGAAGACCGAGAACTACCCGCGTGACATCGACGTGAAGAACAACCTCATGGAGAACATGGGTCGCTTCGAGCAACAGTCGTCCGGAGTGAACATCTCCATGAGCAAGGACGTCACCGTCGACGGAAACACCATCGACGGGAGCCCACGCGCCTGCCTCAACATCGAGGACGGCACCTGGGGCGGTCATGCCATCAAGAACAACGACCTCTTCAACTGCGTCCAAAACACCGGTGACAACGGATCGATCAACGTCTGGGGCCGTTCTCGATTCTGGGCAAGTTCTGGCAACAGCGCCCTCGCACCAGGAACCGAGTTCGAAGGCACCACCGGCACCAAACTGACCGACAGCCAGGCCAAGGACCTGATGAAACTCGACGTCGTCGAGCCGATCACGATCGAGCACAACCGGTTCTGGCACGACGGCGACTGGGCCATCGACCTGGACGACGGTTCCTCGAACTTCAAGGTGCAGGACAACCTGATCCTCAAGGGCGGAATCAAGCTCCGCGACGGCTACGACCGAACCGTGCAGAACAACCTGCTCGTCAACGGGAGCATCTTCGAACAGGTCAGTCACAGCGACGACGGTGATGTCATTCAGCACAACATCACGCTCGGCAGCCAGCCCTACAACAACGTTCAGAACAACCCCGTGACCGCCAAGTACACGGTCGACGACAACTTGTTCTGGAACGGCAAGAGCCCGATCAACGTCAACCCGGACGGCCGCGGCAATCAGAAGCTGTCGTCGGACGGCACGACCATCAACGCCCAGTCGTCCTGGGTGCAGGCTGGCATGGACGTGCATTCCCTGGTGGCCGATCCGAAGTTCAAGGCCGCCGACCCGACGGCCACCTACGACTTCACCGTGGCCGACGACTCGCCCGCGCTCGGCCTCGGCTACACGAACATCCCGATGACTGGCTTCGGCGCATCGGGTGCACCGCTACCGCCCAAAGCTGTCATATCGTACGGAGCTGGTTCCGGCGGCGGGACGTCCCCGGCCAGCTTGATCACGCAGCCGGAGATGTTGATGGGAGCCACAGCCACCAACATCCCCTCACTCGCCGTGCAGTCCTCACTCGGGCTCACGAACGACTTCGGGCTGTACCTGGCAACCATTCCCGCCGGCTCCTACGCCGCCCAAAGCGGCCTGCTGACCGGCGACGACATCACAGCCATAAACGGCGCCGCCGTCACCGATGACCGCAACACGTTCTGGCAGCCCTACAACAAGCTGGCGTCGGGCGATCCGATCACCCTGACAGTGCGACGCGGGCAGAGCAACGTCACCGTCGAACTGACCAAGACAAACCAGCCCGAGCAGCTGAACGACACCTCCGGCGTGGTCTACACCAACACCGGTGCCCCCAACAGCGGCTGGATCTGGCGCGGTAGCGCCGCCGGTGGAAGCCAGTCCTCCCTCAACGACATCTGGGCCACGCAGAATATCGGCGACTCCTGGAGCCTCACCTTCAACGGCACCGGCCTCGACATCATCTCCGAGGTCAACACAGACGAGGGAGATGTCGGTCTGGCGATCGACGGCGCGGCCTACAAGACGGTTAGTTTCGCCAGCCCGTCGCGGGTGTATCAGAAGACCGTCGTCTCCATCTCCGGTCTTCAGCCCGGCGTGCACACCATCACCGGCACCATGAACAGCGGCAGCTACATGATCGTGGACGCATTCCTTACCCATCCGTGACCCTCAACGTAGCTGTCCGCTGACCGAGGACCCGCCGGGCGGCAGACGGTTGCGCTTGAGACCGCCGTCACGAGTCAGAAAGGACCGTGTGGTTGTCAGAAACCGTTATGACGTACGGGAAGTTGGCCTGTGGGCCGAACGGGGGTTCCCGGTTGGGTGATCTTCCGGTAGTGAGGGCATAGCGGTAGGGCCTCCTGAGTAGCTCGTGGGTGTCGAACCCATCCGAGCGTCAGGAGGCCCTAATTCCTTGGTAGCGGCTCCGGCGGGGCTTCACGAAGTCTGCCGGGTTTGTTCGAGTGCTGGAGCGTGACGCCTTCTTGGACCCTGGCCGACGAAGAGGCCTCCAGGCAACCCAGCTGTCATGCACCGCTCGCGTGGCCGACGCTGGTGCCACTGAACCCTGACTGTTTGCCACTGAAGTGGTCGCCGCCGCCGTTGTCCCCGAAGAACAGCAGGGGGTCAAAGGGCATGTACAACCCGGCGAAGGACGCGTCGGTCCGGAAGAAGAGGTTCTGCTCGATGATCTGGCCAATGGACCACACGGTGTCTACGCCGCTGTGGCCGATCACGCCGTTGGTCTCCAAGAGCAACTTCCTCAGCTCCGTGGGTAGCCGTCCCCCCAACAGCTCTTCTGCTGCAGCCAGCTCAGCCTCTTGAACTGGATCTTGAAACTTGGTCTCACCGAAGACCTGGCTGGCTGCCTCTCTCCACATGGCCGGAAGCGTAGTCGGCGCCCGAGCGGAACCGCCCGGCAGGAGTCACGGGCCCCCACCCCTACAGGTCGGCGAGGCTGTTCGGATTGTGGTCACGCGCCTTCGACCAAACCGAAGACGGGCTGAGGTCAGCGCGAAGGTTCCCACCCGCTGTCCGCGTCACGGCACAGGTGCCGGCCGGCCCGTGGCCGAAGCCGCCGTCGGCCCATGCGATCGCGATCGCCGACGGCGGATACCTGTCTGTGCGGGCGGAGACTACTTACCGGCGACCGAGGCCTCGAACTCGGCGCGGATCTCGTCGCCGCCACCCGAGCGCCACTTCTTCAGCTGGACCTGGAAGGCGGAGACCGGCTTGCGGCCCGCAACGATGTCCAGAACGGTGTCGTTCATCGCAGTGGTGAGCGAAGCCCCCTTGTTGGTGGAAGCGTCCGAGAAGTGGCCGGTCGTGGGGTTGGCCTTGCCGAGCTTCAGCAGCTCTTCCTGCCAGCCGTGGATGCGCCGGGAGGCAACGGACTTGCCGGGGAGGTAGATGCACTCGGGTGTGTTGGCGAGCAGGCTCAACGGCTGTGCGGTGGTGAGGGCCTCGGCGTTGCCCTTGGCGGTGAGTTTGATGTCGCCGCTGGAGGTACGGGTGTAGTGGGTGCCCTCGATGCCGTTGTCGAGGAAGAGCCGTTCCTCGGTGCCGAACGGGGCGGCGAGGTAGTCGAGGACGCGCAGCAGCATCTCGGCGCGCTTGCTGTCCGCCTTCTTGGAGATGGCGGTGTAGCCGACCGAGCCGTAGCCGAGCGAGTACGAGGGGGTGGCACCGGCCTTGCCGGCGAACGGCACGATGACGCCGAACGGGAAGTCGTATGCCTTGCTGTCGCTGAGGAGTCCCTGGAAGGACTGTACGTAGGCGCCGAGCGATCCCTGCGCCATCTTCTCCATGGTGGTGCTGAGGTTCGGGTCGGGCCAGAACAGGCCGGCCTTGCGGACCTTGACCGCGAAGGCGACGGCCTCCAGGTACTCGTCGGTCTCGTAGAGGTGGGTGAGCTTGCCGCCCTCCAGCCGCCAGCCGTTGGGCGCACCGAACCACTGGGCGAACTGGCCGACGTGGTTGACGTACGCCGGTTCCAGGACGTACTTGTTGCGCTTGGCGTCGAGCAGTTCCTTGCCCTTGGCGAGGAAGTCCTCGGCGCTGGTGAACTCGGCGCCGCCGACCGGCTTCCAGACGTCCTGGTTGACGACGTAGACCTGGCCCATGGAACCGTACGCGACGGCCACACCACGGATCTTGCCGTTGACAACGGCGGTCTTCCACGCGGTCGTGGGCAGGTTCGCCAGGTTCGGGTACTTCTTGACCGCGTCACCGGACAGCTGCGGGGTGAGGTCGTGGAACTTGGCGTCCAGCAGCTCGGGAACGTGCTGGAGGCCCTGGTTCGGTGGGAACCAGACCAGGTCGGGGATGTCACCACTGGCGATCATGGCGTTGAACTTGGTGAGGTAGGCGTCGACGCCCTGGTCGACCACGATCGTCATGTCGAGCTGCGAACCGAGGCGCTTGTTCAGCTCCTGCCAGTAGGCGTTCCTGCCCTGCGCCGGGGCGGGCGTCGTGAAGGTCTCGGTCAGCGCCGTGATGCGGCTGCCGTCACCGGGCGCCTTCGCCACCGACTTGGTGAGTTCCTTCGGATAGCGCAGGTAGGTGGCGTCCAGCCCCGAGGCGTTGCCGGCCAGGTCCGCGGGGGCGGTCTGCGCGGCGACATACGTCGGGAGCCTCAGCTTGGCGGACGCCTTGGCGCCGCCCTTGCTGACGGTCGCGCCACTGCCGCACGCGGTCAGGGACGACAGGCCTGCCACAGTGAGGCCGGCTATCCCCGCCGCGCCCATGAAACCGCGCCTGGACAAGTTGGTGGACATGGTGCTCCTTGAAGTGCGGGGGGATGTTCGCGAGGACGGAACAGTCCTGGACCGCCCCGGTGTGGACGTCGGTGACAGGCACGATCGCGATGATCAGTACGGCCATCTGCAGCGAGGTCGCGAGCGGGATCGCGTGGACCCCTATGGCCTGCGCGTTGATGCTCCGACCCTTGAGGACGTACGAGCGCAGGAACACCTGGATGGGGAACGTGCCCGAGTCGTTGAGGTGGAGCACCGCGTTGAAGAAGCTGTTCCATCAGCCGACTTGGGGGAGAGTCCGGCCACGGCGAGTACTGCCTTGGAGAGCGGGAGGACGATCCGGAAGAGGATGGTGACCTCACCCGCGCCCTCGATCCGTGCCGCCTCGTACAGCTTCTCGGGAACGCTCCGGAAGAAGCGGCGGACGACCACGTTGCCCGGCGGGTGGGTCTCCGTCGTCGGGGTCACCGGGCCGTGGCATCGGCGACCGCACGGATGAGATCGGCGCATCTGCCTTCGTCACAGACACCTCCAGGGCTGATGGAGCGACGGGTCGTCCCGTATGCAGGAGGCGGCCGCACGTGCAGGGTGCGGCCGCTGCTCCGGGCGGCGACAGGCACATAGTTCACGAGAGTGCACCTCGATGGCAAGAGTTGTTTGTTTCTTTGATCTAAAGAGCATTTATGGACACCGGGTGACGGCTGACCGAACGCCTCGCAAGATCCGAAAACGGGCATGAAAGGCGTATCGCAAGAACTCGGCCAGAACCTCAACCCCACCGCCGGTGCGCTCGGTTGGGGCGCATGGCACTCCATCGCGCCCGGTGGGCACTGGCCGCCGCCGACGCGGGCCGGCTACCGAACCCGGATCCACTGTCTACCGCAAGGTCGGCACGCGCGGCCGGCGAGTGGACGAGCTCGGTGAGGGTGGTGTCACCAGTCAGCCCCACCGCCTTTCCCACAGCAGCGAGTTCGGACACGGCGTGGCGGATGACCCGCTTGTCCAGGGGTGCGACGTCCTGTCCTGAGGCGCAGCGCCGATTTGTGCAAGACTTCGTGTGCGACTGCGCCGCCACGGGGCCGGGGGAGCGGTGGCTGCTGCTTGGCGAGATCGTCGAGGCCGCAGCGGATGGCCGCGCCTGAGACGCCCGTCGCCGTCGCGGCTTCCTCGGCCTCCATCGGGCTGTGCTGGTCGACCCGCTCCAGCCCGCGCATCCCTCCGGGTATTTTCCGGGACTGGCGAACTCGCCTTCATGTGACCGGGACTTGCGTGCTGATCCCCTCGGACGGCATCACCGGCATGCGGGAGAGGGGAGTGCGCGCAGGGGCGCCCAATCAATCAAACTTCCGCAAGATTCTGCTTGAAGATGATGGAAGAACGCATATAACGTGCGAATGCAAGCGCCGTGTCACTATGGAGAGTCTTTCGCGACCGGGGCGTGATGTTGTGGAGAAGCACGCCGCGAGAAGCGCGGTCGACAAGGCGTGGGGCGGGCCGTCCTGGCCACACACGACGAGAGGACGCCACAGTGACCATCCGCCCTCGCTGCGCCCTGCGTTTCCAGGTTCTGCCCGGGCCGAACGTCCAGGAGGAATCAGCCGAGCTCGCGCGCTTCTGTGGCCGGCGCGGCGTCGAGGAGGTCGTGCTGTTCGTCGCCGAGGAGTTCTTCTCCGGCCATCTGGGCCGCGTCGAGGAAGATGCCTGGCACGAGGCCATCACAGGGGGCCCCGCACGCGTTTGAGCAGTTGGCCACAGCGGGGGCGGAGGCCGCCGGTGTGCTTCCGGGCACTCTGGGCTCCGTGAACAACCAGCCCCCGTGTCGCGCGACTGTCCGCCGCATCCGGTACGGGGGTGTGGAGCCGGATCCTGGGTGCGCGTCAGGAACACTGGGGAGACGGACTGACCCTCGCCCGTAACGGCCTGGGCGGCAGCGTGGCGTTGCTCGCGGCCGGCGAACCCGCGTTCCCTGCCGCTCAGCGACCAGGCCCAGGCAGTCCTGCACGCGGTGCTGCGGTACATAGCGGGCGGTTCGGCGGCCTGGCCGCTGGTGCTCGGCGGACCCCATCTCATTGCCCAGTAGGCCGAGACCAGCAGCGGTTCCCGGCTCGTGATGGCCAACGGGTCCGCCGATCCGGCACGTCCCACGGTCCACCTGTCGCCCGGGATGCCCGGCCCCGACTGCACCACTCTCCTCACCCCGCTGGCCGAGCCGCGACCTGTTGCCTGCACCTTCTCACCAGGTCTCGTCGAGACAGGGGTTGACGTTCCGCACCGCGGATTCCTTGTGATGGTATGGAATTGACGGACAGTCATGAATGCGTTGACGGTTCGCGTATCGCGGGACCGACTCCGCGCGGCACGGTCATTCACCACCCGGGTGATCTTTGATGGGCGCCGTCCGCAATGTCCACCCATCGTCCGCCCGGAAATACGCGCACTGCTTGCGTGCGCGAACTCATCGCTGCCACAGGTCAGGTAATGCTTCGTCAGGTTGCAGGTCTGTTGGTGTGCTTCGGGTGAGGGGCGGTCCTCTCCTGCTCCTGCGGGATCACCTCGCCGAACCGGTGGAGGGGAGGCCGGTGAGCGAGATTGCCGAGCGCCCTGTCATTCTATGCACCCTGACTCACCATCAACTCGGGAGAACAAACACCGATGCGCTCAAGACTTCTCACCGCCGCGGCTCTTGCCACCGCACTCTCCGCCGCCGGCGGGCTCGTGACTGCGCAGAGCGCCGTCGCGGCGCCGCAGTCCAGCTGCGACTACAAGGTCGTGTGGCCGACGGCCGGCGTGTACGAGAATCCGAACCCCGACAGCGTGATCGTGAAGACCAAGCAGGCCGGTGACATCGTCGGCGCACCCGGCCCCGGCTGCGAATACGCCGGGTGGATCGACACGTGGAACAACATAACTTACGCGCGCGTCAGCACCGATGCGGCGGCCGACGGCGTGGGATGGATGCGGTACGAGGCACTCGTCCGCGTCTGACGGTCGCCTCGCACCCGTCGGGACACCGCCCGCGCGCCCAACGCATGTCCCGGCCCACAACGGGCCGGACGCTCCCCGGAGCGCAACGCCGCTGCCGCCGCCGGACATCCGGCGGCGGCAGCAGTGCGCTGATCCGCACCGCATCCAAACCAATCCGCCTTCACCCCGCACAGCCCTAACAGTGCCGCGGACCACGGAAATACGGTCGTCCGGCTCTGTCCGACAGTGGTTGACCTGGGCGATGCTCCTCCAGCTTCAGGAGTGGGCCTGTGGCGCTTGACGTAGAGGGTGCACGCCGAGTCGTCGGCCGCCTGTTGATCGCCCAGTCCGCCACCGCCCGCACCCTCGGCGGCCCAGAGACAAGGTCGGGCGCGCGAGGCGGCGGAGCGGGGGCGCTTCGCGCCGTTCGGCGCGTTGTCCGACGGACCGTCGGACACCGTCCTCCTCGCGCCCGGCGACATGCGTGGCACCGGGCTGATCCTCGAGCGGGCCGGGGGCTACTGCATGGGGATCGACGGGAGGGACGGGCCGAACCTTGCCTGCCTGGGCTGCGATCTGCCGGTTGGAACGAGGATGGACGACTGCGGGTGCTGGCAGGTCGTCCGGCTCGTCCCGCAGGCGGTAGTGCGGCTGCCCGGCCCGCCGGAGCGGCCGATCATGGATTGGGCGGAGCTGCTCGCCACCGGCGCCCTGCGGCACCGGCTGAGCGAGTACCGGGACATCCCGGCGGGCGTGGCCCTCGCCCAGGTGGTGGTGGCCGCCGGGGGCGCGGCGGTCGAGGTGGCTCCCGGGCCGGTCGCGGAGCTCCTCGGCCGGGCACTCGGCGCGCTGCTGCCTGCCGGGGAAGGTGCGAAGCGGCTGGACCTGGCGGGCCCGGGGTTCGGCGAGCCGGCCACTGACCTGGTGCTGGTGCCGGTCCATCCGCAGACCGGAGAGATGTGGCAGCCGCGTGCCGGGTCGGTGCCGGTACCCATGGATGCCGCGCTCTGGGCCGAGCTCGCCTCTCCGCCACACCGGACCCGGCTGCCGGTGGTCGGCGGGCTGCCGGCAGGCGTGGAGCGGGACGACCCGCTGCCGCCGCACCCGTGGTACCCGTTCCAGCCGTCCAGGGAGGCGTTCCGGTACACGCTCGCGCGGATGCCCGCCGTCAGGGAACCGTGGTTGCGGGCGATCTACGACCGAGGATGCTGACCCGTCAGAGGTAGTGGGGCCCAGACGTTGGACACGACGTAGACGGTGTAGTCATGGACCGAGTCGCAGCTGGGACCAGGACGCTCCCTGATCACACATGGCTGACCGACATCACACATTGAGTCTTCGCCATCTTCGAACATGCAGGTCGGAGGCTCTGGCGTGGCGCTCGCTCGGGATACTCATGCTGATCTCGGGCGGGAGTCTGCGGTCTTGATCATCCGTCATGTCATCAGTCGAGGCTGTCACATTTGGGTCATTGAACCCAACCCAGCCAGCCGGGTTGTCAATGTCAAACAGCCGCTCGCGCCGGCGCGGCCCGAAGGGCACATCAGCCCCCAGCGTCATCTCCCGGTGCGGTACGCTCTCGCGGCCCACGGCCGGCGACGGCGTCCGCGAGGGTCGTCGAGCAATAGTCAAGAGTTGTGGATGAGCTGGTTTTAGCCCTTGCTGCGGTGGGTGAGGCCGGTCCTGGCGGTGTTGCGGATCCGCTTGGTGTGGCCGGCTTCGGCGAGGATCTCCATGGCCTCGGTGTTCGTTCCGTCGGCGGTCTTGAGCTGGAGCCAGTTGGATGACGCGAGCAGGTCGTCCGGGTGCCAGGGCAGCTTGAGCGTGATGGCGCGGAAGAGTGACCACTCCCGCAGGCGCTGAGCCGGGAAGGGGTGGTCGATCGTGGCCTGGGTCATGGTCTGCGCCCACTCCTCGTAGGCGGGACCGGGGTAGAGGCCGGCGGCTCGACGGTCCAGGTGCCGCAGAACGGCGGACTGGGCCATCGTCTGGTCCGGATCAGTGAGCACGCTGCTGACCAGGTCGACCTCGTCCGGATCGGCAACGTGCTCCAGCTTGTCGAGGTAGGCCGCGAAGCGGACGTGCTCGTCCGGGTTCTGCAGGATGTCCTGGACGTTCATGCGGCCTGCTCCACGCGCTCGACCAGGACGCCGTTCTCGAATCGTGCACCGGCGCGGACCAGGGGCACCAGGTGGGCTCCGGTGATCGCGCGCCATCGCACCTGAGCGGACTCGACCAGCTTGAACACCATCGCGAGCGCGGCCGCCGGGCTGCCCGCGCCTCGCGTGACCTCGGTGCGGAGCTTGACCGTGGAGAACGTCGACTCGATGGGGTTGGTGGTCCGCAAATGAATCCAGTGCTCGGCCGGGAAATCGTAGAAGGCGAGCAGTTCGTCCCGGTCCTCGGCGATCTTCGCGACGGCCTTCGGGAACTTTGCCCCGTAGGCCTTCGCGAATTCCGCGATCGCCTTCTCGGCGTGGGTGCGGTCCTCGGCGTTGTAGATCTCCTGCATCGCCTTCGTCGCGCCGGGCTGCGCGGACTTGGGCAGGCAGTTCGCAACGTTGCGGGCTTTGTGGACCCAGCACCTTTGCGGCCTGGCTGCCGGGAACACCTCGGCGAGCGCCCGCCAAAGGCCCATGGCACCGTAGCCGACCACCAACTCGGGGTCACGCATGCCGCGGCGGCGGCAATCGCGCAGCAGGTCGGCCCACGACTCGGTGGACTCGCGCAGGCCCTCGGCCAGGGCGATCAGCTCCTTCGTGCCGTCCAGCCGGACCCCGAGCAGGACCAGGACGCACGAGTGGGCCTGGCCGAGCCGGACCTTCGGGTGGACGCCGTCAGCCCACACGTAGACGAAGTCACGATCCGACAGGTCGCGATCCTGGAAGGCGGCATGGTCGTCACTCCACTGCTTGGTCAGCCGTGTCACGGTCGCGGCCGACAGGCCGGCGGTGCCGCCGAGGAACTGCTCCAGTGCCGGGACGAAGTCTCCGGAAGACAGGCCGTGCAGGTAGAGCAGCGGCAGCACTTCGGAGATCTTCGGGGATTTGCGGCACCACGGCGGGAGGATCTTCGAGGAGAACCGCTTGCGCTCGCCGGTCTCATTGTCGATGGGGCGGTCGTTGACCCGCGGGGCCTTGACCTCGACCGGTCCGGCGGCAGTGACGACGGTCCTCGCCTTGTGGTGGCCGTTGCGGACAACGAGACGTCGGCCGTACTCGTCGGTCTCGGCCGACAACTCGGCTATGTACTGGTTGACTTCGGCTTCCAGCGCGGCGGCCAGCATCCGGCGGGCGCCTTCCCGCACGATCTCGTCGATCAGGGAGCCGACCCGCGCTGCAACGCGGGCCTACTCGGAGACCTTAAGGATCATTCGGGAAGGTACGCCCTCCGCGTGCCCTTCCGGAACCGATCCACAAGTCATGAGCATTGCTCCTCGACCTTCCGGGCTGCCTCGTGCACCCGACTTGATCGGGCACAAGATGTCGGGTCCGGCATGGTGGACGCTGTCTAACGTGGTGGTCGTCAAGAGGAAGGAGACCGGCATGCTGGAGCGGCTGAACCAGGCTATGGAGCACATCGAGCGCCATCTCGACCAGGACATCGAGGTGGAGGAGCTGGCACGTATCGCGGCCACCTCGGAGTACCACCTGCGCCGGATGTTCTCCGCGCTCGCGGGCGTACCGCTCTCGGAGTACATCCGGCGTCGTCGGCTCACCCTCGCAGGCGCCGAAGTACTCGCGGGGCGTGAGAGGCTGCTGGAGATCGCGGTGCGCTATGGATACAGCTCCGGCGAGGCGTTCGCGCGGGCGTTCCGTGCCATGCACGGCATCGGACCGAGGGACGCCCGGCGTACCGGCGCCGAGCTCAGCTCCCAGTCCCGGATGGCCTTCCGCCTCACCATCGAAGGGAGCAGCAGTATGCGATACCGCGTTGTGGACAAGGCGGAGTTCACCATCGTCGGGCTCAAGACCCGGGTACCGCTGGTGCATGCGGGGCCGAACCAGGCGATCATGGACTTTGTCCGCGGGATCGACCGGGAGACCCTGGAGCGCCTGGAGAAGCTGTCGGACCAGGAGCCGAACGGCATCGTCGCGGTCTGCGACGACCTGGACCCCAGCCGCGCCGAGGGCACCGAACTCGACTACCACCACGGCGTGATCACCTTCGCGGCCGCGCCCGAGGGCATGACCACGTTGGTCGTCCCGGCCGGCACCTGGGCGGTCTTCACCACCTCCGGGCCGGCGCCGCGGGCCATCCAGGAGCTGTGGCGGGACGTCTTCACCGAGTGGTTCCCGTCGAACCCGTACCGCAGCCGCACCGGTCCTGAGATCCTGCGCATTCGCCTGTCGCCGGACAATACTGAGGCCGACGCCGAACTGTGGCTCTCGGTGGAGCCCGAGCATCGCTGAACAAGGCAGCAAGCACCCTGGGCAGGAGTGTGTAAGCGTTTCGGTTTGGCTTTGCGGGCAACCGAAAACCTCAGTGTGGTTTTGTAAGTGTAGATAACTTACAGTGGGGGGTGTGGGGAAGGGCGACGCGGGGGATGTGTGTCTAGTATAAAAATCTTACGCAGCCGAC
>NZ_JBHVWN010000062.1:0-2742 GCF_042882275.1 Streptomyces sp. NPDC058231 | reverse complement strand
ATATACACCCCCCCACTCTGGGCGCCCGCTACAGTGGTTTAAACCCCACCCCCCCTGGCCTGGTGTGTGTACGCGTTCGGGTTGGCCTTTCCGGCCAACCGAAACGCTCAGTGAGGTTTTCTCAGTGAAGATCACTTCCAGTGGCGGTTGAGGGCAAGGGCGACGCGGGCTATGTCGCCGATACGGCTGGGGCTGAGGGTGACGCGCTTGAGCGTGCGCCAGCGTTCTTTGAGTTCGGCAGCGGCGCGCTCACCGAGGGCGCGGAGGTCTCTGACCAGGCAGTTCGTGGTGCGGGTGTCGGCGTCGAGGGCTTGTTCCGACTTCCCCTTCGGGCGGCGGACCGGGACGCGGATGCCGATGCCGGCGCCGATGTATCCCTTGTCGGCCAGGGTGAGCAGGCCGTCTGCGGCTGCCTTGTACAACGCGAGCAGGACGTGCAGCCGGGCGGCGGTGATGTCCGGGGTGGAGCCCGGCTCGACATCGGAGACCCACAGCGGGGTGCCGTCCGGGGCGGACAGGAACTGAACGTTGCCGCCGAAGCTCTTGTGTTTCTGGCTGAACCACGGGTCGTTGCCGTTGTCCCGAGTGCCGGCCAGGCGGTCGCTCTCGACGAGCATGCCGTCGAGGATCACGTGACTCATCTCCTCCTCGCGGCAGCGGGCCAACACCTCGTGCAGATCGGGTGCTTGGGCCGCGAGGATGTCGATTCCCTCGTGCAGGTAGCGATAGCTGGTGGCCTGGGAGATGCCAGCGTCCCTGGCCAGGCAGTGCACGCAGCCCCGCTCACGGAACCAGCGCAGCACGAGGACCGCCTGCCGGAACGTGCCCAGTGACCGCGAGCCCCGCGGGGTGCCCAGACGACGGCGATGCGCGGCAAGCAGCCGGGAGAGGTGCACCACGATGTGGATATCCTGCGCGAAGTATGGACTGGAGGTTCCGGTCGGCGGCGGAGGCCCAACACTGATGATCACCGGAGTCACCAGGGAGCCCGCAGCATGGCCGGCACCACGGAGGCCCTTAGCGGGTCGGCTGCAGTCGACAATGCAGCACGAAGTGTCACGCGCCCGTTCTACGTATACGCCGTGCTCACCAACTCGCTGTTCCAGCGCGGCGTATTCGTCCTCTTCCTTTATCAGCGAGGCTTCTCCGTCGGGCAAGTGGCCCTACTGCAGACACTGCTCTACCTGGTCAGCGGACTTGCGGAGTTGCCGACGGGAGTCATCGCCGACCGAATCGGCAGGCGTGCCAGCATCGTGATCGGCCAGATGCTGATAGCTGGATGCCTGCTCGGTCAGGTGGCGTTCTCCAACTACTGGGTGTTCCTGGCACTGTTCATCGGGCAGGGTGTGGGCATGGCATGTGTGTCCGGTTCGGACACCGCCCTGCTGTACGACCTGCTCGTGCGTCGTGGTGCAACGGCCAGCTACGTCAAGATCAAGTCCCGGTTCACCATGCTCGGGACGGTCACCTCGGGAGCCGCCATCGTCCTCGGCGGCCAACTGCAGCAGATCTCCTGGGGAGTCGTCTACGTCGGTTCGGCGGCGTGCCTCGTCCTGACCGTGTTGGTGCTGATGTCACGGGTGCCCGAGATCCGCGGCGCGGACGCGGTGGACGAGCAGGACGGAGCCGAGGAGCACGGCGACGCCACAGCATGGCGGGCGATGCTTCGGGTCGCCACGCCGGCGCTCGTGACGCTCGTCGTGGTGTCCGGATTGATGCATGCGACTTTGACGCCGTACATCATTCTTACGCAGAAGACCCTCTCCGATCAGGGAGCGGGCACCGCATTGGTCAGCGTGGTCATATCGGCGGGATTCTTCGCCGGCGGGCTCACTCCGCTGTTGTCGGACCGTGCGGCCCGGCGTATCGGGTATCGGGTCATCGTTCCGGTGTCTCTCCTGGCGCTCGCCGCGGCACTCGGCCTGAGCGGCCTCGGCCTTGTCTGGGTCACCATCGCCGCGTTCCTGGTCCTGGTCGGGATTCCCGAGATCACCGCCGTGATCGTGGACAACGTGTTCAACGAGGCCGTGCCGTCGCGCCACCGGGCGAGCCTGCTGTCGATGATCGCATTCGTGGAGTCGGCGCTCATCGGCATCGGCTATCTCGTCCTCGGCGCGCTCATGGACGGGCTGGGCTCCAGTGTGGGCATGGCCACCTACGCCGCGGTCCCCCTGCTGGCATGTCTCCTGTGGCTCCCGGTGCTCTTCCGAGGGGCACGGGTGACCACCGAGATCGAGAAGCCCGCCGACCAAAAGGCACCCTGAAACAGACCGTCTCGAGCAACGCCCCTGCCCGATGGCGGGGGCGCTGCTCGTTGACATGTCGCTCCCAATCAGCGACGGAGCTGTCATCGCGACGATCAGCGCCAAACGGGATGGGAAGAATCGCGCCACTGAGAAAACCTCAGTGTGCGACACGAAGTCGCCCCAGGTAAGTAAGGACAGCCACGGGAAGGAGGTATCGATCGGCTGAACTTCGGGCCAGTGTCCAAGGCCCGTCCCCGCGTTCCCATGCGTCGCCGGCAACGGCGGGGTGTGAAGCGGAGCGTTCAAGCCCAAGGGACAAGTTGGATATCGGAGACGAACATGGAGATCACGGCACCCGTCGTTATGCCCTCGCCTGCGGTGAACGGACCCGAAGACGACTTAAAGAGCGTTTTGTCCTGGCGGGGGTGTTTGGTAACTGGCGCGATGCCATTTGCTTGGGGCGGACCGTGCCGACGTGTGAGGATCCGCCTGTGGA
>NZ_JBHVWN010000061.1:0-44123 GCF_042882275.1 Streptomyces sp. NPDC058231 | reverse complement strand
CCGCGGCCCTCACGATCCTCCAAGCCCGGGTCCGCACCTTGACCAGCGAACCCAACAACAAGATCAAGACAACGTGTTAATGATCTGCAAGCCCTCAGGGGACGGATTCGCCGCGTTGCCCGCCCGGGTGAGCGGCGGTGCGGACGCGGACGGGGCCACGGCCTCCACCGCTCCGAATCCTCTCTCGAGGCACGGTGGGCGGCTGTGGGAGACAATGAAGGACTGTAGGAACGGCACTCACCACCGCCTATCAGGTCCGGAGCACCCTATGGATTACCCGGAAAGTTACGAGCTGGTATTCCAGGCGGCAGCCGTCGCGGACGACACCGTGATCGTGCGGCGTACCGCGAAAGAGGGGGCCGGCGGCTATCCCATCTACGAGGACGAGACGGGCATCGTCCGCGCGGAGATCAGCGACCTGGGCGAGGTCCGGATGCTCGCCACCGGGGGACACCAGGTGCTCGGAACGCCGCAGGTACGCTCGGTCACCGAGCGTACCGAATCCTGAGCGTCCTGATCCGGCGCGGGGCCGGGCGACGGACCTGGAAGGCACACGGCCATCCGGGCTTGTTGCGCCCGGCCCCGCGCGTAGCCGTCGTTTACTGAGAGTTGCCGGGCGGACCGCCGACAACGCCCCCGGAGCCCCTGCCCCTTCTGGGCTCACCTCGGCTGGACACGTCCCTCGGGCCGCGCGGGCAGCCCAGCGTCCCTCGTGATGGTGCACGTGGACGGAGTGCTCGAAGGCCGCGGACACGTTCTCGGTCGTGACGACCGTTGTGGCCGGGCCTGCGGCGACGATCCGTCCCGCTCTGAGCAGCAGTGCGTGCGTGGTTGTGGCGGGGAGTTCTTCGAGGTGGTGGGTGGTCGAGGTCTTCTCTGCCTGCGCGCCGGCGCGGCGGGGCCTCGATCGATCCGGTGAGGCCGGTCAGGATCACCTGGCGGACGGTGAGGGGCGAGCGCAGCGGGTGGCGCGGGTTGACATGGCCGATCGCTCGGCGGAGTTCCTGCAGCTCCACTCGGCCGATCTGCTTGCCGAGGACATGAACCGTGCCCGACGTCGGATGATTGAGCGCACCGCAGAGCCCGAGGATCGTGCTCTTTCCCGCCCCGTTGGGGCCCAGCAGTGCCCAGTGCTCTCCTGCGCGTACGGTGAGGCCGGCCTGATGGAGGATCTCCTTGGCCTCGCGCCGGAACGTGACGTCCCTCGGTTCGACCACTGGACACGGCGGTGTGCGGGGCGCCTCGATCATGCGAACGCCGCCTTCAGCGCTGTCAGATGCGAGCGGCTGAGCTCACCGGCCGCACGGGAGTCGCGATCCGCGATGGCCTGGACGAGTGCCGCATGTGCAGCGTGGTCGGCTTCCGGCGAGGCGAGCGGGCGGATCTTCAACATGTCGAGCATCGCCTTCCGCACGCGTGGCACGAAACCGTCGAACAACTCGCGTCCACGTGACCTTCGAGGGTCTGTCCGTCCGCGCCCCGTCCGGTCAGTGCCCGACGGATGGCGCGGAGGTCGGCGGGCGTGCGCCGCTCGGCCGCGAGGCCTACGGCCGAGCGCTGTGACGGCCCGCCTTCCCGGTCACGGAACGAGCGAGTGCTCCTCGGTGGGGAGCCAGTTGCCGTGGAGGCCCAACGGGACCCTCACGGGGATACGGACCCGCGCGACCGGACCTGCGGACGGCGCGTCCGCTGGGATCACAAGCAGCCAGCTGCTCGCGTCGGTACGGTCGGTGGCGTACGTCATCCAGTAGCCGCCGGAACCGTCCCCCGGGGCGGGGGCGAAGACGGGTTCGCCGACCGACAGGTCGCCGGCCCGCCACAGCAGCGAGGCGCCCGTGCCGTCCTCGGTGTCGTACCAGCGGATGGCGTCGTACTCGCCGGGGAGCAGGCCGACCGCACCGGTACCCGAGGCCACGGCGATCCAACGGTGCTGACGGCCGATCAGGCGATCGTCGATCCGCGGGAGTTCGATGCGTGAGTCGTCCAGTTGCGTGCGGTGCATGGTGCCGCCGAACGGATCGACGACCGCCCTCACCAGGCCGCCGGGATTCGGCCGTTCGTCCTGGCCGGGGGCGCCCAGAGCGAGATGGGCCCACTGGACGTACTCCAGCACGACATCGCCGTCACCGGGGACGGTGTCGTACGCGTTCACCGTGTGCCAGAGCCAGAACGCTTCGTCGTGCGCCCACCGCACCGGTCCGCCGTCGCGGGGGATCAGCGCCACACGGGTGCCCCGCTCGGGCCGCCAAGTGATCATGGCGCCGCCGCTCGTCGCCGCTTCGATGTCGAAGAAGACCGGCGCCATTACGAGGACCAGGAATCGTGCGGTCAGCGCCATGTCGTGGATCATCAGGGGCTCGTCGACGCCGTGGACCGGAGTGGGGCCGCCGATGACCGTCCCGGTGGGCCCGATGACCGACCAGGTGAGGAACGGGGGCTCCAGGGTGTAGCAGAAGACCAGCATCTCGCCGGTGAGCGGATCGATCTTCGGATGGGCCGTGATGCCCGCGGGAAGGGCTCCGCCGAAGGTCTCCCTGCCGATGGTGTCCAGGTCCGGACCCATCCGGAACGGGCAGTCGGACTCGGCGAGTGCGAGAAGGCGTCCGGCGTGGCGGACCACGTTGATGTCGGGCAGGTCCCGGAACGTGCCGGCGAGTTCGGGGGAGACGTCAGGTGTCTTCGGCAGAATCATCGATTCCAGACCGCCCCACAGGGCCCGGCCCGCCTGTTCCTCGGCGACGACGGCGGGTGTGCGGACGAAGCGGTTGCGGTACCTGGCCCGGCCGCCCGATATCCACACGCCGTGCAGCATCCCGTCGCCGTCGATCGGGTACAGGTACGAACCGATCGGACTGAAGCGGGGGTTGGGGCCGTTGCGCAGGAACAGCCCGTCCAGATCGGCGGGCAGCTCACCCACGACGTCCAGGTCGGCCTCGTCCACCTCGGCGGTGACCGGGGCGAACCGCCCGGACAGATGCGCGACCCGAGCAGGGTCGAAGGACTGCGCGGCAAATGTCGTCATGACGACCTCCTCATGGCGGCCTGGCGCCCCTTCATTGAAGCGCCGCCGTGGGGGCGCTGCAACGGGGGTACACGCGGGCCCGGGGCGGCCCGCTGCGCGGGATGCGGCCGCCCGGCGCCGGCCGCAGGATGGATGAGCGGCGCGGAGCCATGCCGGGAGACACGGGGGAGGTGCCCGGCGACTCGAGCGAAGCCCGGGAACCGGGGCGGAAACCTGTCCTTCCCCTTCGCCCCATGGATCGTCCTCGACGTCGTGGCCGACCCCAGCACGTC
Source organism: Streptomyces sp. NPDC058231 (assembly GCF_042882275.1). NCBI lineage: Bacteria > Bacillati > Actinomycetota > Actinomycetes > Kitasatosporales > Streptomycetaceae > Streptomyces > Streptomyces sp. NPDC058231. The sequence continues at coordinate 40,829 of NZ_JBHVWN010000061.1, read as the reverse complement.
GTCTCCGCCCCTGGCACGGGCCGGATCGCCGAGGAAGGCGCCGACCTACTATGTGGGCGTGGACAGTGCAGACGCTCGAGATGTTTCCCGTGCCGACGAGAACGGGGCGGCCGAGCTCCAGTCACTCGCCGTGCAGCTGCGCCGGATGACCGGTGAGATCAATCGCCTCGTCCACGCCTTCGCCCACGACCAGGGGCTCCACGCGACGGACGTGCAGGCGCTGGGGGCGATCCTGGACGCGGACGAACCCATGACGCCCGGACGGCTGCGCGAACATCTGGGACTGACCTCCGGAGCCGTCACCGCCTGTGTGGACCGGCTGGAGCGGGCCGGACACATCCGGCGCTCCCGGGAGAGCACGGACCGCAGGGTGGTGCACCTGCACTACGCGCCGTCGGCGAAGCCGGCCGCCCGTACGTTCTTCAGGCCGCTGGCGGAGGCCGCCGCGCGTGCCCGCGCCACCTCGGACGAGGGGGAGCTGAGCGCGGCTCTGCGGTTCCTCACGCTGATGAACGAGGAACTCTCCCGGCTCGGAGCATCCGCGCCCCGTCGTTGAACAGCCGCTGCCGGGCCTCACCGGCGCGCCTCCCGGCCATTCCCGTGCCGCGGTGGAAGAGCTGTCTGTAGCAGTCGCCGGGCCACCGGGTCACCGGACCCGTGCGGCCAAGGTAGTTCAATCATCGAGATAGTTAATCGTTGAGATGTACCGCATAGGCTCGGGAGTGCCATGACCACTGGATCGAGGCCCGTTCGCTGGCTGATCCCCGTGTTTCTCGTCATCGTGTGGCTCGGCGTCGGGGGCGTACTCGGCCCGTACGCGGGGAAGCTCGGCGAGGTCGCCACGAACGACCAGGCCGCCTTCCTGCCGCAGAGCGCCGAATCCACCAAGGTGGCCGCCGCGCAACAGGCGTTCCGGGGGCAGGCGACACTGCCCGCCGTCGTCGTGTGGACGGCCGCGGAGCAGCCGGGTGCGGGGCTCGGCCCGACACAGCAGCAGGCCGCCACGCGCGCCCTCGCCTCGCTCAAGGGCAGCCCGGGAGTGGTCGGCGAAGTTTCCCCGGCTCTGCGCTCCGAGGACGGCCAGGCACTGGAAGGGGTCGTCCGGCTCCGGCCCGACCTCGGCGACGGCCTGGCCGACGCGCTCGCGCGGATCGAGAAGGCCGCGGGCGGCGTCCAGGGGACGAAGGTGCAGGTGGCGGGGGTGGCGGCCAGCCAGGCCGACCTGGGGCACGCCTTCGCCGGAATCGACGGTCTGCTGCTCGGCGTCGCCCTGGCGACCGTGCTGGTGATTCTGCTGCTGGTCTACCGCAGCGTGCTGCTGCCGCTGGTCATCATCGTCGGGGCGGTCTTCTCCCTGGGTGCGGCCTGCGCGGTGGTGTACGTCCTCGCCGATCACGGCGTCGTCCGGGTGGACGGCCAGGTCCAGGGCATCCTGTCGATTCTCGTGATCGGTGCGGCCACCGACTACGCCCTCCTGGTCACCGCGCGCTTCCGCGAGGAGCTGACGCTGCACGCGGACCGGTGGACCGCCATGCGAGCGGCACTCCACCGTTCGGCCGGGCCGGTCCTCGCCAGCGCCGCCACGGTCGCGCTCGGGCTGCTCGCCCTGCTCATCAGCGATCTGACCAACAACCGTGCGCTCGGACCGGTCGGCGCGATCGGCATCGTCTGTGCGGTGCTCAGCGCGCTGACCTTCCTGCCCGCCATGCTGGTGCTGCTCGGCAGGTCCGCGTACTGGCCGGCCAGGCCGAAGCAGACAGGAGACCGGACCGGGGGACCGGGCATCTGGTCACGGATCGCCGCCCTCGTGGACCGGGCGCCGCGCAAGGTGTGGGCCGTGACGCTGATCGGCCTGCTGGCGTGCGCGGCCTTCGCGCCCACGCTGAATTCGAAGGGTGTGCCGCTGGACGAGCTCTTCGTCAACGACGCGCCTTCGGTCGCCGCCCAGCAGACGCTGGGCAGGCACTTTCCGGGCGGGTCCGGGAACCCCGCCGTCGTGATCGCGGACGCGGACCGCCTGGAACAGGTGACCACGGCGGCGGAACGCACCGAAGGCGTCGCCGACGTGTCCGCCGTGACCCGCTCCGGCCGGCCCGGGGACGGCCCTCCGCTCGTCGTCGACGGGCGGGTCCGGATCGACGCCACACTGCGGGACGCGGCCGACAGCGACGCCGCGAAGGAGACCGTCACCCGACTGCGCGACGCCGTGCACGAGGTGCCCGGGGCCGACGCGCTCGTCGGCGGCTACACCGCGCAGCGGTACGACACCCGGCGGACCGCGGAGCACGACCGCAACATCATCGTCCCCGTCGTCCTCGCGATCATCCTCGTCATCCTGATCGCCCTGCTGCGCTCCCTGCTGATGCCGGTGCTGCTGGTCGCGACCGTGGCACTCAACTTCGTCGCCACGCTCGGTGTTTCCTCGCTCGTGTTCCAGCACGTGTTCGGCTTCACCGGCACCGACGCCTCCGTCCCGCTGTACGGATTCGTCTTCCTGGTGGCCCTGGGCGTCGACTACAACATCTTCCTGATGTCCCGGGTGCGGGAGGAGTCGCTGATCCACGGGACCCGGCAGGGCGTACTGCGTGGACTCGTCACCACCGGTGGGGTCATCACCTCGGCCGGTGTGGTGCTGGCCGCGACCTTCGCCGCCCTCGGGGTGATCCCGCTGGCCTTCATGGTCCAGATCGCGTTCATCGTCTCCTTCGGGGTCCTGCTGGACACCCTTGTCGTCCGATCCCTGCTGGTACCCGCCCTGGTCCGTGACATCGGGCGCACCGCATGGTGGCCCGGAGCCCTGAGCCGGCGGCCCGAACCGGAGGCCACCGACGACAAGGTGGAGGACCGGGCGGTGCGGATCACGACGCCCTGAGGGCCGTGCCGGTCCGGCGGACGGTCGCGCCGCACCCGGAACAGGCCGATGGCCTGCCACTCACTCATGGAAGAGCGGCAGACCATCGGCTGTGTTCGCTTGGTGCGGCTGCTACTTGGACCCGCGCATGTCGCCGCCGGCCATGCCGCCGAGCTGCTCGCTCTGCTCCTGCAGCTTCCGTGCCTTCTCCTGGAGCCGCTGACGCTGCTCCGGGTCGGTCGCACGCTCCGCGGCCTCGTTCAGCTGTCGGGCCTTGTCGCGCATCTGCTGGGCACGGCCACTGGTTTCGCCTGCAACGCTCATCGTCACTCCTTGGACGCTAGGGAAGAGCGGGCTCCATCAGAGAACCAGCGTCCCGGTGTCTCCGCATTCCGAACCGTCACGTACGGTGACCGCCTCCCCAGGTGCTCAGGGGTCGCACGGGCGCTGGCATGATCAGGGGCATGAACGAGCGCATCATTGCCGCGTGCGACGGGGCATCGAAGGGGAATCCGGGGCCTGCGGCCTGGGCATGGGTCGTGGCCGATGCGCAGGGGCGGCCGCAGCGTTGGGAAGCGGGCCCCCTGGGCACCGCGACCAACAACGTCGCCGAGCTCACCGCACTCCAGGAGCTGCTGGAATCCACGGATCCGGGCGTGGAGACCGAGGTGCGGATGGATTCTCAGTACGCGATGAACGCGGTGACCAAGTGGCTGCCGGGGTGGAAGCGCAACGGATGGAAGACCTCGGCCGGCAAGCCCGTCGCCAACCAGGAACTGGTCGTCCGCATCGACGCGTTGCTGAGCGGCCGGACCGTCGCGTTCGTCTACGTGCCTGCCCACCAGGTGGACGGGGACCCGCTCAACGCCCTCGCCGACCAGGCGGCCAGCGAGGCGGCTGTGGCACAGCGTGCGGCCGGGACCGCCCACGGATCCCCGCTGCCCGAGCCCGCACCCGCCCGGGCCACCGAGGGACGCGGCGCCGCGGCGGCGGCGAAGAGCAATGCGGCCGGGACGGCTCGCTCCGCGCGTACCGGCGGCACCATCCGGGCCAGGTTCGCCGGGCGTTGCCATTGCGGAAAGCCCTATGCGGCGAAGGACATGATCGCGAAGAATCCGAACGGCTGGGGACACCCCGAGTGCCGGTCCGCTTCGGCCTGAGATCCCGGCGGCACGGGCCGGACCGAGGAGAACGGCCACGTGGCAGCCGTCCCCCGTGCCATGATGCGGCTCCGGACGCAGCGCCCGCGGAACCCCGCCGGCGCTGCGGGAACGGCTGGACGCTGGGGGGCGGATGGGATCCACAGGCACGGCGCTGCGCGAATTGCGCGGCGCGCAGAAGACCGCCAAAGGCGTGTCGCTCTACTCGCGGTACGTGAACCGGCCGGCCGGCAGGGTGCTCGCGGCGTTGGCCTTCCGGGCCGGGCTCACACCCAATCAAGTCACCTTGATCAGCGCGGCTTTCACCTTCACGGCGCTTGCGTCGGTGGCGCTGGTCCGGCCCTCGTGGGGACTGGCCGTCCTCGTGTACGCGGGACTCGCCGTGGGCTTCGCCTTCGACTCCGCCGACGGCCAGCTCGCCCGGCTGACCGGTCGTGGCGGACCCGACGGCGAGTGGCTGGACCATGTGGTGGACTGCGCCAAGCTGATCCTCGTGCACACCGCTGTGCTGATCTCGTTCCACCGGTTCTTCGAACTGCCCGGCGAGGGCTGGCTGCTGCTGCCCCTGGGCTTCCTGTTCGTCGCGGTGCTCACCTTCTGCGCCGGACTGCTGCGTGAACAGCTGGGCAAGGCCGCCCCTTTCCCCGCACCGGCCGGCAGCGCCACGGCCCAGGTGTCCCGGGCGCGGGCCGTGGCACTGCTCCCCGCCGACTACGGGGTGTTCTGCCTGGTGTTCCTGCTGTTCGGTGACGGAACCGCGTTCCGGACGGGCTATGCGGTGCTCGCCGCCGTCCACGCGCTGTTCCTGGTGGCTTTCCTCGTCAAGTGGTTCAGGGAGCTGAAAGCGCTCCGGGCGGTGGGCTGACGAGGGTGTCCAGTGCCCGGCGCAGCTGGGTGCTGGACGTGTGCACGGTGTACGGGAAGTAGACCACCTCCACACCGACCTCGGCGAAGTCGCGCTCCAGCCGCTTCCCCTTCTCCGTGCCCCGCCAGTCGTCCCCCTTGAAGATCACGTCGAACCTGACCTGCTGCCATGTCTCGACCTTGTCGGGCACCGTCTCCACGAAGGCCGCGTCCACGTGGCGCACGCTGCGGACGATCTCCAGCCGCTCCGGCAGCGGGATCACCGGCCGATGGCCCTTCGCGAGCGCGGCCATCTCGTCCGAGACGACCCCCGCCACCAGGTAGTCGCACTGGCTGCGGGCATGCCGCAGGATGTTCAGGTGTCCTACATGGAACAGGTCGTAGACCCCCGGCGCGTAGCCGACCCTGTGCACCATCCGTTCTCTCCCCCCACGGTGAACGTGATGTCCGTGTTCCGGTCGCAGGTATCCGGACAAGCTGTCCGGTCCTGCTGGATATCGGTATCGGTGTTGATGGTGCAATGACCTTACTGTGAAGACCACTTGCGCATCACGTGAACGGATAAGCTCACTTTTGGGGCTGTTCCTTGGAGGGAACAGAGGGTGTACCGGGGGGAAGGCGATCGTCCGATGTCCGATGCTGATCATCACAAGCCGTTCGAACACCGCAGGCTGCTCGTGGTCTCGACCAACTACGCGCCCGAGCTGACCGGAATCGGCCCGTACGCCGCCCAGCTCGCCGAACACTGGGCCGCGTCCGGGGCCGAGACCCATGTGCTGACCGGCATGCCGCATTACCCGTCCTGGCGCACCGACGAGGGATACCGGGGTGTGTGGCGGACCGCGGAGGCCCGCGCGGGTGTCACGGTGCACCGGCGAAGACACTATGTGCCGACCCATCAGACGGCCCTGCGCAGAGGCGCTTTCGAGGCCACCGTCCTCGCACACGGACTGCTCGCGCCGCCCGGAGGACGTCCGGACGCGGTGATATCGCAGATGCCGAGCCTGGCCGGCGGCGTCATCGGCGCCCGGCTGGCCCGCCGCCACCGGGTGCCGTACATACCCGTCGTCCAGGACCTGATGGGCGCCGCCGCCGCGCAGAGCGGCATACGCGGCGGGGACAGGGCGGCGGCCGTCGCCGCGAGGGCCGAGCGGTACGCGCTCCGCACCGCCGACCTGGTCGGTGTCATCCACGAGAGCTTCGTCCCCCGCGTCACCGACTACGGCATCGACCCGGGACGCATCCGTCTGGTCCCCAACTGGAGCCATGTGCGGAGACCTTCGGCCGACCGCGCCACCACCAGGGCCCGGCTCGGCTGGCGCGAAGGGACCCCGGTGGTCCTGCACTCCGGGAACATGGGGCTCAAACAGGGGCTCGACGTCCTCGTGGACGCGGCCCGGCTGGCCCCGGAGGTGCGCATCGTGCTGATGGGAGACGGCAACCAGAGCGAGGAACTGCGCAGGCGCGCGGCCGGCCTGACCAACCTCGACTTCCTGCCGCCCGCCGCCGCGGACGAGTTCACCGACGTCCTCGCCGCTGCCGACGTCCTCGCCGTCACCCAGCGGGCGTCCGTGCTCGACATGAGCGTGCCGTCCAAACTCACCTCGTACTTCGTCTCCGGCCGGCCCGTCGTCGCCTCGGTCGCCGAAGAAGGAGGCACCGCCCAGGAGGTGCGCCGCTCCGGCGCCGGCGTCCTGGTAGCACCCGAAGACCCCGGCGCGCTGCTGGCAGCCGTACGCAAGCTCGTCGAGGGACCGGCCGAGGCGGACGCACTGGGCGCCCGCGGACCGGAATACGTCGCACGCCACCTCAGCCGCGAAGCGGGCCTCGCCCGGTTCGACGCACTGCTCACCGAGGTCCTCGATGGCCCACAAGGGAGACCACGCCGATGACACATCCGATCCGCGCGCTGGAGGAGCAGGACGAGCCCGCCCTGCTGCGCGACCAGTTCCGGCAGCTCCTGCGCTATCGCGCGCTCCTCGCCTCGGGGGTGGTCGTCGGGCTGCTCGGCGGCGGCTGGCTCGCCCTGAGCGGTGAGGCGAGCTACACGGCCACCGGCGAGGTGTTCGTCCGCAACGCCACCTCGGACCCCTTCGCAGCCGGAGCCTCCGCCGACAAGGGGATCAACATCGGCTCCGAGCGGCAGACCGCCGTCAGCGACGCGGTGGGCACCATCGCCGCCAAGTCGCTCGACCGTCAGGACGACCGGGTGGAGGTCGGCAAACTGCTCTCCGGCCTTCAGGTCACCAACCCGCCGAACACGCTCGTGCTGCGCTTCTCGTACACCGGCCGCACCCCGGCCCTGGCCAAACGGCGTGCCGAGGCGCTCGCCAACGCCTATCTGGAGATACGCAAGGAGCGCACCGAGAACAGCATCGACAACATGGTCGACGGATACCGGGCCCAGCTCAAACCGCTCACCGAACAGCGCGACAAGCTGGCCGGCGAGTCGGCAGGGACCAGCGCCGACGACGTGACCAGCGCCCGGGCCAACCTGGTCGTCTCGATCTCCGAACTCAGCCGGAAAATATCGGAGCTGCGCGCCCTCGACACCACGCCCGGCTATCTCAACAAGAAGCCCGTCGCCCCGGAGCGGCCCACCGGGGCGGGACTTCCGCTGCTGCTCGGACTGGGCGCCGTCGTCGGACTCGCACTCGGTCTGCTGCTGTCCTGGGTACGTCTCGTCTTCGACCCGGCGGTCCGCTCCACCCGCGAGCTGGTCCGCTCGCTCGGCGCCCCGCTGCTCGGCACGCTGCCCAGGGAGCGCGGCTCCGCGGCGGCACTGCTCGCCATCGGGCGCAGCGGAAGCAGGCTCGCGGAGGAGTACCGGGCCGTGGCGTTCCGGCTGGCCTACGATCCGTCCTTCGAGGGGAGCCGGCGCGTGCTGGTCACATCCCCGCGCGGGGACAACGACGCCGCGGCTGCCGCGGCGGTCAACCTGGCAGCGGCCTTCGCCGAGATGGGCCGCGACGTGCTCCTCGTCGAGGCCGACCTGCGTACCCCGTCGCTGGCCCGTGACCTCGGCCCGGCCGTGCAGGGCAGGCCCCGCTGGGCCGCGGAGGGCGACGACCGCACCTGGCCGTCGGACAGCCGCACCAACGTGGACGTGCCCGGCTCGGGCGCCTTCACCCTGATCGCCGGACGCCGGGTCGACAACGTGCCGCGGGCACTCACCTCGGCACCCGTGAGCCGGATCGTCGCCGAGGGGGACCGGCCCGGGGCGGTCGTCATCGTGCTGGCCCCGCCCGTGCTGTCGTACGCCGACGCGGTGGCGCTGCTCGACCGCGTCGAGGGCGTCGTAGTCGTCTGCGACCCGCGCGAAGTGCACCGCAGCGACCTGGAACGGATCCGCGAGATCATCGGCGCGGCCGGCGGCACCGTACTCGGCACGCTGCTGCACCCCGGCCGGGGACGCCTCGAACGCAGAGCGCGCCGGAAGTCCGGAAGGCGCCGCAGCGGCGGCGGGCGGTCGGGCAACGACGGGCAGGACGGTCACGGCGCACCCGACAGTCCCGAACTCACCGGCGACCCCACCGAGACGCTGGGGCTGCGCACCTTCGACGCCTCCGCAGGACACAGGTGAGAGCACGCACCGCGGTCGTCAGCTCCGTCGCTGACCAGGGGGTGGCGGCCCTCACCAACATCCTGGTGCTGGTGGCGGCCGCCCGGCTCTCGACCGTGGCCGACTTCGCCCGCTTCTCCTCGGTCTACCTGGTCTTCACCGTGCTGCTGGGGGTCTCCGGCGCCTACACCGGGCAGCCGCTGGTGCTGCGCCGCGGTGACGACGACGAGGTACGCGGCGCCTGCCGGTCGGCGGTCGCCTTCACCCTGCTCGTCGCCGCACTGCTCGGCGGACTGCTCGCCGCCGCCTGTCTGCTCGTGCCGGGGGACACCGCGCGTGCCCTGATGATGCTGGGGCTGGTCCTGCCCGTCGTCCTCGGACAGGACGCCATGCGGTACGCCTTCTCCACCCTGCATCTGCCGCACCTGGCGCTGGCCGCCGACGCGCTGCGGCTGGGGTGTGTGCTCGGCGCGCTCGCCACGCAGCCGCACGGCGTCTCGGCGGCCCGGCTCGTCGCCGTGTGGGGGATGTCGGCGCTGCCCGCGCTGCTGCTCTCCGCCGCGCTGCTGCACCGTCGGGTGGCTGGCCGGCCCGTGAGGCTGAAGGTCCTCGTGCGGCGGGGACACCTCGGCCGGCGGTTCGTCGTCGAATTCGGCGTGGGGAACGCGACCAGCCAGCTCTCCGTCCTCGGGCTCGGTGTGTTCGGCAACCCGCTGGTGGTGGGCGCGCTGCGCGGCGCCACCACGTTGTTCGGACCGCTGAACGTACTGTTCACCTCTGCCACCAGCTTCGGCCCGCCACTGCTCGGACGGCTCGGATCGGAACAGCGCCGGGTACGCGCCACCGCGGGACTGGCGGCGGTCCTGGCGGCGACCGCCGCCGCCTGGGCGACCGCGCTCGCCCTGCTGCCCGACGCGGTGGGCCGGCATCTGCTCGGCGACACCTGGCCCGCGGCGTCCGCGCTGCTGCCCGCGACCGGCAGCCAGTACACGGCGATGGCCGTCGGCACCTGCGGGCTGCTGGCGCTGCGGATGCTCGACCCGCGCACCACGCTCTCGATCCAGGTGGTGTTCTCGCTCGCCGCCGTCGCGTTCCTGGCGGGCGGTTACGCGTGTGCGGGCGTGCCGGGCGCAGCCTGGGGACTGTGCCTGGGATCCGTCTGCAAGGCGGTCGCGACCTGGGCCCGGGTGGCCCGGCTGCGCCGCCGCGAGGCTCCCGAGCAGGAGACGGTCAGCGAGCCCGCGGTCCGCTCCGGCCTCTGAAGCTCGTGATCAGCACCAGACACAGCGCCCCGATGGCGAGCTTTCCGACGGACTGCAACAGCGGTCCGCGCAGCAGGATGAACGTGTACCCGGCGATCAGCGGCACCGCGATCGCCAGCACGCTCCCGGGCCCGGCGCCGTGCCGGGAGACAGCCGGGGCGTAACGGCGGTCGGTGCGCGTGGCGGCGTACCCGATCAGAGCGAGACCGCCGACCATCCCCGGTGCCCCGAAGTCGACCCAGAGTTCGGTCCACAGCGGTGCCGAGAGGTTGGTCATGTTCATCCCCATCCACTGGCCGACCCTGACCCCGGTGTCCTCCGGCTTGCCGCTCCACACCGCCCGGGGCACGAAGAACAGTGCGGACCCGGCCAGTTGACGGCCGTACGTGTGGTCGCGGGTGTCGACCCAGGAAATGGTGTTCGCGAACATGACCGTCTGGTCGTAGTCCTTGGTGGCCAGCGGCTCGAAGACGGACGACGACTGCACAGGTCGGTAACCCGAGTCGTCGTACCGGAACCGGTCCGCGTACGGGAACAGCACCAGAGCCCCCACCACTCCCATGGCGAGTACCGACCGGTACATCGCGGCGCTGCTCGGGAAGGCGGTGAACAGCAGCGACACCAGCACCGTCAGGAACCAGTAACGGGCGTTGGAGATGGGGTTGTTGACGATGATGTTGACGAGTGCAAGCGCCAGCCAGACCAGCACCGTCGAGGGGGATCGCCGGGCCAGGCGCGAAGTCACCAACCGCCGGGTGTAGAACAGCAGCGCCAGCAGGGCGGGGACCGTACCGAACCCCTTGAGGAATGCCGAGCCCACGTTCGACTCGGAGGACGCGACGGAACTGACCGCGACCGAAGCGCTGATCTCCTGGCGGCTGGTGAAGAAGATGGCCGGTCCGCCGAGCTTGAGGATGTAGTAGCCGCTCGCCGCGAACGCGATCAGGACCAGCAGCCGCAGCCGGACCCGATGCGCGGTGGCGGGCCCGCCCCCGCTGCGCGCCGACGCACGACGGCGCAGCGGGCGCCGGGAGGCGAGCAGCGCACCGAGATCGAACGCGGCGCACCCCACCAGGATCAGCGAGATCGCCGTCACCAGATCGGACCGGGGACCCACCATCGGTGTCGGGGTCTGGCCGATCACCAGCTGGGCGAACGGTGCCACCCCCATCGCGATGTACACGAACATCCAGAAGACACCCTGGAGAAGCCGCCGCCGGGTCGACAGGATCATCGTGGCGAGCCGCGCCCCGGCGTAGCAGGTCAGCACGAGCTGCAGCCAGTACGCCGTGTCGCGCGCGCCGGTGCCCGGCTGGGCGGCGATCACCGCGGGAAGGAAGCAGACCAACCCGAGAATGAGCGGTACGGCCAGCGCCCGCGAGAGCATCGCCCAGGACATCGGCTTCGCCGGCGGCTGGACCCGCTCGCCCCGGCCGACCCGCCGCGCGAGGACGGGCGGCAATTTCTCGTGCACGGACGTCATACGCCCCCCGTTCCGTGTTCCGGGGAACACCTTAACGAATCAACCCACTTGGGGTGATCGGGATGACTACTCTGTGAAGAATGGGCCGAGGTCGAGGGGAACCCTGGTGAAGATTCTGCACGTCGTCACATTGCACACTCCGGACCACGCGTTCGGTGGTCCGACCCGGGTGGCGCTCAATCTGTCGAAGGTCCAGCGCGCCCACGGAGACGACGCGCGGATCATGGCGCTCGGCGACGGTTTCGACGGCGAGCTGCCGCGCGAGGTCGAGGGCGTGCCCGCCCACCTCTTCCAGGCCCGGCACCTGCTGCCGATGTTCGAGGTCAGCGGCATCACCTCGGGCACGCTGCTGCTCGCCGCCCGGCGGATGATGCGCGGCGCCGATCTGGTCCATGTGCATCTGATGCGAGATCTGGTCACCCTGCCCGCCGCGCTGCTGGCGCTGGCCCTGGGCCGGCCGTTGGTCGTCCAGACGCACGGCATGGTGGACCCGACCGAGAAGCGCGTCGCGCAACTGACCGACCTGCTCGGCGTGCGGAGGGTCCTGCGTGGCGCGGACGCGGTGCTGCACCTGACCGAGACGGAGCGCCGCGATGTGAACGCCGTAGCCGCCCCGGTGCCGCTCACCCGTACCGTGCGGCTGGTCAACGGCGTACGTCCGCAGGAGCACAAGCCGCCCCGGGACCCCGGGCGGCCGCCCACGGTGCTCTTCCTGGCCCGGATCCAGGAACGCAAGCGCCCGCAGGACTTCGTCGCCGCGATCCCGGCCGTCCTGGCGAAGTATCCGGACGCCCGGTTCGTGCTGGCAGGACCCGACACCGGGGCGCTGCCCGGCACCCTCGAACTGGCGGCGCAACTCGGGGTGCTGGACGCACTGGACCATGTGGGACCACTGGATCACGAAGAGGTCCTCGCCGCCGGCCGCGGCGCCGACGTGTACGTGCTGCCGTCGATCGAGGAACCCCTGGGGGTCTCGGTGCTCGAGGCGATGTCGGTCGGTACGCCCGTGGTCATCACCCGTACCTGTGGTCTCGGGCCCGATGTCGCGGAGGCGGGGGCGGGCCGGGTGATCGACAGCCGGGTCGGCGAGGACGAGGCCAACGCGCAGAAGGTCGCGCAGGCGATCCTCGAGCTCCTGGAGCCCGCGGCGAACGAGGAGGCGGGACAGGCCGCCTGGCAGCTGGTCAATGAGCACTTCACCATCGAGGTCGTGACGCAGACCCTCCGGCGGACCTACGAGGACGTGGTCCGCCGGAAGGCTGTCGCCCGCTGACACCGCACGCGGTGCGCGCGGCTCACCCCGTCTTGCCCTCACGGGACTTGAGGGCGATCTGCCACCGGTAGAAACTCATCGCCAGCGCGAAGTCGAGGCCTGCCCGCCCGTCGAGGAAGCCCCGCCGGTAGACGTACATGTACGCGAAGGACACCAGCGGTTTGAACGGTGCCTTGTGGAACAGCTGCCCCTGGCGCGACTTCACCTTTCGGACCTGCTCCTTGACGTCCGGGTGGTGTTCCAGCCACGCCTCCCAGTCCGAGTAGCGGTTGTGCCGCTCGAACCAAGCCGTCACCGGGTCGAGGTCCTGGTGCTCGATCGGATTGCGGAGCGTGCCCGAGGTCGCCGCGACCGGCTGGTAGTGCCCCTCCACCTCGCCGATGCCGGGCGCCGCGAGATCCCCGACTTCCGGATAGTGGCACCGGGTGCGGTCGGTCAGGGACCGCTTGCGGATGGTGTACCCATGACGCAGCCGCCGGCCCGAGAACCAGTAGCCCAGCGGGATGTCGTACGCCGCGGGCTTCGGCGTGTCCGGGTCCGCGAAGATCTGCCGCAGTTCGGCGAGGAGACCGGGGCTGAGCCGCTCGTCGCCGTCGAGCAGCAGGATCCAGTCCAGGTCCGTGCGGACATTCTCCAGGCACCACTGCTTCTTCCGCGGATGGCCCCCGTCCCAGGTGTAGGTGACCACCTCGGCGCCGCAGCTCTCGGCGATCTTCGCCGTGTCGTCGGTGCTGTGCGAGTCGACGACGACGACCGCCTCGAAGTGGCCGAGCACCGATTTCACCGCTTCGGCGATGTTGAGGCCCTCGTTCTTCGTGGGGATCGCCACGGCTATCGGCAGTTTGCTCATCCCTTGTCTCCTTCGGGCAGCCAGGCGTAGCAGCCTGTGGAGGTGAAGGCGCGGGCCGTCTTCGCGACGGTGATCGTCACCCGCTTGCCGGTGCCGGAGATCCCCGATGCCAGGTTCTTTCCGCCTGCCCCGGTGACCTGCCAGGTGCAGCTCTTGGTGGGAGTGACGGCGTAGTAGCGGCCCGGCCGGATCTTCGGGTTCTTGTACGTGCCGTCGGCGTAGCCCAGCGCGGCCCGTGCCACCAGGTCCCGGTGCTCGGTGCACAGGTGGGCGACGGCGGGCTTCGCACCGGCGACCTCGCCGGTGACGACCGCCGCGACGGCGGTGTCCTTGTCGACCTTGACCAGATACGACAGCTTGTCGCAGGTCTCCTGACCTGTCTGGAGCACCGCTGCCGGGTCCATGCCCTTGGGGACCCGGTCGACCAGGTACTCCTTCTGCTTCTTGGTGAACGAGCCCGTGGCCGGGGTCAGTTCGTCGGTGGGCAGTTTCGGTGGCTCGCTCGTCTTCTTCGCCGACGGGCCGGCGGACGCGGCGGCGTCCGGTACGGCCGCCGGCCCCCCGGCGGGGGATCCGGCGGCCGACGGGTTCGTGCCGCCTGCCTCCCGGTGGTCCCCGTCGGAGGACGAGCCGCAGGCGGCCAGCGCCGCCGTCAGGAGAACGACGGCGGCGCCGGCCAGGAACGGATTCCTCATCCACCTGTCCTCAGGGCGTAGTGGGCGCTGATCGTGGAGCTGCTGAGCGCTGTCGGGTAGACGGCGGTCTCGTCGATCTGCCCTGCGAAGAAGTCGCTCGTCGGACGGTTCGGCCAGCTGGCCAGGTTGTCCCCGCCGACCCGCCAGTAACCGTTGTAGCTCTCGTTCGTCGTGTACAGAAGGTTGGACGCGCGCAGTTGCCCGTCCACGTACAGCGCCATGCCGGCGCTGCCCTGCGTGGCGACGACATGGTGCCAGGCACCGTTGTTGTAGGACCCGGAGGTGGTGATGGTCCGGGTGCCGCCGCTGTAGACGCCGAAGGTCAGCCGGCCGTCGTTGAGCATGTACACATGCTTGTCGTACTGGTTGCTGTTCTGCATGGTCAGGTTGCCGAAGCCGATGATCTTCCCTCCCTTGGTGGTGGTCGTCTTGATCCAGGTCTCCACCGAGAACTTGGTCGGCTGCGCGTGCCGCTGGTTGCTGTACGCGTACTGAGTGGTGCCGTTGAAGCCGATCGCGGTCGACGGCCCGGAGACCGCGGCCGGAGTCTGCCGGTAGGACGGGGTGTTGCGCAGGAAGCCGCTGTCCAGACCGGCCCCGGTGTCGGCGGCGAACGTCGACGTGCCCTCGTCGTAGCGCCAGTAGAGCGACGCGCCGTCGGCGAGCACCCTGGCCGGGTAGCTCTCGGCGGCGGAGGCCACGGTGGCGGTCTGGGCGGGGGACTTGGCACTCGTGTTGGTGCCGTCGCTCGCACTGATCCGGTAGGTGTGCGTCTCGCCCGGAGCGACGTCGGTGTCGGTCCACCTCAGCTGCGGCCGGTCCCAGAACACCGAGCTGCCCGTGGTCGTGTACACGGGGGTGCTCGCACCGTCCTTGTAGATCCGGTAGGTGAGTTCACCGTCGTCGGTGTCGAAGCTGGTCTGCCAGTTGACCTCGACCTTGCCCGCCGCGACCGTGGAGACACTGACGTTGGGCACCCACGGCGCACCGGTGTCCGGGCCGTCGGCGAACCGGGTCAGGCCCTGCTGGGCGGCGCCGTTGACCGTGGTGAACTCGCCACCGACCCAGAGGTAGTGGTGTCCTCCCGCGTCGGTCTGGGCCATCACACGCGGTCCGACGGGCTCCCCGATACCGTCGTTGGTGTCCGGGAACCAGGGGAGCAGCTTCGGGTCGTCCACCGACTGCGCCAGGAGATGCTTGCGCGGCTGATCGGGGAACTCGCCCATGCTGGAGCAGTCATGGGCGTGGCTGCCGCTGTACAGCACCCCGTCATGGACGAGCACCGCCTGGGTGGCGCCCAGGCAGGTGTCGCGCCACCGCTGCTCGAAGTTGCTCAGGTTCAGCGCGATCCGGCCGTCGAAGACGCCGCCCCCGGTGCCTTCGTTGGCTGTGTAGAAGCCGGTGGCGTCGGTGGTGAGGTCCTGCACCGTCGAGGTGTCGGGGATGAACCCCGGGTAGCTCTTGGCGACCGCACCCGTGGTGGAGTCCACGACCGCGAGGGCATGCGAGGTGGTGCCGTTGACGGTGAAGAAGTCACCGCCGATCAGCACGTGCTGCCCGTCGGGCGTCACCTGGACGGCCCGGCCCACCTCGTCCGTGTTGGCAGTCCACGGCTTCAGCTGGGCACCGGTGGTGACAGCGGCGAACTTGTTCCGGGTCTGGCCGGCCACCGTGTTGAAGTCACCGCCCAGATAGACGGTGTCCTCGGTGACCGACAGCGCGCGCACGGTCGCGGAGACGGAGACCTTGAAATCCTGGCGGGGCGTGCAGGTCGCCGTGTCGATCGCGGCGATGTTGCTGACGCCGACACCGTTCACCGAACCGAACTGCCCACCCGCGTACAGCGTCTTGTTGTCGGGGGAGAGCGCGAGCGCGCGAACGGTCGCCGTTCCGGAGGAGAGGGTGAACGACAGACTGCAGCCGGTCGGCGCGCCCGTCGAGGCGTTGAACGCGGCGAAGTTGACTGCGGGCTGTTCGGACGTTCCCGCCGCCGCGTCGGGCGGACGGATGGTGGAGAAGGTGCCGCCGGCGTACACGACCCCGTCCGTCGCCGCCATCGACCAGACGATGCCGTTCGTCTGCCAGGTGGAGAGATCGTCCGCGGTGAGAGAGACCGGTGGCGTGAGAGCCGCCACCGGGGAGGCCCCGGCCGCGGTCGCGGCCAGAGCTCCGGCGAGCAGGCAGAGCGCGGCGGCCGCGGCACGCACCCGGCCACGTCCCACGGGTCTGCGCCCCGTACTTCCGTTCATCATTCAGCTCCGAAGGTGAGAACGAGCTGCGGCCGGTAGGCCGCGGTTGATACCTCGCTCGACCAGATACGGAGACTGTCCGTCCCGTTGCTGGCCACAGCGAGTGAGTAGACGGAGCCCAGGGCCCCGCCCAGTGCCGACGCGTTCAGTCCCACCGAGTAGTCGGTGGAGACCGAGGTTGCGCCGGTGATGGTCCCCAGCACGGTCGAGGAGAGCGACGGCCGGGTGTTGTAGGTGACCGCCGACTCGGTCCAGGTGCCGGTGACGGGCACCACGGTGTGACTGTCGGTTGAGCCCGCCGTCGAATCGGAGGAGGTACGGAACGCCAGGCGCGCGCTCTTGAGGACCTGTCCGGCCGGGGCCGCGGGCACGGTGAAGCGCAGATAGCTCAGATACGCCGTGGTGCCGCGCGAGGCGAGCTGGTTGTCGTTGTAGTTCGTGTTCGCGGCGACGCTGTTGACGTACGCGTCGTCGTCCGGGGCGAGAGTGACGGTGGTCGTGGTGTCACCGGGGCCGGGCGGCGCGTCCGCGAGATCGTGGTGCGCGGCTACCTGCGCGGCCGTCAGCGCCGACGGGTAGATCGCGGTCTCGTCGACCTGGCCGGCGAAGTACGTGCTGGTGGGGCGGTTGGGCCAGCCGGTCGTCATGGCGTCGCCGCCCACCCGCCAGTAGCCGTTGTACGAGCGGTTGCCGGCCGTTGTGTTGGAACCGACGGCCACCCCGTCGACGTAGAGCCGCATACCGGACGGACCCTGCGTGGCGACCGCATGGTGCCAGACGTTGTCGTTGTACGAGTCCGACGTGGTGAGAGTCGGGCGGCTGCTGGTGCTGCCGACCTGGACGCCGAAGGCGAGGCGCCCGTCATCGGTCATGTAGAGGAGCTTGTCGGAGATGCTGCTGGTGTGACCCTGGTCGGTGCCGATGTTGTTGCCGAAGCCGACGATCCGACCGCCGCTCGTGGTGTTCGTCCGGAACCAGGTCTCGATGGAGTAGGGGGTGGGCGAGGTGTAGTGGTGCAGCCGGTCGCTGTACACGTACTCGTCCGTACCGTTCAGCGACAGCGCCGTCGAACCGGCGACCGCGGACGGAGCAGCGCGGTAGGTGGGCGTGTTCATGTACACCCCGCCGTCGTCGCCGGCCGAGGCGTCAGCGGCGAAGGCCCCGCCCGCCTCGTCGTAGCGCCAGTACAGATCGGCGCCGTCCGCGAGCACCCGCTCCGGGTACGGTCTCGCCGAGGTGGCGGCGGTGACGGAGACGGCTGCCGACAGGGCGCTGGTGTTGGTCCCGTCGCTCGCCGTGATCCGGTACGAGTACGTCCGGCCGGCCACCACATCGGTGTCCGTGAAGGTCAGCTGCGGACGGCTGAAGAACAGCGAGGATCCCTGTGTCGTGTACACGGGCGTGGAGCCGCCGTCGCGGTAGACCCGGTAGGTGAGCCGGCTGTCGTCCAGATCCAGGCTGGACCGCCAGCTGACCTTGACCTCGCCCGTCCGGGGAGCGGACGCACTGGCGGCCGGTACGGAGGGTGCGCCAGTGTCGGGCGTGTTGGCGAACCGGGTCAGTGACTGCTGGGCGACGCCGTTGACCGTGGTGAACTCGCCGCCCACCCAGAGGAAGTCGCGTCCGTCGCGGGATGCCACGGTCAGGGCGCGCGGCCCGACCGGCTCACCGATGCCGTCGTTGGTGTCCGGGAGCCAGCCGAGCATGGCCGGGTTGTCCACGGACTGCGCGGTGAGGTGCTTGCGGACCTGGTTGGGGAAGCCGCCCATGGTGGAGCAGTCGTGGACATGGCTGCCCGCGTACAGCACCCCCTGGTAGACGCGCAGCGCCTGCGTCGCCCCCTGGCAGGTGTCCCGCCAGCGCTGGTCGAACGTGCCCAGCGCCATCGCGAGCCGTCCGTCGAACGAGGCGCCGCCGGCTCCCTCGCCCGCCACGTACCAGCCGTCCGAGGCCGTGTCGGTCACGATGTCCTTGATGACCGCGGTCGAGGGAATGAAGTTTCCGGTGTAGGCACGGGTCAGCGCGCCCGAGGCGGAGTCGGTCACGGCGAGCGCGTGCGAGTCGGCGCCGCCGACGGTGAAGAAGTCCCCGCCGATCAGGACGTTCCGGCCGTCCGGGGTCACCTTGAGTGTCCGGCCGGGGTCGTCGGCGTCCGGATTCCATGCGGTCACGGCACCGGTCGCGGTGACGGCGCCGAAGAAGTGCCGGGCCTGGCCGCCCACCGTCTGGAAGTCGCCGCCGGCGTAGACCGTGCCGTCGGCGGCCACGTCGAGTGCCCGCACGGTCGCCCCGAAGCTCGGCGCGAACCCCGAACGAAGGGTGCAGTTGGCGGTGTTGATGGCCACCAGACCATTGGCGCTCGTCCCGTTGACCGCGTTGAAGTAGCCGCCCGCGTAGAGCGTGGACCTGTCGGGGGAGAGGGCGAAGGCCCGGACGGTGGCGGTTCCGCTGCTACGGGTGAAGGAGAGCGAACATCCGGTGGGTGCGCCGGTGGCCGCGTTGAAGGCGGCGAAGTTGACGGCGGGCGTCGTGCTGCTGCCCGCCGGGGTACCGGCCGGCCGGACGCCCGTGAAGGTGCCGCCCGCGTAGACCACCCCGTTCGCCTCGGCGAGCGCCCAGACGATTCCGTTGGTCTGATAGGTCGTCAGGTTGTCCGCGGTGAATCCGACCGGCGCGGTGAGAGCCGCGGCCGGGGGAGCGGTGGCCGCGGTGGCGGTGAGTACACCTGCGGCGAGTGCGAGGGCGGCGGCGAACACGCCACTGCGGCTGCGTCTGAGACGTCTTGGGGCCGTCATCGGTCCACCCGCACGGCTGCTCCGGTGAGCTGGTCGGCGAGCTGCCTGATGTCCGCCTCGACCATGATCCTGGCCAGTTCCTGCGACTTCACGACGGGCTTCCAGCCGAGGAGTTCCTCCGCCTTGGTGGCGTCGCCGATCAGGGCGTCGACCTCGCTGGGGCGCTCGTACTTCGCGTCGTAGCGGACATGCTCACGCCAGTCCAGCCCCGCATGCTCGAAGGCGTACTCCAGGAACTGCCGGACGCTGACCCCCTCGCCGGTGGCCACCACGTAGTCGTCCGGTTCGTCGCACTGGAGCATCCGCCACATCGCGTCGACGTACTCGGGGGCGTAACCCCAGTCGCGTACCGCGTCGAGGTTCCCCAGGTGGAGGTGGTGCTGCAGTCCGGCCTTGATCCGGGCGACGCCGCGGGTGATCTTGCGGGTCACGAAGGTCTCGCCGCGGCGCGGGGACTCGTGGTTGAAGAGGATCCCGTTGACCGCGAACATGCCGTACGCCTCGCGGTAGTTGACCGTTGCCCAGTACGAGTAGACCTTGGCGACGCTGTACGGGCTGCGTGGATGGAACGGGGTCCGCTCGTTCTGCGGCGGCGGGGTGGCACCGAACATCTCGGACGACGACGCCTGATAGACGCGGGTTTCGATGCCGCTGGCCCGGACGGCCTCGAGGAGACGGATGGTGCCGAGCCCGGTGACGTCACCGGTGTACAGCGGCGCGTCGAAGGAGACCCGGACGTGCGACTGCGCACCCAGGTTGTAGACCTCGTCGGGCTGTATGTCGCGCAGCAGGTTCACCAGCGCGACCCCGTCGGCGAGATCGGCGTGATGCAGGAAGAAGGTGCGGTCCTCCTCCTCCGGTCCCTGGTAGATGTGGTCTATCCGCTCGGTGTTGAAGCTCGACGAGCGGCGTATCAGGCCATGGACCGTGTACCCCTTGTCGAGCAGCAGCTCGGCCAGGTACGAGCCGTCCTGTCCTGTCACGCCGGTGATGAGCGCGGTCTTTGCCACGACTCCCCCCTTCTGTGGTCGCCTGTGAGGCTGTTGGTGCACCGAAATATCGGGATGTGACTGATCTGCGGCAAGACGTCACCGCGACGTACGGTTGCTGGCACAATCCGAACCATGACGACTGATCTCCCCGGCCCTCCCCAGGAATCCGTCCGCCCCCTCCTACGACCCGGCTCCCGCATATTCGTCGCGGGCCACCGGGGTCTCGTCGGCTCGGCAGTGGCGCGCCGCCTCACCGCCGAAGGCCACGAGGTGATCACCCGCGGCCGTGACCGGCTCGATCTGCGCGACGCCGCACCGACCGAGGCGTTCCTCCGCGATGTCCGCCCGGACGCCGTCGTCCTGGCTGCCGCCAAGGTCGGCGGCATCATGGCCAACAGCACCTACCCGGTGCAGTTCATCGAGGACAACCTGCGTATCCAGCTGAGCGTGATCGCCGGCGCCCATGCCGCCGGGGTCGAGCGGCTGCTCTTCCTCGGCTCGTCCTGCATCTACCCCAAGCGCGCCCCGCAGCCGATCCCCGAGTCCGCCCTGCTCACCGGAGCGCTGGAGCCGACCAACGAGGCGTATGCACTGGCCAAGATCGCCGGCATCGTCCAGACCCAGTCGTACCGACGGCAGTACGGCGCCTCCTACATCAGCGCCATGCCCACCAATCTCTACGGGCCCGGCGACAACTTCGACCTCGAGAGCTCGCACGTCCTGCCCGCCCTGATCCGGCGCTTCCACGAAGCCCGCACGGCCGGCGCACCCGAGGTCACCCTCTGGGGCTCCGGCAGCCCCCGGCGCGAATTCCTCCACGTCGACGACCTGGCCGCCGCGTGCCTCCTGCTGCTGGAACGCTACGACGGCGACGACCCCGTCAACATCGGCTGCGGTGACGACCTGACCATCCGTGAACTCGCCGCCACCGTGCAGGACGTGACGGAGTATCAAGGTCGCGTCGCATGGGACGCGACGAAGCCCGACGGCACCCCGCGCAAGCTGCTCGACATCTCCCGGCTCTCCTCTCTCGGCTTCAAACCGCAGGTTCCGCTGCGTGACGGCATCGCCCGGACCTACGCCTGGTGGCTGGATCACCAGGGTGCCCAGGGCTGACGGCGCAGACCTGGTCCTCCGTCGGGCCGGGCGGGGCGCCGCGCAGCGACGGCGGCCCGCCCGGCCGGCCGCGGACGGCCGGCCGAGGTTCATCTCCCGCATCCGATTCCCGCCGCTCTCAGTACGCCCCGCGGCCGTCGGTGACGGCGCGCAGCGTACGGGCCATGAGTCCCAGGTCGGTGGCGACCGACCAGTTGTCGACGTACCACAGGTCGAGCGAGACGGTCTCCTGCCAGGACAGGTCGGAACGCCCGCTGACCTGCCAGAGCCCGGTCAGTCCGGGCCGTACCGCGAGCCGTCGGAGCTCGCGCTCGTCGTAGCGGGACACCTCTTCCGGAAGAGGCGGACGCGGACCCACCAGGGACATGTCGCCCCGGGCCACATTGAGCAGCTGCGGCAGCTCGTCGAGCGAGGTCCGGCGCAGCACCCGGCCGACCCGTGTCACCCGAGGATCACGACGGATCTTGAACATCGGACCGTCGGTCTCGTTGTCCGTGGCGAGCTGCGCCTTGTGGGCCTCGGCGTCTTCCACCATGGTGCGGAACTTCCACATGGTGAACGGCAGGTTGTGCTGTCCCTGTCGGGTCTGCCGGTGGAACACCGGGCCGTCGGAGGTGA
Organism: Streptomyces sp. NPDC058231; assembly: GCF_042882275.1. NCBI lineage: Bacteria > Bacillati > Actinomycetota > Actinomycetes > Kitasatosporales > Streptomycetaceae > Streptomyces > Streptomyces sp. NPDC058231. Next base: position 19,059 of record NZ_JBHVWN010000061.1, on the reverse strand, counting down.
GCCTTATCGCCGCTGCGATCAGGGCCAACAGCGGTGCCAGCAGCGCGAGTCCGAGCACCGCACCGGTGCGGTCGACCGCGCCCTTGAGGATCATCTGCGGCCCCCGGCGCAGCGGGGGCGCGATGTGCAGCAGGGTGAGCCCGGCCGCGGAGGCCGGCCTTACCCTGCCCGCCGTGATCCCGGAGAGGCCGGACAGCACGGACAGCGGCAGCCCGCCGTCGTGCAGCCCCCAGGACAGCTGCCGCAGCCGCTCCTCGGACAACTGCGGCCCGGGTATGACCAGCGCCAGGTCGGCGTCGTGGGCGAAGGCTCCGCCCAGGACCGTCGACACGTCGTCGTCGGCCGGTGCCGGTGCGAGGTGTCCCGGCACCGGGGTCTCGCCGGCCAGTGCCGCCTTCCCGACGGGTATGGCGGCAACCACGGTGTAAGCGTGGTCCGTTCGGGATCCGAGCAGCCGCACCGCCCGGTCCACCTCCGGAGCCTCGCCGACCACCAGTACGCGATGCTTCGCGCGCCGCCGTGTTCCGGGCCAGGGGAGCCGGCTGCCCACCGACACGGCGACGGTCACCAGCAGGCCGGGCAGGAGTGCCAGGACCGCGGTCACCGGCCTGACAGGCTCGGCGGACACCGTGCCGAGTACGGCCAGCAGCCCGACGAACAGCAGCCAGTCCCCGGGCGCGGTCAGCGCACCTCCGTGATCCCCCGGGCGCCGAGCAGCGTAGCGGCGGCGAGCCGCCCTGACACCGCACCACACCAACGAGGCGGCACCGGCGGCGAGATGGGCCTGCGGCTGCCCGTCCGCCCGCAGTACCAGCCAGGCCGGGACCCCGAGCCCCAGCAGATCGGCGCCGACGACGAGCGGCAGGTGGCGGCCCGGCCCCCTCCTCGGTCGCCGTGCCTGGTCAGAACGTTCGCGCTGTACGGTCGGGGCACTCCAGAGCTGTTCAAGTTCCTTGCTCGGAGGCCTGGTTGACGCGTTCCGCGGTCGTGGCGCCCCCGCCAGTCCCACGGATCCCGGTATCTCGGATTCGGGTAGCTCGACATGCCCCATGAACCCCCCAGTCACAGTTGCATCTCCACAAACGGGACGCATCCGCCGATCCCATGGACTGACGGATGCGCCCTCGCTCGGTGCACGATATCCACACACGTGCCATTTCGCTGGAGTTCTCGTGAAGTTCAGACATCAACGACGGCCCGAATCTCGTCCCGATCCGCGCTGGATGGAGAGGTCTGTGGTCGGCTGTTGGCATTTGGGAGGTTCCGCACTGGGATTATGCGCGGACATGTCACATAGTCGTGCCCCCTCCACCGCATCTGGGAGAATGCAGCGTACGGCGGCGAGCGCCGTCTGACGTGAAAGAGGGCGAGCGGTGACTCCCGCGGAGAAGAACTGGGCCGGAAACATCACCTTCGGGGCGCGGCGCTTGCGCACCCCCCGCTCGGAGGCGGAACTTCAGGAGATCGTGGCGGCAGGGACGACGATCCGGGCGCTCGGCACCCGGCACTCCTTCAACACCGTCGCGGACACGACCGGCGAACTCGTCTCGGTGGCGGAGCTGCCCCGCGTCGTCGAGATCGACCGCGAGGCGTCGGCGGTGACCGTGAGCGCGGGAATGCGTTTCGGGGAGTTCGCCGGCGTGCTCCACGAGAACGGCTACGCCCTGCACAACCTGGGGTCGTTGCCGCACATCTCGGTGGCCGGGGCCTGCGCCACCGGAACGCACGGCTCGGGCGTGGGCAACAGCTCCCTCGCCGGGGCGGTCCGGGCCGTGGAGATGGTCACGGCCGACGGCCGGACCGTGGAGCTGAGGCGTGGCGACGCGGACTTCCCCGGGGCCGTGGTCGCGCTGGGTGCCCTGGGAGTCGTCACCCGGCTGACCCTGGACCTGGTGCCCGCCTTCGACGTACAGCAGTGGGTGTACGAGGACCTGCCGGTGTCACGGCTCGGCGACACGGACGGTTTCGACGAGGTGATGTCCGCCGCGTACAGCGTCAGCCTCTTCACCGACTGGCGGGGCGGCCCCGTGGGCCAGGTCTGGCTCAAGCGGCGGGTGGACTCCGAAGGCGTACGGCAGGCGCCGGCCGAGTGGCTCGGTGCCCGTCTCGCGGACGGTCCCCGCCACCCGATCCAGGGCATGCCCGCCCGGAACTGCACCCGGCAGGAGGGCGTCCCCGGCGCCTGGCACCAGCGGCTGCCGCATTTCCGGCTGGAATTCACCCCCAGCAACGGGGACGAGCTGCAGTCGGAGTACTTCGTGGCCCGGCGGGACGCCCCGGCGGCGTTCGAGGCCCTGAACCGGATCCGTGAACGGATCGCCCCGCTCCTGCAGATCTGCGAGATCCGCACCGTGGCCCGCGACGAGCTGTGGCTCAGCCCCGCGAACGGCCGCGACTCGGTGGCCTTCCACTTCACCTGGGTCCAGGACACCGCTGCCGTGACGCCGGTCCTCGGCGCGATCGAAGAGGCACTGGCGCCGTTCGGGGCGCGACCGCACTGGGGCAAGGTGTTCACGACCTCGCCCGGCACACTGCGCGCGCTCTACGGGCGGTACGCCGACTTCGAGAAGCTGATGGCCGGGTTCGATCCGGAGGGCAAGTTCCGCAACGACTTCATGGAGCGTCACTTCCCGCAGTGATCCCTTGCTGCGGCCGGCGTGATCCGGATCAGCGGCCGTCGCGTCCGTCCTTGTGCCGGGACGGCCACGCGGTCGCCGATCTTCCCGGCGCCAGATGGTCCACCACGTCGGCCAGCTCGTCGCAGGCCTGTTCGATCCTGCGCCGGATGTTCTTGTCCTCGGTGACGATCGCTGCCAGCAGCAGTGCGGTCAGTGCCACGCAGCCGTTGAGCACCGCCAGATTGAGCATGACATCCAGGACGGTGTGCCCGGCGAACGGTCCCACTCCCTGGCTCCCCGCGACGATCGCCAGCACGGACAGCAGCAGGGCGCACGGTGCGCTTCCCGCCAGCTGGAAACGCAATGCGGCCCAGATGAGCAGGGGGAACACCACATAGAGCATCGACAGGGAGCTCCTGGTGGCCACCAAGCCGAGCCCGACGGAGGCGGCTGCCAGGGCGGTCGCCTCCACCCATCGGTCGGTCCTCCGGGGCAGCCGCGCCTTGCGCATGACGAGCAGGAAGGGGGTGATGATGAGCACCCCCATGGCATCGCCTGCCCACCAGGCTGCCCAGACCGGCCAGAAATCCCCCGTGGGGACCCTGCCGGTGAGGACCTGCACCGCTGTACGCACGGATGCGCTGATCAGCATGGCGGCCATCGCGCCGAGGAAGACCAGGGCCGCCCCGTCTCGCAACCGGTCCATCTCCCGCCGGAACTCTGCCCTGCGGAGCATGAGGTACGCGCAGACCGGCGCGACGGTGTTGCCGGCGACGAGGGCCAGGGTGGCGAGGTCGATCGAGCCTCGACTCACGGCGACCACGGCCAGGGAACCGAGGGCGATGCCCGGCCAGACGCGCAGGCCGAGGTAGAGGAGGCTGGTGAGAGCGACACCCGTAGTCGGCCAGAGCGGTGTGACCCGGGCGCCGTGGATGTGCACCTGGACGAGAAGACCGATCTGTGCCACCCCGTAATACGCGGCGGCGACGGTGAGGATGGTCAGGGCGGCAACCGCCGTACGTCGGGTTCCCTCGCTGCGGATCACAGCTCTCATCAGACACCGGGGCCCGTGGCCGGGGACTGTGTGACACGCTCGGCCGGGGCCGCTCAGGGCGTGGGCCCGGCGTCACCGGCCGTCACGTGCCGCATGGGGAGGCGTCGTGGCGCAGGACGAGCACGGCGGCATCGTCCTCGTGACCGGTGCGCTCCGCCGCCTGCAGCACCGCGTCGGCCAGTTCCTCGGCTCCGGCCGAGGCGCGTGAGGCAACCAGCCTCTCCACCGCGTCCAGTCCTTCCTCGATCGGGAACGACGGCCCTTCGACCACTCCGTCGGTGAGCAGCACGAACGCCCCCGGAGTCGTCAGCCGGCGCCGGGTGACCGGGTACGTCCGGCCCCCCTGAATGCCCAGCGGCAGGCCGCCGACGTCATCGGTGATGCCCGACTGCCCGTCGACCGTCGCCCACACGGCCGGCACATGTCCGGCGCGAGCGGTGTCGAGTTCCCAGGAGCGCGGGTCGAGACGGACGAACGTGCAGGTCGCGAAGAGAGCCGAGTCGACCGAGAGCAGAAGGTCGTTGGTCCGGTCCATGATCTCGCCCGGATCCGCTGTGGTGGCGGCCACTGCCCGCATTCCGAACCTGATCTGCCCCATGAACGCGGTGGCCTCGACGTCATGGCCCTGTACGTCCCCGATGGCGAAGGCGAGGGTGCCGTCCGGCAGCGGAAAGCCGTCGTACCAGTCACCGCCGATGTCCAGGCCGCTACGGGCCGGAAGGTAGCGAGCGGCGGTCTGCAGGCCCGGGAGCGCGGGCAGCGTGGCGGGAAGCATCTCGCGTTGCAGCGCTTCGGCCAGCTCCACACGCGCCTGGTGCAGCTGCACCTCCTGGCGTGCCCGGGCGGTGAGCCGCTGCAACGTGGTGAGAAGCTCTTCGGCACTTGCTGAACGGGGAGGACGACGCCTGGTCATGGGCCGCTCCGCAGTGCATTCGTCGGCGAACCGCACGCAGACCCCGGCGGGGGTGGCACGGATCCGTTGCGGGCCGCTCCACGGTGGCCCTCTGCATCCTATGCGGAGGGCGAGGACGCCGCAGTGCGAGCCGCCGCCGGCGGGACGTGCCGGGGCCCGGGGCGCGCGAACGGGCGCGGGTGGAGAGATGCTGAGCAGAGAACCGTGTCGTGGCTGCTCGAGGTGGCCGGACGCGGGGGAGGAGGCGTGTGATGAACCGGACGCTGGAATGGAAGGTCAACCTCGAACTGTCCGAGGACGGCGGGACGACCAGGGCGGAAGCGGTGCTGGACACCGGTAGCGACAAGCTCACCGGCCATGGTGTGGCCCGCTGCAACCCGACGGACGTCGACATTCCCGCCATCGGTGACGAGCTCGCGGCGAGCCGTGCGATGAAGGACGTCGCGGGTCAGCTGATGAGAGAGGCGGACCGTGAGATGGAGGCGGTGGGAGCCGGAGCGCCCAAGGGGCCGCTCGGCAAGCCGTACGCCTGGACGGATGTTTCGAGATAGCCGGCCCGAGCGGCATCCGAGGGGCCTTTGCTTCCGAGGCCGTCCCGCCTCCTGGAGGAACGTCCGATGACACGATGGTGAGGCCCGGCCCGTCCACCGCCGCCTGCACCGGGGTGTGCGGACCGGAGGGCCATGCGTGAGATCCTTCCGGCGCTGCACCGCTGGTACGCCTCCGGCGAGCCGTTCGGTCTCGCCACCGTCGTCGCGGTCAGCCGCAGTGCGCCCCTCGGCCCCGGGGCGTCGATGGCGGTGGGCCCCGGCGACGAAGTCGTGGGCAGCGTCTCCGGAGGCTGCGTCGAAGGAGCCGTCTTCGAACTGGCCGGGGAGGTTGTGGAGAGCGGCCGCGCGCAGCTGCGGACCTTCGGCTACAGCGACGAGGACGCCTTCGCCGTCGGACTCACCTGCGGAGGCGAGATCACGGTGCTCGTACGGCCCGTTTCGGCCCTGACCGACCCCGCCTTCGGTGAGGTCGCCGCGTCGGTCGCCGCGCACCGGCCGGTGGTGGTGGCCACCGTGACCGACGGCCCTGCCCCGCGCGGCGCCGCACTCGCCGTATGGCCGGACGGTGTGTCAGGTTCCCTCGGCACGAGCGGCCTCGACGCGGCCGTGACCGCCGACGCGCGGGGCGAACTCGCCCGGGGAGCAACGGGTCTGCGGCACTACGGGCCGCGCGGCGAACGGCGTGAGGACGACGTGGCCGTCTTCCTGCAGTCGTTCGCGCCTCCGCCGCGCATGCTGGTCTTCGGTGCGATCGACTTCGCCGCCGCCGTGGCCCGGATCGGCGCCTTCCTCGGCTACCGGGTCACCGTCTGCGACGCGCGTCCGGTCTTCGCCGACCCCCGCCGCTTCCCGGCCGGGGCGGAGGTGGTCGTCGACTGGCCGCACCGGTACCTGAGCGGCACGGAAACCGACGAACGCACCGTGATGTGTGTGCTCACCCACGATCCGAAGTTCGACGTCCCGCTGCTGGAGGTGGCGCTGCGCGCCCCGGCCGCCTACATCGGGGTGATGGGCAGCCGCCGCACCCATGAGGACCGCCTGGCGCGGTTGCGGGAGAACGGACTCGACGAGACGGAGCTCGGGAGACTGCGCTCGCCCATCGGCCTCGACCTCGGTGCCCGTACCCCGGAGGAGGTGGCCGTCTCGATTGCCGCGGAGATCGTCGCGCTGCGCTGGGGCGGCACCGGCATCCCTCTGACGGACACCGCCGGGATGATTCACCGGCCGCGGCCCGAGTCCGGTGAGCCGGTCGGCTAGGGCCTTTCGTTTGGATCATGCTGGGCTCGCGGGGTCCGGCACCGCACCTCGCCGCGTTGTCGTCGGTCGTCAGGGCTCCGCCATGACTCCCCCTCCTCCGCCTTGCGATGCACGGCACCAGACCCCGCTCCCTGATCCAGCCTGATCCAGACGAAAGGCCCTAGCTCGGGCGGATCGCGGCCTCGATCTGGGCGAGTTGGGCGGCGAGGATCTCTTCGAATGCGGCGCGGCGGTCCGCCCCGAGGGGACGGACGTCACGGGCGAAGTGGGCCAGGGCGGGGAAGCGTTCGGGGTCGGCGCCCAGTACCGCGACGCGGAACAGCTCCATGCCCTGTTCGTGTTCCTTGGGGGTGATGGTGCTGACCCCGGCCTCGGAGGCGATCAGCGCGGCGAGGAGGACCGCGATCCGGTGGTAGCGCGCCGGGATCTCCTCGTCGGGCAGCCCCGAGGCCCGCAGGGCCTGCAGCACCTCTTCCATGATCAGCCGGGAACCGGTGCCGCTGGACGCGTAGCGCCCCCAGACCGCGGCGACCTGGGGCTGTTGACCGAAGGCCGCTCTCACGCGCAGCGCCACGGCGGTGATGCGCTGCTTCCAGTCACCCTCGGGGCGGTAGCCGTCCATGGCGGCCGCGAGGATCCGGTCGGCGAGCGCCCGTAGCAGTTCCGTCTTGCTGCGGAAATGCCGGTAAAGGCTGGAGGAATCGGTCCCGAGGGCCGCGGCAAGCTTGCGCACGCTGAACGACTCGGCGTCGCTCGTGCGCAGCAACTCCGCCGCCGCATCCAGGATCTCCTCGGTCGACCAGCGCCTTCGGCCTGCCATCTGACTCCTCTCGCCGGTTCTCAGCCTAACTTATGCACTTGGCGTTGCACGCACCGCGTGCATAATGAGGGCATGAGCGCGCCGAGGAGCCGGCAGGAGGCGGGTCGGCGTGCTGCCCCTGCCCTGTGACCCGGGTCGGCGACCGACGTGGAGTGCAACCCGGGGAATACGAAAGGACGCATGCTGTGAGGAACCCACTGGATCCCGCGGAGCTGAACGCCGCCCTGGAGAACGTCCACCGCGCCGGGATGCCGGGCCTGATCGCCGAGGTGCGTGACGGTGACCAGGTCTGGCGCGGCGCCGCCGGGGTCGCCGATGTCGCCACCGGTCGCCCCGTCACCGCCGACATGCGGCACCGCGTCGGCAGCGTCACCAAGACCTTCACCGCTGCCGCGGTTCTGCAGCAGGTCGAGAGCGGTCGAATCGGTCTCGACACGCCGATCGGCCGGTACCTGCCGAGGCTGGTTCCCGGAGAACGCGGAGACTCGATCACGGTCCGTATGCTGATCAACCACACCAGCGGTATCGCCGAGTACCTCCCGTACGCCTACCCTTCCCTCAGGGCGTTTCCCGCCCTCGCGGACACCGGGCCCCAGAGCCTGGACGACAACCGGCTCAGGCGGTTTCACCCCACCGAGCTGATCGAGATGGGGGTCACCGCACCTGCCGTCGGCGCCCCAGGTGGCACTCCGGGGGTGTACTCCAACACCAATTACCTGCTCCTCGGCGAACTCCTGGAACAGGTGACGGGCACTACGGCCGAGCGGTACATCACCCGGAACGTCATCGAGCGCGCCGGGCTCCGGGACACCGAACTCCCCGCCGGACCGTACGTCGACGGGCCGCACTCGCAGATCTACGAGGCGTGGTTCGGCATGATCGACCCGCCGTGCGACTACAGCGTCTACGACATGTCATGGGTGGGGCCGGCGGCCTCGCTGATATCGACCGTCTCGGACCTCAACCGCTTCTTCGGCATGCTGCTGGCCGGCGAGATCGTCGGCCCGTCGTCGCTGGCGCAGATGCAACACACCGTCCCGGTCGTCTCCCAAGAGGGCAGGACGATCGACTACGGCCTCGGCCTGCACCCGATGGAGGCTCCCGGCCGGGGCGCCTTCTGGGGCCACGGCGGCACGGTCTGGGGCGCTGGAGCGCTGGCCATGACCCGTGCCGACGGCGAGCGGCAGATGGCCGTGGCGGTGAACCTGCAGAGGTGGAACAGGCTCGACTCCTCGGGCAGGCCGCAGCCTCATCCCATCGACGACGCGCTTGCGGTCTTTTACCGCGTGGCGATGTACGGCTGACCGGGCCGGACAGTTTCTGCCGGCTGGCCGGGCCACCGCGGGTACGCCACACGGCGGTTACCTTGCGGCCGGTGTCCGAGCCAGGACGTATCTGCCGACGGCGTACCGCTGACCGCAGGTGCAGCAGCGGCGGCAGAACCGGCCGGGCAGCTGTCCCCAGGCCCACGGTGCCGACGGCACAGGGCGCCCACCCCCCCCGGGGCTCGTCCGACGGGGTGGGCGCCCTGTGTGACATCCGCGACCGACGGTCAGTCGACGTAGGTGATGTCCGAGGCGGAGTAGAGGCAGTTCGTGCCGTCCGCTCCGGTGCCGATCTTTGAGGGTTCGCCGCTCGTCACACCCTTGTACTTGGTGCAGATGTCGATATCGGCGTCGGCGTCGTCGTAGATCGTGATGCCCGAGAACTGGGCCGTGTCACCGTAGTTGGTGTTGATGCCCACGATGGTGTCGCCCGGCGAGGTGACCCAGATGTTCTGCAACTGGACGTGCCGGCCGTACATCGTGGAGCAGTTGCCGCACGAGCGGTACAGCTTGCCGAAGTCCTCGACCTGGAAATTCTTGATGATCAGGGTGCCGGCGCCGTTGTGCTGGAACACCTTGTCGTCCGCGAGCCTCGCGCCGCCGCCGTCGACCGTACGGACCAGCGACGAGGAGCTGCCGAGGAAGGTCGCGGCGTCCTCACCCACGTCCTCCCACCACACGTTCTTGAGCGTGCAGGCGCCCAGGCAGTGGACGCCGTCGGCGGCGGGGGACCCCAGGATGACGTTCTGCAGTGTGGCGCCGTCGGCCAGCTCGAAGAGGGCCGGCTGGTCCTCGTCCTGGCCGTCACTGCCCAGGTCGCCGCTGCCGTAGAAGCGCTTGAGGCCGCCGTCGTAGCTTCCGGACACCGTGATGGTCGCCGTCACGGCCTGGCTGCCGTTGGCGGAGGGCCATGCGGGCCGCGACCCGGGTGGTGTGGTGGGCGGAGTCGTCGGGGGAGTGGTCGGGGGATCGGTGGGGACCGATCCCGACGCGGTGAAGGTCCAGCGCTTGCTGGTCACCGAGTCGCAGGAGTTCTGCTGGACCAGCGCGCCTGCGGCGGTCGAACTGTCCTTCGTGTTCAGGCACTTGCCACCGTTGCTGTTGACGACCTGGTAGATGCTTCCGCTGACCGGGGTGAGCGTCCACACCTGGGCGGCGCCGCCGCAGGTCTGCTGTTCCACCGCCTTGCCCGCGCTGGTCGAGGCGTCACGCACCCCGGCGCACTTGCCGCTGTGCGAGGCGGTCAGGGTGTAGCCGCTTCCGGAAGCGGTGAGACGCCACGTCTGGTTGGCGGCGCCGGTGCAGGTGTTCTGGGAGAGCTGGACCCCGACGGAGGTTCCCGAGCCGGGAACCTCCAGACACAGTCCGCTGCCGACGTTCGACAGGCTGTACGAGCCTGCTGCCGGGGCGGCCGTGGCCGAGCCGGTGGCGAACAGCGCGGTGAGGGCTGCGGCGATCAGTGAGACGACCGCGATGAACGAGGCGGCTGCCCGGCCGCCTCTCCGTCTGGCATGCTGATTCTCTGTGCGCACTCGGTATTCCTTTCACCGCCTGCGGCGTCCTCCGCAGGCACCCGTGAGGTGGTCTGTGCGGTGGTAAAGGCATTTCCTCAGTCGCGAAACGAAGTTCCGCATGCTGAACCAAGTTCTTGTACGCGAACAACGGTGACGGTACGTCAACTGGAACTGACGGTCAATGAGTTGGTGAGAGCGGGCGCGGGCGGGTGCGCGTTCAGCGGCGCCGATGGCTGATTACCGCCAACCTCTATGGCTCCGGCTGTAGTTGAACGCCTCCGGTGCCGAGGGTTCGGCGGCGCCGCACGCGGCTCCCGCGGTATGTCCGGCCGGCGGAGGCACGGCGCGGGCGCCGGACGCGCGCGCATCCCATGCCGGACAGCCGGTGCCCATCCGACGAGCGACTGGGTGCCCGGCACGGTGAGCAGTGCGAGGCGCTCGGCGTCCGGGGTCCCGGGCTCGGTCGTGTAGATCATGATCCGCAGGTCGCTGCCTGCCACGGTGAGCACGTCGCAATCCAGCATCAGGGTGGACGGACCTCAACGGGAACACCGGCGTCCGGACTGTCGAGGAAGGTGCCGAGATCATCGTCCGCATGGCACAGGTGGGCCCGGACGGTCCGACCGGCGGCTACTTCGCCGCCGATGGACCTCTTCCCTGGTAGGGCTGTGGGGCTCCGCGCCGGCACGGGCGCGTCCGCCGCCTCGCAGCAGTGAGCTGCTGTCCCTCCGAACGGTCGGGGCACCCGCGTCGCGCCCTGTCGTGCGGCGTCGCCGCCCACCGCGTCGAGCCGAACGGGTGGGACGCGGGCCGCGAAGGCCTCCAAGGCCCTCCTGTTGCGGGTTTCCGGCGTATCCAGGTCGTGCCCCTGACTGCCGCCGCGTGTCCGCATGCGGTGACTCAGCCGAACAGGCTCTACCAGGCTAGAACGTGCTTTCTCGTTCCATCGGGTAATGGAACGGATGTTTAGGGACGTATGGGCGGCTGCTGTTACAAAAATCCGAACGACTCCGGCTCGGCCCGTGCGGGTGTGGGTCAAGGGGTGCTGCGGCGTGTTGACCTCCGTCAACCGCTCACGCACGGGTGGATGCAGCGGACAGGGATTGACAGGTGCCCGAGCGATCCGGTGCGTGAGGATTACAGGCGCGTGTGACGGAAATGTCTGTATTTCGTAACACGTATCGGGGCGTCTTTCGTTAGTCGGGCTACCGGGCCAAAGTGTGCGTTCTCGGCATCACGCCGGGACCGAACAACGCTCGGACCGACGGTCCGGGCCTGCACCTGAGGGGTTTTCATGTCCCATTCCGCACGGCGGCTCACCGCTACCGTTCTCACCGCCGGCGCCCTGGTAGCTGCCGCCGCTCTCCCGGCCGCCGCCGACAGCCACGTCCGGCCGGCTCAGTACTCGGCCGTCGTGCTGGGCGCGATCCAGTACGACAGCCCCGGTCGCGACACGGGCTCGAACCGCAGCCTCAACGACGAATGGGTCACCGTCAGCAACACCAGCCGTCACACGGTGAACCTCCGTGGCTGGACCCTCAGCGACGAGAGCCGCCGCACCTACCGGTTCAACCTGAGCCTGGCCGGCCGCTCCTCGGTGCGGGTCCACACGGGAATCGGCCGCGACACCAGCCGTGACGTCTACCAGGACCTCCGTCGCTACGTCTGGGACAACAGCGACACGGCGACCCTGCGTGACCAGCGCGGTTACCGGGTCGACTCGAAGTCCTGGGGCCGTGACTACGACGACTGGGGCAACGGCCGTGACCACGACGGCCGCCGTCACGACGGCCGTGACGGCCGCGACCACAACGGCCGCGACCACAACGGTCGGGGTCACGACGACCGCGGCCACGGCAGGAACAACGACGACCGCGGTCACGGCCGCGGCCACGACGAGCACGGCCACAACGACGGCCACAACGGTCGCGGCCACGACGACCGCGGTCACGGCGGTCGCCACTGACCCGCTGATGTCCGCTCCCTGAGAGGGGAGCGGCCCTCGATTCCTCCGATCGCGGCGCACCGCGGCCCACCGGGCCGCGGTGCGCCGCCGTGTCGGGCCGCTGCCGGCCCCGGCCACGAGGACCGTGACCACCGACCAGGGGCTCCGTACGGTGGGCGCCGGGTCAGGAGCCGGCGGACCGGTGCGCGACGCGTTCCGTGTTGAGCGTGTCGACCGCTCCCCGGGCGTCACCGATCGTCGTGTAGTCCACGGCGACGAAGTTCACCGGGCCGCCCCGCTGCCGTTCGCAGCGGCGGGCCCGGTCCAGCACCCAGGCCCGGGCGTTGACCTTGCCCGCATCGAGCCGGCTGCCGCCCGCCACGGTGATGAAATGGTTGAGGAGGAAGAGCCGCTTGCCGGTGCCGCCGCGGTGAGGGACACAGCTCATCTGCTCGGGGCTCCGGAAGGAGAACGGCGTCTCCATCCCGTACCGGTAGAAATTCCGGTACCACGGCGCCGGCCCGTCGGCCTCCTCCGCGAGGACCACCAGCCGGCGGCCGCTGTCGATCATCGCCCCCAGCGTCGGCCACGGCTTCGCCGGGTCGGCGTCCGGCGTGAGGACGAGATCGGTCAGCCCGGCCTCACGGAACGCCCGCTCGGTGTCCTCGCCCGTGATGGCGTCCTGGACGATCAGGGTGAGCACCTCCGTCGGATGGGCGCGCATCCAGGTGCCGATCGACTTCAGTGCGGGTACCAGCTCGATCGCGCCGGCCCGGCAGACGGCATGACAGAGCCACAGACCTTCGCGCGGAGGGTTGACGCGGTCGACCGCCGCAGCGATGAGCCTGCGCTGTTCCGGGGAGAAGTCGGGGGAGTTCAGCCGCTGGGCGATCTGCCCCGACGTCTCCCAGTAGTACGTGTCGAGCTGCATGGCCCGCACACCGTCGTTGAGCTGACCGGTGATGTCCGGATCCTGAAGCGGACCGATGAACCGGTCGGCGGTGGTCGACATGGCGTTGTGCGAGGTCAGGTAGGCGACCTCGTCGTACCCGCGGTCGCACAGGTGCGGGCTGCCCTCGCAGATGCGTGGGGCCGGCGGATTGACGCCCAACGGCACCAGCAGGACACCGGCCAGCGCGGCGCAGCTCGCTCCGGCCGCCACCGCCCGGACACGGCGGAGCGTGTACGCGGCACGCGGGCGGAGCCGGAGCACCCGGCCCGCGCACATCAGGAGCGCGCCGATCGCCAGCGGAACGGCGGCTGTGGTCAGCGCGGTGACAGCGATCCGGTCGAACGCGGCGTGCTGCAGGTCGTCGACCAACCGGATCAGACTCGGCGGCCAGGAGCCGGGCGGTGTGACCACCCGTCCGCCGGTGACCGACCGGGCGATCAGTACCGTCAACGCGGTGAGGACCGCGCCCGAGGCGAGTGCCCCGCCCAGTGCCGTCAGCCGGCGGGCGGAACCCGCAGGTCCGGCGAACCAGAGGACGGCGAGCGCGGCGATGCCCAGCACGGTGGCGATGGCCTCGACGAGGGGCAGCCCGAGACGGGTGTAGATGCGCGCGCGGTGGACTGCGTCCAGTTCGTTACCGGAGGCGGCGAGCGTCTGGGTGATGTCCCATCGGCCGCCGTCGACCGCGGTGCGCAGGCCGGCCGCCGCGGCACGGGTCCGGTCCGAGACCGCCGCCGGTGCCACGGCGGCGAGCGCGGTGGCCACATCCCCCTCGGCCAGCGCGACCGATACTTCGGGGCGAAGGGCCGCCCGGCGGTCCGCGGGGACGGCGCCGAGCAGCCCCTCCGTGGCCCGGGCGGCCTGTTCGGTGGAGAGCGGCAGGGACGGCAGACCACGTGGCACCCGCCCCGCGACGAGCTGTCCGAGCGCCGCGTTCAGATCGGCCGAGAACGCGGCGAAGTCCGGCTCCGGCCGGTTCTGCACCGAGGCGACCAGGTCGCCGAAGTACAGCTGCGTGAGATCGCCCAGGTTGTTCACGACCGGCGTCAGGTCGGCCGTCAGCTGCAGAGTGTTCCGGTCGCCGCGGAGATATCCGGTCACACCGCCGATCTGCTGGTGGGTGAACTCCCGCACGGTGGCAGGCGGCAGCACGACCTTGATGTTGGACGTCACCACCGCCTCCGGGACCGGCAGCCGCGCCAGGAGGTCGCGAGTGAGACCCGAGGCCTCCGGATCGACCAGCACCTGGTCGTACAGCCGGTCGTAGGCCCGCTGGCCGTCCAGGACCGACTGGTAGAACGACGGGGACAGCACGGTGCTGCGCGCCGTCGCGGTCAGGGCCATCACCAGGGTGCACAGGGCGGCGACGACGAAGGCCACGGTGCGCAGCGGGTGCGGCACCGCGCGGGCCACCTGCGATTCCCCGTGGGACGTCTGCCTGCCCATGCCCTTATGCTCCGTCCCCACGCGGATCCGGGCGAGCGGAGGCGGTTCGCCGCGTCATGCGCGCCCGGGAACCTCCTGCTCCGTCCACAGCGCCTTGCCCCCCCGGCCGTACCGGGTGCCCCAGACGGTGGCGAGCTGGGAGACGATGAACAGCCCGCGACCGCCTTCGTCGACGGTCCGGGCATGGCGGAGGTGCGGTGCCACCGGACTGCTGTCGTGGACCTCGCAGGTCAGCGAACGGTCCAGGATGAGCCGCAGATGCAGCGGCGGGGTGCCGTAGCGGACCGCATTGGTGACCAGCTCGCTCACGATCAGTTCGGTCGCCTGGACCGTCTCCTCGTCGAGCTCCCAACCGTCGAGCCGGTCGCGTACGAGCGTCCGGGCGACGGCGGGCGTCGTCCGGTCGTGGGCCAGTTCCCACGTCGCCACTCGTTCCGCCGGGATGGTTCCGGTACGGGCGAGGAGGAGAGCGGCGCCGTCCGGATGGCTGTCGGCGGGCAGGCTGTAGACGACGCCGTCGCACAGCTCCTGCAGGGTGCGCTCGGGGTGGGCCAGCGCGTCCCGTACCCGAGCGGTGGTCTCCGCGTCGGGCAGCAGAGCGCTGGTGCCGAACGCGAGGATGCTGCCCTCCTCGAGTTCGAGGGTGGCGGTCGCGAACGGGGAACTGTCGGTGGAGAAGAGGGCGGGTCCCTCGGGTGCCTCGAAGGGCGGCGTGCTGCCGTCGGGCGCGATGACGATCGGCTCGGGGTGCCCCGCCAGTGCGATGGTGCAGCTCCGCGAGAACGGGTCGTAGATCGCGTACATGCAGGTCGCCGTCAGTGACTCGCGGTGCAGGGCGTCGCCCGGCGGGAGCGCGGCCCGCTCGACGGCCAGCCGGTCCGCCGTGTCGTTCAGCCGGGCCAGCACCTCGTCGGGCTCCAGATCGAGACCGGCCAGCGCGTGGATGACGGTCCGCAACTGCCCCATGGCGATGGCAGTCTGCAGACCGTGCCCCGCGACATTGCCGACCACCAGCGCGGTACGGGCCCCGGACAGACTGATCGTGTCGAACCAGCAGCCGCTGTTGCGCCCGGGAAGCAGGAGATGCGCGGTGTCGAGGGCGACCCTGGCACCCTCGCTCTGGGGAAGCAGCCGGCGCTGCACCGTCGACGCGATGACATGGTCGCGTTCGAACCGGCGCGCGTTGTCGATGCTCAGCGCGACATGCGCGGCCGCGGTCAGCGCCAGAGTGACATCGTCCACGTCGTACGGTTCCGACTCCCCCTTGCGGTACAGGCTGATCAGGCCGATGACGGCACCGCGCAGCTTCAGCGGGACCACGATCAGCGAATGGGCCCCGGAGGACCGGACCAGCCGAGCACTCTCGGGGTCCGCGCCCAGCCACTCGGTCCCCGCGTGGAGTGCGACCCGACGCGGACGCAGATCCGACACCGCCAGCGCGAACGGCGTACGGGCGGGCAGCCGCCGGGTGTCACCGAGGTCGTCCTGGTTGCTGGTGCCGTCGAGACCGCGCTGGGCGGCCCGCCGCAGCGGGACATCGGGCCCCAACGGGCCGACCGGAGGATCCGCTCCGCGCAGCACGTCGTCCACCACTTCGACCGCGACGAAGTCGGCGAAACGCGGCACGAGCGCTTCGACGAGCTCTTCGCAGGTGCTAGCCACGTCGAGGAACCGGCCCACTCCCTTGCGCACCTCGGCCAGGCACGCCGCCCGGGAGCGTGCCTTCTCGCGCTCGGTGACATCGACGACCGCGGACAGCAGACCGAGTGTCCGACCCTGGCCCTCCAGCCGGTAGACGGAAACCCTGAAGACGCGGTTCGGTCCGGGCACGTCCTTGAGAGCGCCTCGGATCAGCCGGTCGCGCAGGGGCACCCCCGTGTCGAGCACCTTCTGCAGCAGATCGCGCACCTCGTCCGGCCTTGCGAGGTGATACGCCTCGGTGATGTGACGTCCGAGCAGGTGCTCGCCGAAGGCGGCATCCGTCGGATCGCTGACCCGCACCACCCGCAGTTCCGGATCGAGGACGTGCAGGCCCACCACGGACTGCGAGAACAGTCTGTCGAGGAGCGCCGCCCCCACACCGTCCGTCGCCGTCCAGGAGGGGACCGGTGCGCCTGCGTCCGACACGGGTCCACCCCCATCCGGCTTCCGGCTCTGCCTGCCTCCGCGACCGGCAGGTGCGTGTTCAAGCCTCGGCGTTCGCCGCTCGCGCTGCCACCGAGAGGCGCCGGACGAGTGAACCGGGTGCCGGAGCCCACGCCTCTGCTCCGGCGGCTCCCGGCGGGGCGGCAACCTTTCGGCTTCCGGCGGTGACTGACGTGATGACACCCGCCCCCGTCCCGAAGGTGCGTACCCATGACTCACCCGCATCGCCGACCCTTACGCAGACGCCGTGCCGGACGGCTGCACACCCTCGTCACCGCGCTGTCGGCCGGCGTACTCGCCGTCACCGGACTGGTCGCCGTGGGCCAGACCTCGCAGGCTGCGACGGCCCGGCAGGCCGAGCAGCTCGACCGCGGCGTCGTCAGCGTGCACACGAGCACCGGCAATCTCATCAGCTGGCGCTGGCTCGCCGACGACCCCGACAACGTGGCGTTCAACGTCTACCGGGCCGGAACGAAGGTCAACGCGTCGCCGGTCACCGGTTCGACCAACTACTTCCACACCGGGGCGCCGGACTCCGCCGACTACACGGTTCGCGCCGTCGTCGACGGCGTGGAGCAGAGCGACTCGGTGCACGCGATCCAGTTCCGTGCCGGGTACAAGGACGTGCCTCTCAGCCCGCCCCCGGGCGGTACCACCCCCGATGGCGTCGCCTACACCTACGAGGCCAACGACGCCTCCGTCGGCGACCTCGACGGGGACGGCGCCCTCGACTTCGTGCTGAAGTGGCAGCCCACCGACGCCAAGGACAACTCGCAGTCCGGTTACACCGGCGACACGATCATCGACGGGATCAGGCTCGACGGCACCCGGCTGTGGCGGGTCGACCTCGGCCGCAACATCCGCTCGGGCGCGCACTACACCCAGTTCCAGGTGTACGACTACGACGGCGACGGCCGGGCCGAGGTGGCCGTGAAGACCGCCGACGGCACCACCGACGGAACCGGCAAGGTGATCGGCAGCTCGTCGGCCGACTACCGCAACTCCTCCGGTTACGTGCTGTCCGGGCCCGAGTATCTGACCATGTTCAACGGCGCGACCGGCGCGGCCATGGGAACCGTCGACTACGTCCCGGCCCGCGGCACCGTGTCCTCGTGGGGCGACTCGTACGGCAACCGCGTCGACCGCTTCCTCGCAGGAACGGCGTATCTGGACGGCGCCAGACCTTCGCTGATCATGGCGCGCGGTTACTACACCCGTACCGTCATCGCCGCCTGGGACTGGCGGGGCGGCGCCTTCACCCGGCGCTGGACCTTCGACACCGACAGCTCCACGAACTCCGGCAAGGGGTACGACGGACAGGGCAACCACCAGTTGTCGGTCGCCGACGTCGACGGTGACGGCAAGGACGAGATCGTGTACGGCTCCATGGCCGTCGACGACAACGGGAACGCGCTGTGGACCACGAAGAACGGCCACGGCGACGCGATGCACGTCGGTGATCTGGACCCCTCCCGCTCGGGCCTGGAGGAGTTCAAGGTCGACGAGGACGGCTCGAAGCCGTCGTCATGGATGGCGGACGCGAGGACCGGCCAGATCCTCTGGTCCACCCCGGCCGACGGCGACGACGGGCGGGGGGTTTCCGACGACATCTGGTCCGGCAGCGCGGGCGCCGAGTCCTGGTCCTCGGCCGCGGACGGAATCCGCAGCCCGAAGGGCACCGTGGTCGCCGACCGCAAGCCCTCCAGCACCAACTTCCTTGCCTGGTGGGACGGGGACACCACCCGTGAACTCCTCGACGGGACCCATATCGACAAGTACGGCACCTCTGCCGACACCCGCCAGCTCACCGGCGCCTCGGTGCACTCCAACAACGGCACCAAGGCGACCCCTTCGCTGTCCGGCGACATCCTCGGCGACTGGCGCGAGGAAGTGGTCTGGCCGACCACCGACAACAAGGCTTTGCGTATCTACTCCACCCCGTACGAGACCGGCACGAAGATCACCACGCTGCTCCAGGACACCACCTACCGCACGGCCCTGGCCTGGCAGAACACTGCTTACAACCAGCCACCGCACCCGAGTTTCTTCATCGGCAACGGGATGGCGACGGCGCCGCGGCCGACCGTGTCCCTGCCCTGAGCTGCGCAGAGACAGTCTTCGGCATTCACGGGATGGCGGCTGCAAGTGATCCGCTTGCAGCCGCCATCTTCATGATCGTGGGCGCCTGGGAGAATCTGGGGAGATCTATTCGAAGTCGAGGATCTCAGTGGCCTCACCTACCTCGCCTGCTGCGCTCACGCTCCCGTCAGGAACCTTCCGAGCGCCGCCCTACCCCTGTTACCCGACTTCGCCATGAAGTGCACGTAGGTCCGCAGCGTGAACGCCGGATCGCTGTGGCCGAGCCATGCAGCAAGCTGGGTAATGGTCTCGCCCTCGGACAGCACGACGCTAGTGCCGCATCAGGCAACGTTTGCCCTGTCGACGACGGCGCGTAGGTGCCGGTCGTCGGCGTGGCGGTTTCGCCAGATGATGTAGCGGCGGATCATGCTGCCCTGCTC
>NZ_JBHVWN010000060.1:0-44776 GCF_042882275.1 Streptomyces sp. NPDC058231 | reverse complement strand
CCGCCGATGTTTTTTGGGGTGCGCGGGGGGGTTGCGCGGGGGCGGGGGGGGGGGGCCGCTGGGCCCCGGGGGCACCGCCTGGGGGGCGCCGGCGATACCCCTGGCCGGGACCGGCCACGACCAGTCTTCCGCCGGCACTCACAAGAAGGGGCACATCCCGACCCCGGCGGAGTACTTCGGAAAGTCGATCGGAACCGAAGGCTTCCTGGCCCAATGGGACAAGATGGTCCCGTACTTCGAGCTGATCGGTGCCCGCAGCGACCGGGTGCACTTCGAGGAGATCGGCAAGACCACCCGGGGATACCCCTACGTCCTGCTGACCATCAGCTCGCCGAAGAACCTGGCCAATCTCGACAAGCTGGTCGCCACCAACGCCAGGCTGGCCGACCCGCGAGGACTGTCCGAGGCCGAGGCGAAGAAGCTGGCCACCGAGGGCAAGCCGTTCTACTTCGTGCAGGCCGGCATCCACTCGACCGAGGTCGGCAACTCCCAGGCCGCCATCGAATGGGCCTACCGGCTGGCCACCGAGGAGTCCGAGTACATCGAGAAGATTCTCGACAACCTGGTCATCCTGCTTCAGCCGTGCCAGAACCCGGACGGCATAGTCCTCGTCAACGACTACTTCGCCGCCACGGCCGGTACCGACTACTCGCGCACCTACCCGGACCTGTACAACAAGTACACCGGCCACGACGACAACCGTGACTGGATCATGCTGACCCAGATCGAGAGCAGACACAACGTCTCGATCCTGAACAAGTACCGGCCCCAGGTCTTCCAGGACTCCCACGGCGCCGGTGCCAGCGCTCCCCGGCTGTTCACGCCGCCGTACCTGTCACCGTACGACCCCAACATCGACACCATCCTGGTGCAGCAGACCGACACGGTGGGTCTGGCGATGCAGCGGGGCATGACCGTCGCCGGCATGAAGGGCAACGGCTGGGGCTCGACCTACGACTACTGGTCCCCGTCCCGGCAGTACTGCGTCTACCATGGCGCGGCGCGCATCCTGACCGAGGCGGCGTCCGCCGCCAACCTCGCCTACCCCCAGGTGGGCACGAAGCCGCTCGGCCAGCAGACCACCGACATCAATTTCATCGAGCCGTACGACTCCAACACCTGGACGCTGCGCAACATCATCGACTGGGTCTCCCAGGCCTTCTACTCAGGCATCGAGGCGGTCGCGTACGACAACTACAACTGGCTCTACAACTCCTACCGCGTCGGGGTCAAGGCGGTGACCCGGACCAGCCCGTACGCCTACGTCATCCCAGCCGGGCAGCGTGACCCGCAGGCGGTATACGACGCCCTCGAGATCTTCCACCTCGGTGCCGTGGAGATCCGCCAGGCACAGACCACGTTCACCGCCGACGGCAAGAAGTACCCCGCCGGGTCGTACATCATCTACATGCAGCAGCCCTATGCCGCGTTCGCCAAGACGCTGCTGGAGGTGCAGGAGTACCCGCAGCTGCTGCAGTACCCCGGTGGCCCGCCGCAGCGGCCGTACGACACCACCGCGCAGACCCTGCCGATGCTGCTCGGCTTCGAGGCAGAGCTCGTCACCACGTCCTTCTCGGCCGACACCAAGCTGCTGAGCTCCATCAAGCCCCCGGTGGTCACCACGCCCTCCGCACCGCCGAGCACCGGTGCGTATGCGATCGGACCGGAGTCCTACGGGGTGTTCCGGATCGTCGCCGCGCTGCAGAAGCAGAACATCCCCACATTCCGCGCCGCCGCCCCGTTCACCGACGGCGGTCGCACCTTCCCCGTCGGCACCTTCCTCGTCCCGCCGACCTCTGCGGCCCGGAAGCTCCTGGACACCGAGTCGAAGAGCACCGGCATCCCGGTGTCAGCCGTCGGCGCGGTGCCGTCCGTGGCCGGCGTCCAGCTCAAGGCGGGCACGAGGATCGGTCTGCTCAAGCCCCCGGACAACATGCCGTCCGGCTGGCTGATGTGGGTGTTCGACCAGTACGGAGTGAACTACTCCGTCGTGGAGGCGAGCGACTACGCCGACCTCGCCGGTAAGTACGACGCCATCATCATGCCTGACGGGGTCAGCAAGAACTCCGTCGTCAACGGCCTGAACGCGACGAAGTACCCGTCCGACTGGGCCTGGGCGTTCGGCGTCGGCACGACCGGCTGGAACCAGCTGCACGACTTCGTGACCGGCGGCGGCACGCTGGTCAGCTACGGCAGCGGGACCGACACGGCGCAGTCGCTGTTCAGCCTGCCCATCACCTCCGCCCTGCCCAGCGGCTCCTCCTCGGACTTCTACTGCCCGGGATCGCTGCTGAGCCAGGAGTTCGACACGAACAACCCGGCGGCCTGGGGAGTGCCGGCGAACAACCCCGTGTGGTTCGTGTCGGACGACGCGTACAAGCTGACCAGTACGAGCACCTACCCGGTGGACGTGATCGCCAAGTACCCCGACAGCGGCGATCAGTTGCAGAGCGGCTGGCTGATCGGCGGCGAACACCTCAACGCGGCGGTCAACGGCCTGTCCTGGACGATCGGCGACGGCTATGTCGTCACCTTCGGCAACGAGATCGGGTTCCGCACCTGGAATCGCTCCGAGCAGCGGATGCTCTTCAACGCCGCGTACTACGGGCCGTCCACGAAGCTCACCGCCGACCAGTTCCAGCGTCTCGGAAAGTAGATCGCTTGGTGGGGGCGGGTCCTCCCCGCCCCCACCACCGACCATCCCGTGCCAGACAGAGAGGAAGACACCGGTTGTACCCCGACGACGGAACGTGGACCAGCGCGCTGACCCACCTGGAGTGTGGGCGATGCGCCGAGCAGTACGACGCGGAGGTTCCCCAGAACGTGTGCCGCTGCGGTGCGCCGCTGCTCGTCCGCTACGACCTCGACCAGGTCCGGGCCTCGGTCCGACCAGCGGACATCGCGTCGCGCGGCGCGGACCTGTGGCGGTACCGGGAGCTGCTGCCGGTACGGGATCCCGCGAACGTGATCGCCCTCGGCGAGGGCTGGACACCGATCGTGCCGCTACCCGGATACGGCAAGCGGATCGGGGTACCGGGCTTGCTGGCCAAGGACGAGGGAATGCTGCCGACCGGCAGTTTCAAGGCGCGGGGCGCGGCGGTCGGCGTCTCCCGTGCGCACGAACTGGGGGTGCAACGCCTGACCCTGCCCACCAACGGCAATGCCGGCGCCGCCTGGGCCACCTATGCCGCGCGGGCCGGTATGGAATGCCTGGTCGTGATGCCTGAGGATGCTCCGCAGGTGACCCGCAAGGAGTGTCTGGCGGCCGGCGCCCGGGTGTACATCGTGGACGGCCTGATCGGTGATGCCGGCCGCATCGCGGGACAGGCGGTACGGGACGGCTGGTTCAGCGCCGCGACGCTGCGCGAGCCCTACCGCATCGAGGGCAAGAAGACGATGGGCCTGGAGATCGCCGAACAGTTCGGCTGGCGGGTGCCGGATGTCGTGGTGTACCCGACCGGTGGCGGCGTGGGCCTGATCGGTATCCGCAAGGCGCTCGACGAGTTGACCGCGCTGGGCTGGATCACCGGGCGGCTGCCCCGGTTCGTGGCCGTGCAGTCCAGCGGCTGCGCACCGATCGTGCGGGCCTTCGAGTCGGGGGCCGAGACCGCCGAACCGTGGCCGTCGGACCAGGCACGCACCGTCGCGTTCGGTATCAACGTCGCCAGCGCGCTGGGGGACTTCCTCATCCTGTCCGCGCTGCGCGACAGCCAGGGCACGGCGATCGCCGTCGACGACCGGGAAATCCTCGAGGAGCAGGCCGCCTGCGCGGCCTCCGACGGTCTGCTGATGTGCCCGGAAGGGGCGGCGACGCTGGCCGCGGTACGCCGGCTGCGCGCCGACGGGTGGCTCGACGGGGACGAGGAGGTGCTGGTGCTCAACACCGGCAGTGCGTTGAAGTACGCCGACACCCTCCAGGTCGGCCAGCCGCCCCGTCTGCTGCGCGACGCGGACCTCCCGCAGGAGGCGACCTCCGCGGCCGCAAGGACTCCGCGATGACGGAGTCGCCGAGTGCGGACGGTCCGCCCGCCCAGCCACCCGCCGACCCGCAGACGGCGATGGTGGAGCTGCGCGCGGTACACAAGTCGTACGGCGACGTGGAGGTGCTCAAGGGCGTCGACCTCACAGTGGCCCGCGGTGAGGTGGTTGCCATCATCGGCCCGTCCGGCGGCGGCAAGAGCACCCTGCTGCGCTGCGTCAACCTGCTGGAGCCGGTGACCTCCGGCCAGGTGCTGCTGGAGAACGAGGACCTGACCGGACCCGGCGTCGACCTGAACACGGTACGCCGACGCATCGGCATGGTGTTCCAGCAGTTCAACCTCTTCCCGCACCTGTCCGCCATCGACAACCTCGCCCTGGCGCCGCGCAAGCTGCTGCGGATGCCCAAGGACGAGGCGCAGGATCGGGCCGTCACCTTGCTGGCCCGCGTGGGGCTGGCCGGCAAGGCCGACGCGTACCCGAGGCAGCTGTCGGGCGGGCAGCAGCAACGGGTCGCCATCGCCCGGGCGTTGATGATGGACCCGCACGTGATGCTGTTTGACGAGGTGACCTCCGCACTGGACCCGGAGCTGGTCAGCGAGGTCCTCGACGTGATGCGTGACCTCGCCCGCTCCGGGATGACGATGCTGTGTGTCACCCACGAGATGGGCTTCGCCCGTGAACTCGGCGACCGCCTGGTGTTCGTCGACGGTGGCGTGATCGCGGAGCAGGGCCGCCCGGCCGATGTGCTGGACCGGCCTCGGAACGAACGTACCCGCCAATTCCTGCACAAGGTTCTCAGATAGTCCGCACCAGCGGGCAGAAGGAAAGTTGAGTCATGAGATCGAAATTTGGCATGGTCATCGGTACGGCGATGATCCTGGCCCTCGCCGTCGGCTGCTCCTCCTCGTCCGACGGGTCCTCCTCGTCCGGCGGTGGTTCGGGCAGTTCCACCGCAACCTCCAGTGACCCCGTGGACGTAGGGGCGCCGCTGCCCGACGAGGTGAAGAGCAAGGGCAAGCTGACCGTCGGCGTCAAGTGCGACTACCCGCCGTTCGGATACATCGACGAATCGTCCAAGAACGCGGGCTTCGAAATCGACATCGCCCACCAGTTGGCCTCCTACGCGTTCGGTGACCCCAACGCGCTGGCCCTGACCTGCGTCACCGGAGCCAACCGTGTGTCGTTCCTGACCTCCAAGCGCATCGACCTGATCGAAGCGACGATGAACTACACCCCGGAGCGCGCCCAGACCATCGACTTCTCCACCCCCTACTTCCAGAGCGGCGTGAAACTGCTGGTACCCAAGGACTCCCCGGTCACCGGCTTCGACCAACTGGCAGGCAAGTCGGTCATCAGCACCAGCGGCGCCACCGCCAGCCTCTGGCTGACCCAGTGCAAGAAGGACGTCAAGCAGACACTGTTCACCCAGACCAGCCAGGCACTGACCGCGCTGAACCAGAAGCGCGGCGTCGCGTTCGCCCAGGACGACACCCTTCTGCTCGACCTGGCGGCGAAGAACCCCAAGCTCAAGGTCGTCGGCGACGCCAAGGCCCACAGCCCGTGGGGAATGGGCGTCCGCAAGGGCGACGCGAAGATGCTGGCCTGGATCAACGGCGCCCTGGCCCACATGCAGCAGGCCGACTTCTTCTGGACCGATTTCCAGAAGACCGTCACCGACCCCTCCGTGCAAAAGCAGTTCGCCAAGTACCTGCCCCGGCCGAGCAGCAACCTGACCTACCCGTCCGGCTCCACCCTGACGTGCTGAGCATGCCCGACTCCGGTTACCACTTCGACCCGGGCTTCATCGTCCACCATCTCGACGACCTCGGCTCCGGCCTGCTGCGCACGTTGGCGATCAGCGCCATCGGCATGGCCGGCGCCTTGCTCGTCGGTATGCTGCTCGGCGCGACAAGCACGCTCCGCATACCGATCGCCCGACAGCTGATCACGGTCTACGTCGAGGTGTTCCGCAACACACCACTCCTGGTACAGATCTTCTTCCTCTACTTCGCGCTACCCGAAACCGGGCTGCAGCTCGACGGCTTCACCGTCGGCTGGCTGTCGCTGCTTCTGTGGGGCGGTGCCTACAACGTGGAGAACTTCCGCGCCGGCTTCGAGGCCGTCGAGGCCGGCCACGTCGAAGCCTGCCGAGCCCTCGGATTCCCCCGCGTGGCCGCCTTCCGATACGTCACCCTCCCCCTCGGTGCCCGCACCGCAATCCCGTCGGTCACCAACACCCTCATCTCCGTCTTCAAGAACTCATCGTTCATGGTCGCCATCAGCTACCCGGAACTCACCGAAACCGCCGTCAACGTCGTCGCCGTCACCTTCCGGGTGTTCGAGATGTTTCTCGCCATCGGCATCGTCTACCTGGGACTGGTCTGGCTCATATCACTGGGCGCCGGGGCCGTCGAGCGGCGCTTCGCGATATCAGGAGGACACTGATGCCCCCATGGGTCGGGCCCGTGGCCAGCTACCTCGCCGACGGCCTGCGCGAAACCGCCCTGCTGGCCCTGGTGAGCATCGCCGCCAGCCTCCTGGTCGGAATCCTGCTCGGCGCCGTACTCACCCTGCCCAGCAGGCCGGTCCGGGCGGTGGTCCGGGCCTATGTCGAAATCTGGCGAGGCCTACCGATCATCATCATCCTGTTCTTCATCTTCTTCGTCCTGCCCATCATCGGCGTACGGGTGGACACCTTCGCCGCCGCCGCCATCGGACTGTCCCTATGGGGCAGCGCCAACATGGCCGAAGTCGTCCGCGGCGCCGTCCAGTCGGTACCCGCCGGCCAGGCGGAGGCCGCCGCGGCGCTGGGGTTCTCCTGGACCGGACGCATGCGACACGTCCTCCTGCCCCAGGCCGCCAGGCGAGCGCTCCCCCCGCTGATCGGACTCGTCGTCAACCTCATCCAACAGACCTCACTGGCCGCCGTGATCGGACTGCTCGACATCCTCGAAGCATCGCAACGCTCCATCGAACGGCTCACCCTCTCCGGCGGTTCCTCGCACGCAGTACCGATCCTCGGCGCCGTACTCGCCGTATTCTTCGTCATCTGCCTGCCACTGACGATGCTGTCCCGCTGGTACGAGCGCAGACTTCACTGACGCGCCCGGCCGCAACGGAGCCGAGTCGGGCACGGACAGCGTCCTCGGTACCGACACCTTCCCGAGAAAAGGGGGCACCCGCGACCATGACCGTCCCGCGCCACACCCTGCTTAACGCCGCCTACGACCACCTTCGGGCCGCCGTCCTCGACGGTTCCCTCATCCCGGGGTCCCGCGTCACCGTCCGCCCCCTGACGGAACAGCTCGGCCTCAGCCCAACCCCCATCAAGGCCGCCCTCGCCGCGCTCGAACGCGAAGGCTTCCTCGTCGCCGTCCCGCACCGCGGCTATTTCGTCCCCGAAGCCAGCACCGACGACTTGCTGGAACTGTACGAGCTGCGGGAGGCCGTCGACGGAATCGCCGCGCGCCGGACGGCCGCGGCGCCCGATCACGACCAGGTCGCCGCACAGCTGCACCAGCTGCTGGCCAAGCAGCGCGAGGCCATCGAGGCGAACAACCTGCACACCTACGGGGAATTGGACCTCGCGTTCCACCGCCTCATCTGGGAGGGCTCGGGCAGCCGACGGCTCATCCCCGTAGCGGAGAACCTCGTTGCTCAGGTGCGCCTGGGCAACCGTCTCTCCGCGCAGGCGCCCGGCCGACTGCCGGTCGCCATCGACGAGCACCAAGCCATTCTGGAGGCGATCAGGAAGGGCGACCCGCGCGCCGCGGAGCAGCACATCCGCCGCCATGTCCGCGAAGCGGGCCAGGCGCTGCGGCGCTACCTCGGGGTACAGGCGGCAGCCGAGCAGCCGTGACTCCACGCCGCCCGGTGCGCGGTCGAGCGGGGGAGCAAGAGCGTCAGTTGGCGCGCGCGGGCAACCCTGTGAGGCGGTGTCGGGCATCATGCGCACCCGCACACACGGCTGTCCTCGCGCGCCCTTGAGGAGTCGTCCACGCACAGGCCCGGGCCGCCCATGGACCGGCTCTTTCGCGGCGCGCTGGCACCCTGCGGCCGAAGCGACCCAATCCCGTGGCGATGAAACGGTCCTTCAGCTCGGCGTTCTGGGACTTCGGGCGCGCGATACGGGTGTCTCCGACATCCGGTGCTGATAGCCGAAGAGCGCCCTCTGACTCTGCACCCCACCGGCGGGTCGGAAATGGAGTTGCGATTCACGATTCGGGCGCAATAACGTGCCGCACGTGGCTCGATCTCCCATGCCGCCGGCTTGACCGGCGGTCGAAGGTGCACCCCGCCGACTGCTTCAGGGAGCGGCCGAGACCGGCCCAACCGGACAGAAGCTGGTCAACGTCTGCGAGCGACTGCTCGCTGCCCACGGGCCTGTAGCTCTGCCCACGGGTGACCTGGTCCATGGAGACTTCCGCCCCGGCAACATCCTTTTCCACGGAGACCACGTCAGCGGCGTCATCGACATCGAAGCGCTGGGCAGCGGCACCCGCGCCTTCGACTACGCAACGCTGTTGAGCGCCCACGAAATCACGCCCGAAGCGCTGGAAATGCTCTGCAGCGCCGGCGAGCAAGTCGCCGGCCCCGGCGGGGTGAGCAATTGAGGTGTCTCATGATGTGAAACATTTTGATTCACATTCTGGACGGATGGATAGGGTCGCGCCATGAGTGAACTCGTGGATGTCCCGCCGTTCGCGCGGGTTGAAGAGTTGGGCGCCTTGCCGGGGCGGGTGGTCCTGGCGGACATGAGGTGGTATCTGGACGGCCGTTCCGGGCGAGCAGCGTACGAAAGAGGGCACCTGCCGGGCGCGGTGTTCGTGGACCTCGACCGCTGGCTGACGGGGCCCGCCACGCTGGTGGGTGGCCGGAACCCCTTGCCGTCACCTGAGGTGTTCGCCGAGGGCATGCGGGCCCTGGGGATCAACGACAGCGACATCGTCGTCGCCTACGACGACCAGGGCGGGGTCATCGCCGCCCGGCTGGTGTGGATGCTCCGGACCACCGGACGTCGCGCGGCGATCCTCGACGGCGGACTCTCCGCCTACGTCAAGGCGCACCCGGACTCCCTGACAGCGGATGAACCGGTGCTCGCCCACGGAGACTTCTCCGTGCGCCCCTGGCCGGCGGAAGTCCTGGCGGAGGCCGATGAGGTAGTGGGGTCGGACGTCCTGACGGTCGATGCCCGCAACCGGGACCGCTTCGGCGGAGAGCAGGACCCGGTCGACCCGCGTCCGGGCCACGTCCCCGGTGCGGTGAACGTTCCGTGCCGGGAGAACCTGGACGGTCAGGGACGCCTCCTGCCTGTGCAGGAGATCCGGGACAACTTCGCCGCCGCCGGAGTGGACCAAGGTGTCGCGTCGAAGGTCGTCTCCTACTGCGGCTCAGGAGTGACGGCCTGTCATAACCTTCTGACCTTGGAGTACACGGGCCTCGGCCACGGCCGTCTCTTCGTCGGCGGCTGGTCCGCCTACAGCCGTGACGAGTCGCGCCCGGTAGCAACTGGGTTGGCGATGCTTGTGGTGGCTTTGTAGTTGGTTCGGTCGATGCAGGGGTCTCGTGCCTTGGATCGCCTGGTGGGTCGCGGCGTAGTCCTCGCGTGGGCCGGTGTAGCGCTGGAGCAGGCGCCACTGCCGCAATTCGGCGTCGGCGTGCTCCAAACGCAGCCAGTGAAGCATCGGCCCGAGCATCAGGGCCTCAGCAGTCCGCCCACCCACCAGTCGTGCGGCTTGCCATCGTTGGCGATGCTGCGATTGCGCAGTGTCCCTTCGACGGTGAAGCCGAGTTTCTCGGCGACGGCACGGGAGCCGGTGTTCCCGGCCATGGCCCACCACTCGATGCGGTGCACGTCGAGCGTGGCCCAGCCCCAGTCGCACAGGGCCCGAGCGGCCTCGACCGAGTACCCGCGTCCGCGCTGCTCGTTGACCGCCCAGTAACCGAGCTCCCAGACGCCGCGGCTGATGAGGGTCAGGCAGTACGAGCCGACCAGAGCACCGGTGTCCTTGCGGAACGCGCCGAGGGTGTAGTCCTTGTCCCCGGCCCACTGGGCGGGCAGCTTCTCGCCGACGAGCGTCTCCGCATCCGTACGCCGGTACGGCACCGGCACCGGGGTGTAGAACTGGATGTCTTCGTCCTGGCAGGCTTCGTACACCGCATTCACGTCGGCAGGTGTGAAGGCCCGCAGCAGCAGACGGTCGGTCTCGAGAGTCACTGGATCCATCGCGGCAGTATGACCACCATCAACAAGCGGCGACCAGCGAATATCCCCGACCGAGCACCGCCCATCACAACACCTCGGGCTGGTCAACACTCGTCGCAACACCCCAGATCAGCTACCCCCGAGACGGAGCTACACCCACCATCAATCGCGGACCGAGCCGTTAGCCGAGAGCCTTGGCGAACCAGTGATCCGCCTTGCCATGACCTTCGTACGGGGCGGTCTCCTCGTAGCCGTGCCTCGTGTACAAGGCCCGTGCCTCAGTGAGTTCGGTGTTGGTCTCGCACACGATCCGGACAGCACCCAGCCTCTTGGCGGATTCCTCGACGGCGAGAAGCAGGCCACGGCCCAACCCCGCTCCCCGCCCGGCGGGACGCACATACATCCGCTTGAGTTCCGCAGTCTCGGGATCGCTCCGTAGCAGTCGCAATCCTGCGCAGCCCAGGAACTCTCCCTCACCACCGCGCGCGACGAGGAACTCGCCGGCGGGCGGGCCGAGGTCATGGTGAGAGTCCTCAACAAGCACCGCACGAAGCTCTGCCTCTGTGACCGGACGCCGCAGCACACGCCGACCCATCTCGGTGAAATACTGACGCATCACCACGTCGACACCCGTGCCAATGACAGGCTCCGCCTTGATAGTCCAAGTTGGCATGCAGTCCATGGTCCCGTACTCACCCGCGGCCGTCCACGGTCCTACCGAGGGGATGGTCCCGAGCGACCTCGGTGACCGCCTTGTCCGACGACAGCGCCAGCGCGACGGCATCCCGCTTGAACTCCGCCGTGTACCGCTTGCTCATATTGCTCTTCCTACTCACTACCTGTGGCTGCTTCCTCCGGGACCTTCCGTCCCGGTATCAAGCTGTCCAGGTCAAAGGGGGAGCTTCAGTGGCCGCCTCCACCTTTCCCCGGCCACCGGCACATCGTCAGCCGGGTCCGTGCGCCGTGCTGTCCCGCACCACGAGCCGCGTAGGCACCAGCGTCGTTCCCCGCTCCGCCTCGCCCTGCCGTACCTGGCGCAGGGCGCTCTCCACGCAGCGGCGGCCGACCTCGGCGAAGTCCTGGTGGACCGTGGTCAGCGGGGGAAGGAATGATCCCGACTCAGGGATGTCGTCGAAGCCGATGACCGAGACGTCCTGGGGAACCTTGCGGCCGCGCTCGTGCAGGGCGCGGAGCAGACCGAGTGCCATCTGGTCGTTGGCGGCGAACACCGCGGTGCAGTCGGCCTGTGCGGCCAGGTGGAGGCCCGCGCGGTAGCCCGAATCCGCCGACCAGTCGCCGCGGACGAGGGGTGGCGGCACGCGGCCCGCCTCCTCAAGCGTCCTGCGCCAGGCGTCCGTTCGCCGTTGCGCCGCGTACGAAGCCTCCGGTCCGGCGAGGTGCCACACCGTGCGGTGCCCGAGATCCAGCAGGTGCAGCACGGCGTCCCGCGTGCCGCCCGCCTGGTCCGTGTCGACGACCGCGTACCGGTCACCGGCGTCCGAGTCCGCGACCACGATCTTCACGTGCGGCGGCAGCGACAGGCTCGCCGAGTCGAGCAGATGGACCTCCATGATGACGATGACCGCGTCCACCGCCAGTTCGCCCAACCGGGAGAAGGCGCCGCGCACTTCGTCCTGGGTGGGGACCGCGACAGGCAACAGGGTGACCGAGTACCCCTCCTGGGCCGCCGATGTCGCGATGGCCTCCAGTGTGCGCACGTTGCCCGTCGTGGACAGCGTGAACGTGATCACGCCGATCGTGCGGAAGTCGCCCCGCTTGAGCGCGCGAGCCGCGCTGTTGGGCCGGTAGCCGAGCTCCTTCATCGCCGCGAGGACCCGTTGCCGCGTCTCCTCATTGACACCGGGGAAGCCGTTCGAGACGCGGGACACCGTCTGCGAGGAGACACCCGCGACCCGGGCGACGTCTGCCATCGACGCGTTCTGTGTACGGC
This sequence comes from Streptomyces sp. NPDC058231, assembly GCF_042882275.1. Taxonomy (NCBI): domain Bacteria; kingdom Bacillati; phylum Actinomycetota; class Actinomycetes; order Kitasatosporales; family Streptomycetaceae; genus Streptomyces; species Streptomyces sp. NPDC058231. The sequence goes on along the minus strand of NZ_JBHVWN010000060.1, from coordinate 32,639 downwards.
GACGGCCACCGGTCCTGCCTCGTGCCGGGGTGCTGTCCGTTTCTCCCACCGTCTTCCCTCACCAGCTGTCTCGTTCGTATACCGAGAGACGGACTCTTGACCGTGATCAACGGGGCGGTGTAGACATGCCGCCACCGAATGTTTACGTAACCATAACAGTCGCCGGGCCCCTGCACGTCGGAATGGTTACGCAAACATCAGGGTCACCACCCGTGAGGGATGTACGAGCGAGGGACGCGAGATGACGACGCTTCAACCGTCGGCGGCCACAGGGCGCCGCCCGGCCGGACCACCGGCGCGACGGGCGCGCCGCTCGTGGACGGGATGGGGGTTCATCGGCCCCTTCGTCCTCGTCTTCGCGCTGGTCTTCCTGGCGCCGCTCGGGTACTCGATCTATCTGAGCCTCTTCAGGACCCAGCTCATCGGCGGCACCCACTTCGTGGGCCTCGACAACTACCGACAGGCCCTGCAGGACGGTCAGTTCTGGGACGGGGTCGGGCGCGTCGGCCTGTTCCTCCTGATACAGGTGCCGATCATGCTGGGCCTCGCCCTGCTGATCGCGCTGGCCCTCGACAGCGGCCGCCTCTACGGCAAGGACTTCTTCCGGATATCCGTCTTTCTGCCATACGCGGTGCCCGCCGTCGTCGCTTCCCTCATGTGGGGCTTCATCTACGGCACCCGCTTCGGCCTGGTCGGCGACATCAACGACGCGTTCGGCGTGACGCTGCCCGACCCGCTCTCCTCCGACCTGATCCTGGCGTCCATCGGCAACATCGTGACCTGGGAGTTCGTCGGCTACAACATGCTGATCTTCTACGCAGCGCTGCGTGTCGTCCCGCACTCGCTGTACGAGGCGGCGGAGATCGACGGCGCGGGACAGTGGCGCGTCATCTCGGCGATCAAGCTGCCGGCCATCCGCGGCGCGCTCGTCATCGCCACCATCTTCTCGATCATCGGCAGCTTCCAGCTCTTCAACGAGCCGGCCATCCTCCAGAAGCTGGCACCGAACGCGATCACCACCGACTACACCCCGAACTACTACACGTACTCGCTGTCCTTCTCCGGTCAGCAGCACAACTACTCCGCGACGGTCGCCATCGTCATGGGCGTGATCACCATGGTCGTCGCCTATGTCGTCCAGCTGCGCGGCATGCGCAAGGGAGCGTGAGCCCAATGACTGGACTGAGCAGTACCACCACCGCTGCCCGGCCCGCGGCACCGCCGAAGCCCACTGCCCCGCGCCTGCGCACCCCGCGCCGCCACACCCCTGGACGCCCCAAGCGGAGTGTCCTGCTGACCGTGCTCACCGTCGTCGTCCTGCTCTACAGCCTCGTACCGCTGCTGTGGCTGCTCATCAGCGCCACCAAGTCACAGCAGGGCCTGGCGCGCTCGTTCGGCCTGTGGTTCGACGGGGACTTCGCGTTGTGGGACAACATCACCCAGACCTTTACGTACCAGGACGGCGTCTTCGGCCGCTGGCTTCTCAACACCCTGCTGTACGTGGTGGTGGGTGCAGGCGGCGCAACCTTCCTCGCCGTCCTCGGCGGATATGCGCTCGCCAAGTTCGACTTCCCGGGCAAGCGGGGCGTGTTCGCGGTCGTCATCGGCGCGGTCGCAGTGCCGACGACGGCGCTGGCTGTCCCGACGTTCCTCATGTTCAGCAAGATCGGCCTGACCGACACTCCGTGGGCGGTCATCATCCCGTCGCTGATCTCGCCGTTCGGCCTGTATCTGATGTGGGTTTTCGCCGCCGAGGCGATCCCCGCCGAGCTGATGGAGGCCGCCCGCATCGACGGCGCGGGCGAGGTGCGCACCTTCTTCCAGGTCGCGCTGCCGCTGCTCGCGCCCGGCACGGTCACCGTTCTGCTCTTCACCACGGTCGCGACGTGGAACAACTACTTCCTGCCGTTGATCATGCTGAAGGACCCCGACTGGTACCCGCTGACCGTCGGACTCGACGCGTGGAACAAGCAGGCCTACGCGGCCGGCGGCGAGGTCGTGTTCAACCTGGTGATCACCGGCTCGCTGATCACCATCGTGCCGCTGATCGCCGCGTTCCTGCTGCTCCAGAAGTACTGGCAGTCCGGTCTCGCTGCCGGAAGCGTCAAGGAGTAGTCCCGGCAGGGCAGTTCAGTCCTCACCGTTCCCGAAAAACCTCCATAGGACCACGACGAAGTGGAAGCATCGCCATGCCCAAGCACCCCCGCCGCCTGCTGCGCGGCATAGGTTTCGTCTGTGCCCTCGCCCTCGGGGCGACCGCCTGCGGCGGCTCCGACAACGACAACTCCGGCCAGAAGAAGGTCGGTGTGGCTGACATCCAGACCGCCCTGAAGAAGGGAGGCACCGTCACCGTGTGGGCGTGGGAGCCCACCTTGAAGCAGGTCGTCGCCGACTTCGAGAAGAAGTATCCGAAGGTCGACATCAAGCTGGTCAACGCGGGCACCGGCAACGACCAGTACAAGGCGCTGCAGAATGCGATCTCGGCGAAGAAGGGTGTCCCGGACGTCGCGCAGATCGAGTACTACGCGCTCGGTCAGTACGCCCTGACGAAGGGTCTGACCGACCTCAAGGCGTACGGTGCCGACAAGTTGGCCGACTCGTACTCGCCCGGCCCCTGGAACTCGGTGAAGTCCGGCGACGGTGTCTACGGCCTGCCCATGGACTCCGGCCCGATGGCGCTCTTCTACAACAAGAAGGTCTTCGACAAGTACAAGATCGCCGTGCCGACGACGTGGGACGAGTACGTCGAGGCGGCCCGCAAGCTGCACAAGGCGGACCCGAAGGCGTACATCACCAGCGACCTCGGTGACGCGGGCCTGACCACCAGCCTTCTGTGGCAGGCCGGTTCGCGGCCGTACAAGGTCGACGGCACCAAGGTGGGCATCGACTTCACCGACGCGGGCGCGAAGAAGTACACCGAGACCTGGCAGAAGCTCATCGACGAGAAGCTCGTCTCGCCGATCGCCGGGTGGAGCGACGACTGGTACAAGGGCCTCGGCGACGGCACCATCGCCACGCTGCCCACCGGTGCGTGGATGCCCGCCAACTTCACCTCCGGTGTGAAGGGCGCCTCCGGTGACTGGCGCGCGGCCCCGATGCCGCAGTGGACCAAGGGGGCGACGGACAGCTCGGAGAACGGCGGCAGCTCGCTCGCGCTGCCCGAGCTCGGCAAGAACAGGGAACTCGCGTACGCCTTCGTCGAGTACGCCAACTCAGGCGCGGGCGTGCAGACCCGCATCGAGAACGGCGCTTTCCCCGCGACCACGAAGGACCTGAACTCCGAGGCATTCCAGAACACCGAGTTCCCGTACTTCGGCGGCCAGAAGGCCAACAAGGTCTTTGCCGAGTCCGCGAAGAACGTGCCCGCCGACTGGAAGTACCTGCCGTACCAGGTGTACGCCAATTCGATCTTCAACGACACCGTCGGCAAGGCCTACATCTCCGGCACGAAGCTGGACCAGGGCCTGAAGGCGTGGCAGGACGCGTCCGTCAAGTACGGCACGGAGCAGGGCTTCACCGTCGAGAAGTAGCACCTGACCTACGAAGTTCTCCTTCGCGCCATCGGACCTCGAAAGGACCTGCATGACCGCCCCCCTCACCTCCCGTTTCCCGTACCCGGCGGGCAGCGACGGCAGCCGACGCCTCGGCTACGGCGCCGATTACAACCCCGAGCAGTGGCCGCGGGAGGTGTGGGAGGAGGACGTCCGGCTGATGTGCGAGGCCGGCGTGAACATCGTCTCCCTGGCGATCTTCTCCTGGGCCCGGATCCAGCCCACAGCCGACACCTGGGACTTCGGCTGGCTCGACGAGGTCATGGACCTGCTGCACGCGGGCGGCATCGGCGTCGACCTGGCCACCGCGACCGCGTCCCCGCCGCCGTGGCTCACCACCGCCCACCCGGAGATCCTGCCGGTGACCGCGACCGGCGAGACACTCTGGCCGGGCGCGCGCCAGCACTGGCGACCCACCTCACCGGTCTTCCGCACCCACGCACTCCGTCTGGTACGGGAGTTGGCGACGCGCTACGCCGGCCACCCCGCCCTGGTCGCCTGGCACGTCAACAACGAGCTCGGCTGCCACAACGTCTACGACTACTCCGACGACGCCGCCCACGCCTTCCGCGCCTGGCTGCGCCGCCGCTACACCACTCTCGACGCACTCAACCAGGCCTGGGGAACGGCCTTCTGGTCCCAGCGCTACAGCGACTGGGTCCAGATCCTTCCGCCGCGCCTCGCCGCCTCGCATCCCAACCCGACGCAGCAGCTCGACTTCAAGCGGTTCTCGTCGGACGCGCTCAAGGACCATCTGCTCGCGGAGCGCGAGGTGCTGCGCGAGCTGACCCCGGACGTGCCGGTGACCACCAACTTCATGGTGATGGGCGGCACGAAGGGCATGGACTACGCGGACTGGGCGGGTTCGGGAGCGATCGACTTCGTCGCGAACGACCACTACGTCGTCCCCGGCCCGCAGGACCGCGACGAGCTGTCCTTCGCCGCCAACCTGACCAGCGGCATCGCGGCCCATCGCCCGTGGTTCCTGATGGAGCACTCCACCAGCGCCGTGAACTGGCAACCTGTCAACCTGGCGAAGAGACCGGGGGAGTTGGCGCGAGACTCGCTGCTGCACGTGGCGCACGGCGCCGACGCCGTCTGCTTCTTCCAGTGGCGCCAGTCGGCGGCCGGAGCCGAGAAGTACCATTCGGCGATGGTTCCGCACGCCGGTGCCGACAGCGAACTCTTCCGCTCCGTCACCGAGTTGGGCCGAACCCTCGAAGCGCTCGCCCCCATCGCCGGAACCGAGCGTGAACCAGGGCGCGTGGCCGTCCTGTTCGACTGGGACTCGTGGTGGACCAGCGAGCAGGACTCCCACCCCACCTCGCGGCTCGACTACCATCGCGAGGCCCTCGACTGGTACTCCGCGCTGCTGCGGCTCGGCATCCGCGCCGACGTGGTGCCCGCGCACCGCCCCGGCCTCTCCTCGTACGACGTGGTGATCGCACCGGTGCTGCACGTGGTGCCCCAGCCGCTCGGTAAGGAGCTGACCCGGTACGTCGAGGGCGGCGGACACCTCGTCACCACGTACTTCTCCGGCGTCGTCGACGAGAACGACCACATCTGGCTCGGCGGCTACCCCGGCGCTCTGCGCGAGCTGCTCGGCATCCGCATCGAGGAGTTCGGTCCGTTGCTCGACGGCGCCACCGTCGACCTCGACAACGCGACGACCGGCAGCCTGTGGACCGACCGGATCACCGTCACCGGGCCGGACGTGGAGGTGCTCGCCAGCTACCGCGGCGGAGCGTACGCCTCCCGCCCGGCCGTCACACGCCGTACGGCGGGCGGCGGTTCGGCCGCGTACGTCTCCACCCGACTCGGCGCCGAAGGGCTCGCCGCACTGCTGCCGGACCTGCTCGCGCCGGCCGGCGTGGCCAGCGAACTCCCGGACGAGGCACGAGGGTCGGTGGAGCTGACCGTGCGCCGCGACGCCGACAGCCGCTACCTCTTCCTGGTCAACCGCAGCAACGTGTCGGTGCCGCTTCCCGGCGTGACCGGTGAGCTGCTCGTGGGTCCCGCGACGGAGGGCGTCCTCGTGCTGCCACCGCGGGACGTCGCCGTGCTCCGGCAACCCGCCCTCTGAATCGCACCACAGCAGTACCGACTGTCCGCCGATACATACAATTGAGGAGCACACGTTGGCACGCCGTACCCGCACCGGACGACTCCTCGGCCTCGTCGGCACCGCCGCCCTGGTCGCCGGAGCCGCCCTCACCACCGCCCCGCCCGTGACGGCCGCAACATCGACCGCCGCCGCCGTCACGGTGACCCTCGACCCCTCGTACCGGCAGCAGAAGTTCGAAGGCTGGGGCACCAGCCTCGCCTGGTTCGCCAACGTCACCGGCGGCTACCCGAAGGAGATCCGCGAGAAGCTCGCCAACCTTCTCTTCGGCGACGACGGACTCGCCCTGAACATCGCCCGCTACAACATCGGCGGTGGCAACGCACCTGATGTGAAGGACTACTTGAGGGCCGGGGGAGCGGTCGACGGTTGGTGGAAGGCCCCCGAGGGAACCACCCACGACGACACCGACTGGTGGAGCGCCGACGACCCGGCGGTCTGGAACCCGGACGCCGACGCGACGCAGCGCTGGTGGGTGAGCCGGATCAAGGACGACATCGACCACTGGGAGACGTTCAGCAACTCGCCGCCGTACTTCATGACGGAGAGCGGCTACGTCTCCGGCGGCTTCGACGCGACCAAGGACCAGCTCAAGGCCGACTCGGTCGACGACTTCGCCGCGTACATGGCAGGTGCCACGAAGCGCCTGGAGAGGGCGGAAGGCATCAAGGTCGACACCGTCGACCCGTTCAACGAGCCCAACACCGGCTACTGGAAGACCACGCTCGGCACCGACGGCAAGCCGACCGGCGGCCGTCAGGAAGGCGCACACATAGGCCCCGAGCTCCAGCAGAAGGTCATACGCGCCCTCGCCCCCGCGCTGAAGCAGGCGAAGACCGGTGCGGAGATCTCGGCCATGGACGAGACCAACCCGGGCATATTCTCGACGAACTGGAACAGCTACCCGGCCGACGTGAAGAACCTCGTCGGGCAGATGAACGTCCACACGTACGGTACGGGCGGCCGTACCACCGTCCGCGACCTCGCCAAGGCGGCCGACAAGCCGCTGTGGATGAGCGAGGTCGAGGGCGACTGGGGCGACGGACAGTCCTTCACCGACATGCGGCCCGGCCTCGGCCTCGCCCAGCAGATCGTGGACGACCTGCGAGAACTGGAGCCCACCGCTTGGGTGTTCTGGCAACCGGTCGAGGACTACGACAACATGAAACCGGGCGGAGAGTCCGCCAAGGGCGGTAACTGGGGCAGCATCCAGGTCCCGTTCAGCTGCACATCGAAGGACACCCTCGAGAGCTGCCCGGTCTACACGAACACCAAGTTCGACACCGCGCGCAACTTCACGCACTACATCCAGCCCGGTGACAGTCTGATCAAGACCGACGACACCAGCAGCGCAGCGGCCGTCTCCGAGGACGGCAAGGGTGCGACGGTCGTCCACGTCAACAAGACCACCGACGCCCGCACCGTGAGCCTTGATCTGTCGAAGTTCGGTCACATCCGCCAAGGCGCCACTGTCACCCCGGTCGTGACCAGTGCCGACGGCAAGCTGGCGCGGCACGACGCCGTCCCGGTCAGTGACAAGAAGGCCACCTTCACTGTTCCCGCGCAGTCGGTGACCTCGTTCGTCGTCGACGGGGTGTCCGGTGTCGCGAAGGACGCGGCGCCCCTGCGGAAGGGGCACACGTACGAGCTGACGGGCGTGCAGAGCGGGAAGGACCTGACCGTCGCCGACGACGGCAGCAAGCTCGTCATCAAGGCCGACGCCTCCGCCGCAGGCCAACAGTGGCGGCTGCGGCAGACCAGCGGCGAGGGCGCGGACAACCGTAAGCGGTACGTGTTCACGAGCGCGGCGAGCGGCAGGCGTCTCGCCGTACGCGACGACGTCCCGGTCGTCGAACCCGACAGCGGACGGCGTGACGCGGCCACCCGGTGGATCGCGTCGTCGACCGGCGACGGCACCTGGACGCTCGTCAACGCCGGGACCGGCAAGCTCCTGGAAGTCGGCGGTCAGGCCACGAACGACGGCGCCGCCGTCAGCGCCTGGCAGCCCAATTCCGGGGCGAACCAACTATGGAAACTCACCGACGTGACTCCGTAGACGTACTGCCGGCTGCCGCCGACGAACAGCCTGTCGGCTACGACTCCTTGGGCTCTGGCCGATGAAGAGCGGGCCCCGGCAGCCGGGCGGTACGGCCCGAAGACAGCCCGTCAGGGTGTCAGTCAGTGGCAGGGCCACGACCACCGGAACCCGCTGCGAGTATCGATGTCAGTGGGAGCCGGGACAGCGGATCCGGCGGCGACCAGGAGCGGGTCCGCCACTGTGTGCTCAATGTCCGCACCCTGCAGGTACGCGGAAGAGTCGTGTATCCGACGGGCCCCGCCGACAGTTGTGTGCGCCCCTTCGGAGATGGGACCTGGCTCACCTACGACGGTCGGAGCGCGACACTCAATCGCTGGATCGAAGCCTCGTCCTGAGTGGAGCGGCGAGCTCGCGCCGAGCTTCTCGCTGACGGTGGCGACCACCGCGTCCGACGGACGGTGGCTGACACAGGCGTACGTCGGTGCGGTGACCCGGTTGCCCGGCAGTTGCGACCACTTCGGATCGAGCGGCCGCGGCCAGGGAGCCGGCGGCGACCTGGTGCCAGGAGGCTGAAACCGTCTTCCTGCTCGTGGCCCGAGACCGACGGCACAATTTGCGTGGATCCGGGTCCGCCGTGCCTGGCAAGCTGACGCGTACCGAAGGGGCGTAGCTCAGATGGCCAGAGCGCCGGTCTCCAAAACCGGATGCCGCAGGTTCGAATCCTTCCGGGTGAACAGCGCCTGACCAGGCACGGAGCATCAGAAAGGCCCCTCGGAGTGATCTCCGAGGAGCCTTTTGATCTTCCATGGGAACGCCATGGGAACGAGCCGTCAGGCAGCGTCCTCCGTGGGAACGTCGCCTTCGCCTTCCGTGGGAACGTCGGGCTTCACCTTCGGTTCCTGGGCGACGTCCCGCCGTGCTGGCGACTTGCGCGGAACCAGAGCAAGCGGGGCCTCGGCTTGAGCCTCCTCGAACTGCGGCAGCACCGAGGTGTACGTGTCAGCGGTCAGCGAATAAGAGGAGTGCCCCAGCAGAGTCTGGATGGCCTTCATCTGCAGGCCGGCGGCCAGAGACAGGGTTGCCGCGCAGTGTCGCAGGTCGTGCAACCGCACCGGCGGCAGTCCGAGTTTCTTCATCAGGCGCATGAAGACCTGCGACAGATACTCCGGGTGGTACGCGCCTCCGTCCTCCCAGGTGAACACCAGGCCCGTGTGCTTCCAGGTTTTGGCGTTCGCCTCCCAGTCGGCACGCTCCTTGTCCTGCCGCTCGCGCCACAGTTCCAGCAGCTTCCGCGTCTCCGAGTCGAGCTTGATCGTCCGCTCGCCGCTCTCGCTCTTGGGGGTGTCCTCCCACACGTCGTACGACGAGGCCACCAGCTGCTCGCCGATATGCACGGTGCCCTGCGCCAGGTCGGTCTCCGCCCACGGAAGGCCGACCGCCTCGCCGCGGCGCAGCCCTCTGAAGACCATCAGGTGGAGCATCGGGTACAGGCGGTGCTCGGCGACAGCGTCCAGGAACTCCCCTGTCTGCTCAGGCATCCACACCATGACCTTGCCGGGCTTCTCACCGGTCTGGCGCCACGCCTCGATCCGGGCCGGTGTCCATACGAGCGGCTTGGGGCGGAGGTACTTCGGCAGGACGACGTGCTTCGTCCAGTTCTCAGCGATCAGCTTCTCTTTCACGGCGTCTTCCAGGGCGCCGGAGAGGGTGTTGAGCATGTTCCCCTGCGTGCCGGGGCCGGTCACATGCCAGGGCTGGGCGCGGGCTTCCTTCAGGGCGGCCTTGGCATCTTCCCACGCCTGTCGCAGCTCCTTGGGCCGGGGCCGCTCCATGCTGTCCTTCCAAGCGGCGTGGGCGGCGCGTTCGGCCGCGAGGGCCTGATGGGCCTTCACGTGGTTGGCTGCGTGGACCTCGTTGTCGGCCCACAGCTTCTCGAACATCGCCTGGATGTGGCGGGTGCGCAGCGACAGGAGCTTGATCGCACCGAGGTAGGGGATGAAGATCCGGTCGATGTAGTCCTCGTATCCCTTGCGGGTCGACTTCTTCAGGTCGACGCGTTTGGCGAACCAGCGGTGCAGGTGGTCGGCCACGGTTTCGTTGCTGAGGACGTCCACGCCGCCCTCGGCGAGCTTCCACACCTTCTCGGCCTGGGTGGCCGCGTCCTTCTTCGTGCGGTAACCGCCCTGCTTCGCCCGGGGCCGACGCTTGCCGTCCGGGCCGGGCGGCAGCTCGACGGAGTAGTACCAGGACCCGTGGTCGCGGCGCGTGAGCTTGGGGCAGGTCTTCTCCAGGTAGCCGATCTTCTGGTTGCCGTCACTGTCCAGGACCGGTCTGCCATCCTTGTCCACCATCGGGCCCTTACAAGAGCACCGTTTGTACGTCTTGTCTTCAAACACCGTCCAGTCCCCCCACCCCAATACCGGGTTGTCACTATCAGCGCACATTCTTCCCTAACGGGGCAGATGAGGGCTGCTCCTTACGAGACGTCCCGTGTATGGTGTGGCACATGTTGGCGCGGGGGAGATCGCGACAACGAAATGGCGACGACAAGCACTCCGGACGCCGATCAGCGTGGGATGAGCCTCGACGAGGTTCTGGCACTGCCCGCGACGGTCAACGTCGTGACCGCGGCCCGCGCACTGGGCATCGGGCACAACAAGGCGTACGACCTGATCAAAGCCGGACAGTTTCCTGTGCGTACGCTGTCAATGGGTGGCAGAGTGCGCATTCCCACGGCAGCCCTGTGGGAGGCGCTGGGTGTCGGCCCGCTGAGACGTTGACGTCTGCAGGGCCGCTGAGTTGAGTTGGGATCGGTGGCATGCCGCGCTTGTACGGCTTCGACAACCAGGCGCTGACGCGTGTTCGCGCCCAGGAGCGGCAGGTCGTGCGCGAAGCCGTCGGCCGTATCCGCGCCGGCCAGTCGCAGGCGGAGGTCGCAGCCTGGATGACGGCCGAGGGCCACCGCGGGACCATGGGCGGCGAGTGGACCTCCATGACGCTCGGCCGCCTGCTGGACAACCCGGCGATCGCCGGGCTTGAGCGCATTCCCGACACTGGCGAGCTGGTCGAGACCGGCCGCGAGGCGCTGATCACGTCGGAGGAGTTCCGGTGGCTGCAGGAGCGCCCCGGCCGGCGCGGCAGCATCCGCAGCGTCGAGCCGCGTGAGGGTGACTATCAGTACCTGCTCAGCGAGGGGCTGACCGTGTGCGCCGACTGCGGGCAGCGCATGGCGGGCAGCCGTACGGGGGCGGGGACGCCGTCGTACCGGTGCCAGTCCAACTTCGAGGGGCGCGGCGGGTGCGGGAAGGTCCGCATCAACGCGCCGCGCCTCGAGGACTACGTCGCCGAGTACGTGCTCGGTGAACTGTCGCGGCCTGGCGCGCAGGCCGCGCTGGAGGCGGCCCGCAAGTCGATGGCTGCGGAGGCGCAGCAGGCGGTCGTGCGGATCGCTGCTTTGGAGGGGAAGCGCACCGAGCTGGCCGCGCCCTACGCAGAGGGGCATCTCTCGCGGGACTCATTTGTCGCAGCAGACCGGCTCATCGGCCGGGACTTGAAGGCCGAGCGGGCGCGGCTGCGCTACCTGGAACAGGCCGCCGAAGTGCCGTTGGGCGGGGTCGAGGATCTGGCCCGCTGGTGGGAGCATGCGCCGTTCGCCTCCAAGCGGGGCCTGGTGATGCTGCTGGTGGAGAAGATCCAGGTGCACCCGGCGCGTGCCCGGGGTGTGCGGGCTGTGGACGACCGGGTGACGCTGATCTGGCGCACCGCCCTTGCCTCGTAGACGGTGCGCCTGACGGTCAGTCGTGCACGTCGTGGTCCGGGGACCCGGCCCACCAGTAGATGACCTCGTTCAGCGTCTCGACGCCTAGTTTCATGCGCAGTTCGCGCAGCTGGGTGTTGAGCCAGGCCGCACTGATACCGACGTTCTTCGCCGCCCGCTTCTGGTTGCGGCCCAGGCACAGTTCGCGCAGGATCGACCGCTGGGTGGGGTTGGTGGTCAGGCCCTGATCCCGGCAGCTCGCACGGGGGCCCAGCCACAGATCGGCGCGCTCCCAGAGCAGGTCGAAGACGTGCGCGATCCGCCCGACCACCAGCGGATCGGTGATCATTACGGCTTCGTCGGGGGACCCTTCGCCCTCGTCGGTGTACACGGGGATGAACGCCACGCGGCGGTCGAAGATGATGCTGCGCGGGTACCGGCCCTGGAAGGTGCGGATTTCGCCGCCGAGGGCGGCCATGTCCTTCGCCCAGCTGCCGATGGCGGGCACACGGCGTACGGAGTCGTTGTAGATCGTGCGCATCGTCAGGCCACGGCGCAGGCCGCCGGCGTCGCGTTCGAATGAGAGCGCCAGGTCCGCGGGTTTGCGGGAGCCGGGTTGGGCAGCTGCGATCTCCTTGCGGGCGGCGCTGTGTTCGGCGGCGATGCGCTCGTTGATGAGCTTGCGGCCGACCAGGTGCTGCACCAAGTCGTCGGGCGACCGGGTCTGCTGGTAGCGGTCCCGGAGGGCCGCCAGGAATTCCGGCATCGCGCCCGTGTACGCGGTCAGCGCCGACAGGTGTGTGTGCATGATCTGCATCATCTGCATTGCGGCGTGGCGCGGTTGGACGGGAGTGTAGGTGTCAGGCGTGAACGGATAGGCGACCGCCAGGCCGGCGGTCACAAGAGACTCAAGTCCCGGAGTTTCAGGGGGGATTGTCTCGCCGTTGAGTATTCGCTGGTACGTGGTGACCGCGGGTTCGGACAGATCCGGCAGGTGGGGAGCATGTGGCACCTAACGACCCCTGATTTGTGCGACTGGTGAAAATACCGCGCTGGCTGTTCTTGATCTTTTCACAAGTCCACTACAAAGTGTCGACGTAGGCGCCCGTTATACGTCGCACGTAGCCAACCGGGGGGTTGGGCAGCCCAGTTGCTGTCGCTACTGCCGTCGCGCGCCCGCTTTGCTCTCATCATTGCTAAGTAGGGGTTCCCAAATGGATATTTCCAGAACTGTCCGCATCGTGGCTGCTGGTGGGCTGGCCGTACTGGCCGGATTCTTCGCGGCCGGGCAGGTTCACGCGCAGGGCGACATCGTTGCCGGGGACGCCACCTGGTCCGCCCCCGTGGACACCATCCCGGCTCCGCCGGCGGAGACCACCCCGGCTCCGAATGACACCACCTGGTCGGTTCCGGCGGACGCCACCCCGGCGCCGGATGACACCACCTGGTCGGTTTCGGCGGACACCGCCCCGGCTCCGGATGGCACCACCTCGAAGCCCCCTGTCGACGGCGGGCTCGGCGGCGGCCCGATTCCGATCACCCCGAATGACACGACCTGGGGCTGGTAGCCCAACGGCGGTGGCCGACCGGGCGCCACAGGGGGACCTATGGGCGCCCGGGAGGGGTCAAGTCGGCCACCCTCGGGGGAAGTTGCACGGCCTTGCCGCGCTAGGCGTCTACGCGCGGCGAGGTGTCAGGGGACGGCGATTGGGGCGGGGACCCTGCCCCAGGGGGAGGATCTAAGTGGCGATCGATCCGGCACGCATCCGCAGGCGCATGGTGGAGGCCGAGGAGTCCGGCCGACGCGCTCTGGGGAGCGAGGAGGCTCGCGCAGCGTTGTGCGTGCTGGCCGTGGTGGTGGACGGGGGGCCGCATGAAGAACCGTGCAGCTGCAGGGCGGCGCCGCTGGTGCAGGCGAGCTGATCGGCCCGCACATGCGTTGGGGCGGGCATCTGCTGGTGCCCGCCCCAACGCATGCTCTGACCTGGGGTTATGGCCCAAATTTTTGTGGCCTTAACCCGGAAAAGCGGTAGAATAAAGGCATGAGGAGGGGGGTGGCCCCCCTCCCGATCGGCCTCTTGGAGTAAGTCGTGGCGATCCGGACCATCGCAATCGACAAGATCCACCGCAACGAGCGTCAGCCCCGCGAGTTCTTTGAGCCGGTGGCCCTGCAGGAACTCGCCGACTCCATCAAGCGGTTCGGCCTCATGCAGCCGATCGAGGTCCGTCGCGACAAGGACGCCGGCGGCTTCGAGATCGTCGCGGGCGAGCGCCGTTGGCGCGCCCACCAGCTCGCCGAGATCTCCCAGATCAAGTGCATCATCACCGACGACGACCTCAGCGAGATGGAGCGTTTCAAGCGGTCGGTCGCCGAGAACATCAACCGGGCCGACATGACGCCGATGGAGGAGGCCAGGGCGTTCCGCCGGATCCTCGACGAGCAGGAGGGCGCCGTAGCCAAGGACGTCGCCAAGGAGTTCGGCAAGTCCTCGCAGTACGTGATGCTGCGCCTCGCGCTCCTCGACCTGACCGAGGAAGTGCAGCAGCACGTCAACTCGGGCGCGATCGGCACCCAGGCCGCCGTGCAGATCGCGGCCCTGACCCCCGGCAACCAGCGAGCGGTCATGGCCAAGTGGGCCAAGGGCGCCTTCGCCGGCGACAACGAGCTCGTCCACTTTGCGTACGCGCTCAAGCAGCAGCAGGGCCAGGTCGTCGCGATGCTCATCGAGGACATGAGCCCCGAGGAGCGCACGGAGCGGCAGCGCGAGCGCACCAAGACCCGCAACAGCATCGACCGGATCGAGCAGGTCATGGGCCTGCTTGAGGAGCTGGCCAAGGCCGACCCGATGAAGCTGGCCCTGGCCCTGGAGGGCGAGGTCCAAAAGCGCCTGGACCAGATGGACCGCGTGGCCGACGCGGTCGCCAAGGCCCGCTTCAACATGCGGCAGGCCAAGGCGCACGCCGAGGCCCGCGAGATCGCCCGCCTGAACCCGGACGTCGAACACCAGAGCCTCGCCGCCCCGGCCAAGCCCAAGGCCCCCGCCGAGCCGCAGGCCCCGGTCGAGCCCGCCGCCCAGGCCAAGCCCGCCGCACCCAAGCCGAAGGCCCCGGCCAAGCCCAAGCCCGCTCCGCCGGTCAAGCGCGCCGCCGCCAAGCCCGCTCCCCCGGCCAAGCCGGAGCTCGTGCCCACCGCCTGACCCGCCACGGCCCGCCCCCGCCCCGGGGGCGGGCTGCCCGCCCGTACCCAACCGAGGAGAACCCCGTGAGCGACAGCATCGAAGGCCGCGACTGGCTGAGCATGAAGCGCGGCGACTTCACCGGCCGCACCAAGACCAACCAGGACGCCCTGTTCCTCGTCGACGAGCCCGACGCCTGCGGCACCGAGGCCCTGGCCGGCCTCGGCTTCGGCGCCGCCCTGTGGGCCGAGCAGCCCGACACCCCTCCGACCAGCCCAGACGCCTAGATGTGCCACAACACTGGATCGTGGTACGTTCTGCGCGTTGATCGGGAACGGCTGCAGCCGCGGGACCGGCCCATCAACAACGCCGTGGCATGCGGCATCCCCCCTCGGTGTCTGGCGGGTGGCAACCCCCCCGCGCCCTACCCGCCAGACGCCGGCGCCGCCCATGCGGAGCCACACGGGGACGCCGCACCACGCACCCGCGATTGGACCCGCCCGGCCCTCCAGGCCGGGCGGGTCGCCGCGTACTCAGGAGAGACATCGTGACGACTGCGACCTATCGCACCCACGATGCCGCCGACCCTGAGCTGTACGAGCGGCTCATGCGCGAACGCTATGGACCGCTGCCGAAGCTCCTGGCCGAACTGACCCGGCCCAGGCCCGAACCACCCGTCCGGAGAAGAACGAAGATGCCCGCGCTGTCACCGACCATCCATGAGCCCAACCCCGACCCGAAGGCCGACGAGCACTACGCCGAGCTGGCGGCCGGGATCGAGGAGGCCGGGATCGGCCGCCCCCGCATCGCGAAGGCGGAGCGCACCCCGCCGTTCCCCGGCGCGACCTGGTGCAAGTCCTGCGACAGCTGGTGCACGTCGCAAGGCATGTGCCGCTGCAACAACCGGTAAGCGAGGGAAAGTTGCGCTACTTCCACGGCGGTGTCCCCGGGCTGCGGCCCGGGGACCTCGTCATCCCGCACCCTCCGAGGGTCCTCGACGGCTGCCCCGTCTGCGCCGCCCGCGCACGGGGCCTGACCGCCACCCTCGGCGGCCACCCCGTCGACCCGCCCACCCGCCGTGCCGATCGCGTGTACATCACCACCGACCGCGAGTACGCACGCTTCTACGCCTCCCTCTGCTGGTACGGCGACCTGTACACCGTCGAACCGGTCGGCGAGCCGGAGCCCTCGAACGAGGACCCGTTCCCCTCCTGGTGCACCCCCGAGGCCCGCGTGATCTCCGTCTACGACCGGGCCGTTCAGCTCAACCCCGGCCAGCGCAACCGCCTGATTCGCCGCTGGGCCCAGGCCGACCGGGAGGCAGGCCGGTGAACGTTCCCCGCTCCGAGCGGCCGACCGTGGAACAGATGCGGCACCTGATCGGCCACACCGACCACCGGGTCCTCAGCGCCGCCGAGCACGCACGGCTACGCGCGGGCTTCGAGCATCTGGTGGCCAGCCAGGCTGGCCAGCAGGCCAAGGTCGACGACCTCAACCGCCGACTCGCCGCCGGTACCCGCCCGGCCCTCGACTTCGGCTGCGCCACCTGCCAGGCCGCCGCCGGATCCCCCTGCACCCGCCGCTACGGCCAGCCCATGCAGGGCTTCCACCGCCCGCGCCTCACCGCGGCCGCCGACACCAACGAGCGGAGCCCAGCGCCGGCCAGCACACGCCAGCAGCAACCAGCACGCGTCAGCAGCAGCACCTGACCCGCCACCAGCAGCGGCCAGCACCTACCAGCAGCACCCCGGGCAGCAGTCAACTCCTGTCGGGGGTGCTGCTGTTGCTGCTGCAGCACCTGAGCAGCAGCGACTACGGTGGGCAGCACAACCCCAAAAACGAGGCGGCCCACGGCTGGTGATGCAACACCGACCGCGGGCCTAAGCAGCAGGAGAGTGACCTCCCGTGCCTGATCCGTACCGTATCGCGGCCGTCGGCGGCGGCCGTACAAGGGTGACCAGAGTGCTGGTCACCGCCGTATTCCTCGCCGCAGTCGCCGCGTTCGAGTCCGTCGGCTTCCGCCTGTCGTACGAGGCCCTGCACACCGTCGCGGTCGAGAACGGTGTCACCGACGGCTCCGCGTGGATGTTCCCCGTCCTCGTCGACGGCGGCATCGTCATGGGCTCCATCGGCGTCGTCCGTGCCCTGGCCGCCCGCCGCTCCACCAGGCCGTACTGGACCGTGACGTTCGGCTTCACCCTGGTCTCCTGGGCCTTCAACGTGTCCAACGCCCCCCGCACGGCCGGTGGGTGGGCGGTGGCCACCGTTGCGCCGCTCGCGCAGATGGTCGCCCTGGAGATGGGCATGCAGGAGCTGCGCGCCCTGCTGCTGCCGCAGGCCGACACCGACGAGGAGCCCACCCCAGCACCAGCACCAGCACCCCCGCTGCCGGTGCTGGCGGCTGCTGCAGCAGTGCTGCCCGCCCCGGCCGAGCCTGCTGCCGCTGGTCCAGCACCAGCAGCAGCACCCCCGCCGGTGCTGTCGGCTGCTGCACCGGCACCTGCCGCAGTGCTGCCTGCCCCCGCCGTACCGGCTGCCGTCGCTGCTGCTGCTCCAGCGGCAGCCAGCACCGAACAGCAGCAGGAGCAGCAGTCCGAGGAGCCGGAGCAGCAGGAGGAGCAGCAGCAGGAGCAGCAGCGCGGCGGCGAGGAGCAGCAGGAGGAACAGCAGGAGCAGCAGGGCGGCGGCGGCGAGGAGCAGCGCCAGCAGCGACAGCGGCCGCCGCTGCAGCCGGACAGCAGCAGGGCCTGGGCGGTGCTGTACGAGGAGTGCATCACCGAGGACGAGCGGATCGACCTGACGCGCGGTGCGCTCGCAGACCGGCGCAAGCTGACAGCACCCCAGTGGGCGGTGGACATCGGCAAGGGCGAAACGCGGGCCCGGGTGCTGCTGCGCGCGGCCCGCAAGCCGGCCGCCGCCGAGGCACAGCTGGAGCTTGCGCGGGCTTGATCCTCTATCGTGGGCGGGCGTAGGGCGCGGGGGCACGCTCCTACACGAAGGACTCCTCCTGTGAGTGCTGCGCCCGCCCGCATTCCCGAGTCGCTGCTGCCGCTTGCGGTCCCGGTCGACGACCTGGTGGCGTACTACCGCAACCCGCGCACCGGCGACGTCGACGCCATCGCCGAGTCGCTGCGCGTCAACGGCCAGTACAAGGCCATCGTCGTCAACCGCGGCACCCATACCGGGCGGCCCAACGAGATCCTGGCGGGCAATCACACCTGGGCCGCCGCCCAGCAGCTCGGCTGGGACCAGATCGCCGCCACGTTCGTCGACGTCCACGACGAGGACGCGGCCCGCATCGTCGTCGTCGACAACCGCACCTCGGACCTGGCCGGCTACGACAGCGAGCTCCTGGCCGACATCCTCGAAGAGCTGCCCGACCTGGACGGCACCGGCTACGACCAGGGCGCCCTGGACAAGCTGCTGGACCACCGGTCCCTGCCCGACACGATCGACCTGCCCTCCGACGGTGCAGGCACCGGGGCGATGGCCAAGCTGGAGTACCTGCAGTGGGGCTACCTGCAGTGGTCCACCACCCGCGTGCAAATCACGGCCGCCGAGGTGGAAACCCTGAACCGCATCTACGAGCAGTTCCTCACCGAGGCCCGCTCCGATCTCGGTTTCGGCTGGCACCTGCTGCAGGAGGCCCACTCCGACACCGCCGAAGCGCCCAGCGCCGACGACGAGGACCAGGCCGAAGAGGCCGACGCCGACGCCGGCGACACCGAGGACGAGGACGGGGACGACGCATGAGCAGCGCCCCCACCACGACGTTCCACGAGGCGTACCCGCTCAAGGACTTGCGCCCGGCCGACTACAACCCGCGGCACTTGAGTGACGAGGCGTTCGCCCGGCTGCAGGAGTCCATTGGCCGCCACGGCGTCGTCAAGCCGGTCATCCTCAACGCGGACGGCACGTTGGTCGCAGGCCACCAGAGAACCAAGGCCATGACCGCGCTGGGGATGACGCACACGCCAGCGGTCATGCTCGGCACGAAGGTCCGCCTCACCGACGAGATCCAGTTCAACCTTCTGCACAACCGCGTCGAGACCGAGGCGTCGGTGGTGTACGCGCAGCCCGGCCCCATCGGCGCCTGGTCGTACATCCCGTGGCAGACCATCGAAGTGGCTGTCTCCCGCAACAAGCCGTTCCAGCAGGCCATCAACTACATGACCGGCGGTCACGGCCCGTGGGGGTCCGTCGTCATCGACGACCAGGGGCAGATCGCGCTCAACGCCGAGTACGCGGTGGTCGCGGCCGCGAACCACTTCGACGTCCTCGCATGGACCTGCGCGTCCTCGGACGCCGCGGTGCTGGTCGCCGACCTCACCGGCGAGTACGGCGTGTACGACTGGACCGGCCTGGAGGACCAGGCGCCGGTCTACAACCAGCACATCATCCAGCCCAAGCGGCTGCGCCAGTACACCTCGCTGAAGAAGGCCGGGAAGCTCGCCTACAAGTCGGAGGTGTGGGAGAAGCTGGCGCTGCCCCGGCTGCGCAAGCGCCCCGAGACGCGGGTGGTGGACTTCGGTGCGGGCCACGGCGACTACGCGAAGAAGCTGCGCCCCGAGGGCTACCAGATCGACGACTACGAGCCGTTCCGCACCACCCCCGGCAAGTACGCGGTGGACATCAGGGGCGTCGTGTCCATGATCCGCACCGTCGAGAAGCGGGTGGCGCAGCACGGCCTGTACGAAATGGTCGTCCTCGACTCCGTCATCAACGCGACGACGTCGCTGGATTACCAGCACTGGGTACTGACCACCGTCAACGCGCTCGTCGCCGCCGACGGAACGGTGTGCATCGGCACCCGCAACCTGCTGGCCGAGCAGGCTTTTGAGAACAAGCAGCACGCCACCAGCGCCAATGACGCCACCCGGCTGTCATTCCTCGACAGCGAGAACGTCGACATGCGGTTCATGCAGGGCAAGTGGATGCGAATCCGGTACCACACCCCCGAGTCGCTGGCCGAGCTGCTGGGGGCTTACTTCGGTGACGTGACGGTCGCCGGCCGCTCCAACGCGACGCTGCGGGCCATCTGCAAGGACCCTCTGCCGCTTTCCGACCTCGATTACGAGAGAGCTCTCGACGAGGAATTCAACATGCCCTATCCGAACGATTTCAGACACGGGCGCCATAAGCGACTTGTGGAAATTTTGGTAAAATTGGTTAAAGAAAGGAATAACCGGGCCGAGTAATTCACGGCCCTATTCAGAGGGGGAAATACCGTAATGCCGCAACCGCCCGTACGGGTTGGGATCACCGCCGCCGCACCGTACCTGATCATGTGGTTGGCCGGGGTCCGTCACATCAACCTGGACAAGCACTGCCTGGAAACCTTCGGGGAAGCCGACCGGGCGCCGCTCAACCCGCGGGCACCTCAACAGAAAGTCACGCTGCCGGCGGAGAACCGGCCGCTGGCCTGGTACCTGTGCGCCCTGCCCCACCCGTGGGACTGGGCTTCCAACGCACACCTGGCCTTCGACTACGCCGAAGGCCACCACTGGGAAGGCCCGGCCCTGGTGCCGGGCCTGCACGTGACGCTCGACAACGCCCGCCCCATCACCGGATGGGGCGAGCACTCCATCCCCGCCACCGCACCGCGCCGCCACCAGTACCTGTACCGCACCTGCCGCAACTGGCAGTTCGCATGGTGGCTGCGCGCCAACCGCAACGCACCCGACGCACCACCACCCGGCCAGCTGCCGCACGACCCTGACGCACCCGAGCAGCTGACCTTCCTGTAGCACCACCTGCACTACGGCCCGGCGGCCACACCAGGTCGCCGGGCCGTAATGCCATCATGTTTCCTGGCGCGGGGGCGCGCAGCAGCGAGAGGACCACGGCTGGTGGGACGCCCCGACAAGGCCGCGCGCGCCGCTATCGCGCAGCGGCGAGCGGACGCCATCGACCTACGCCTCGCCGGTGTGGACTGGCTCACCGTCGGCCGGAAACTCGCCGCCGACCCGGCCATCAACTCCGACCGCATCGCCTACCCGCAGGGCTACGGCATCGACCGGTACAAGAAGGGCCTGGAGCCACCGGCCGACGACCAGCTCATCAACGCCGCCTGCAAAGACGTGCGCCAGGCGCTCAAGGAGCGCACGACCGAGCAGGACGAGAAGGCCGACGAGCTGCGCGCCGTGGAGAACCTGCGCCTGGACCGGCTGTTCTTCGTCGCGTACCGCCAAGCCGTCAAGGACGGCGACCTGCCCGCCATCGACCGGGCCCTTCGCATCATGGAGCGCCGCGCCCGCATGAACGGCCTCGACAAGCCGAACAAGACGGAGATCGTCACCCCGGCCGCTTCGGGCAGCGACCTGACCGCCATCGCTCTCGACGAACTCGAAGCCCTGATCGGCATATCCGAGGAGGCCGCACATGGCTCTGATGACTAGCAGCGACCGCGAAACCAAGCTGCTGACCGCATACCGCACCAGGCCGCCGGCACTGCGACGCGCCATGGCTGCGAAGGCCTCCCCGGAGCTGCGCGTCCAGCTCGCCCGCATCGAACGCCACATCGCCATGGACGCCTCACCCGGTGCGATGGCCGCCGTCCTCACCGAACGCCGCGAGATGCAGGCCCGCCACCTCCACCTCATCGACCAGGCGTGGATCGACATGGCCGAGGGCCGCGCCGACCGCGTGATGATCACCATGCCGCCACGTCACGGCAAGTCCCGCCGGGCCTCGCGCTGGGCACCCCTGTGGTACCTGCGCCAGCACCCCGAACGCCGCATCATGATCACCTCCTACTCCGGTGACCTCGCCGAGGAACACTCCCGGTGGATCCGCGACGCCATCGAAACGTGGGGCGACGAGCTCGGCATCCACCTCAACCCCAGCTCGCGGGCCGCAATGCGCTTCGACATCGCAGGCCACCAAGGGGGCCTCGTCGCCGCGGGCATCGGCGGCAGCCTCACCGGCAAGGGCGCCACCATCGCCCTGGTCGACGACCCCGTGCAGGACATGGCCTCCGCCGACTCGCCCAGCATGCGCCGCAAGACGTGGGAGTGGTGGCAGTCCGTCCTGCAGACCCGCCTCGAACCCGACGGGGCGATCTGCGTCATCCAGACCCGATGGAACGAAGACGACCTCGCCGGCCGCATCCTCGCCGACGCACAGGCCAACGAGTGGCACGTCATCGACCTGCCCGCCCTCGCCGACTCCCCCGACGACCCCCTGGGCCGCGCGAACGGTGAACCCCTGTGGCCCGAACGCTTCGACGCCGACCACCACGCCACGACCCGCCGCCGCGTCGGCGAACGCGTATGGGCCGCCCTCTACCAGCAAAAGCCCCGCCCCCCGGAGGGCGGTGTGTGGCAGCGCGCCTGGATCACGGACAACCGCATCACCACCGTCGAGTTCGGCGGCCTCGACCTGGCCCGCGTCATCGTCGCCGTCGACCCCGCCGGCGGAGAGTCCTCAGTCGGCGACGAGACCGGCATCATCGGCGCCGCACGCGGCTTCGACGGTCACCTGTACGTCCTCGAGGACCGCTCCGCTTCCATGGGCGCCAACGACTGGGGCCTCAGCGCGTGCCGCCTCGCCCTCGCCCTCAAAGCCGACGCGATCGTCGTGGAGTCCAACTACGGCGGCGACATGGCCCGACAGGTCCTCTCCCAGGCATGGGAGCAGCTGCGCCGCGACGGCACGACCGCCGGACAGCTCATGCCCAGAGTCCTCGAAGTCACCGCGAAGGTCGGCAAACGCCTGCGCGCCGAACCCATCGCCCAGCTCTACGAGCAGGGCCTCATCCACCACGTCGGCGCCCACGTCCGCCTCGAAGAGCAGATGGCCACCTGGGTCGTCGGCATGGACTCCCCCGACCGCATGGACGCCGCCGTCCACGGACTGACCGAACTCGCCGACCCCGACCAGCTCGCCGCAGTGGCCGGACACATCCACGACGACCGCCTCGGCGGACGCCGTTAGACCTCCGGAAACGGCCCCATAAGGGGAAACGCCCCTGGCCGTATCGGACTGCTAGCCTCCCGGCCATGACAATCTGGGGGAGAACCGACGTCCGAATCGGTGCCGCAACCGTGGTGTTGGCGGGCGCTGTTGCCGCCGCCGTCATGCTGTGGCCCACGCCCGCAGCACCGACGCATGAGCAGATCTCGAAGCAGATCAAAGCCTCCGCGCAGGCCCATGAGGATGCCTCAGTGGAGGCTGGGCGCTACGCCCGGGCGAACCTGCGGGCCACCGCCAAGACGCCCGACGACGAGTCGTGCCAGTCCGCGTGGGACAACCTGCTCGACTCGGAGCAGAAGGGCCTGCTGCACGGGACGTGGATGCACGCCTGCACTGACCCCGCCACCCCGTAGCCCTGCCCAGTAGTAGCCTGCGGGCATCGTTCAGGGTCAGACGCCGGGGGCAGCACGTGATTGAACGGACCATCGCGCCAGAGGGATTGCCGCGCCCCACGGGAGAAGCAGGCCAAGTCCTCCTCGACGCCATCTGGTCACTGTTCACTGAGCGTTTGGTGTGGCCCGTCTTCGACGACATCGACCGCGCACTGTACGGGCAGGGGTGGGAGTGGGAGAGCGCGGTGCAGCAGCTGTGTCCTGCGCTTCTACGTGGCCTGGACCCGAATGTGCTGCACACCCCGCAGCCCGACCAGCAGCTCTCGCTCACCGTCGCCGGCGCGGCGAACTGCACCGGGGCAGGCCCAATCCTCGCGGCGTTTCTAGTCATGGTGCGCAAAGCGGCGTTGATCGAGAGGACCTGGCGTCCCCCGAACCCTGGAGAGATGCCGCAGCTCACGAACAAAGACCTGGGAGCGGCGCCCGGCGACAGTCACCCAAATGCCGTGCGCTCTATCTTCGCGGTCATGCGGCTCGCCGTTCAAGAGCCGTGCTTTCAGGGAGGCGGCAGCAACCCGGACAGGCTGGAAGCGGCGCGCCTGTACTTCAACCGCGACATCCGGCCGTTCGCCGCCGTTACGAACCTTCAGCAGTACTGGTGGGTTCGCACACAAGCCCTGGGGACCGAGCGCACTGAGGCCGATCTGCGCCCGTTCTCCAAGCGTGAGCCGGAGGTGATGCTGCAGCCACCGCTGTTCGCCGAGCCCGCCCCCGCCGCGGGATCTCCGGAGCCCATGTCTGTCACCTGCAATCTGCATCCGCTGATCGCGGAGGTTGCTGAGGAGAGGTACAACCGCGGCGCCTACAACGACGCGGTAAGGAGTGCGTTCCAGGCGGTGGAGCACCGGGTAGACACACTGGTCGGCCACAGTAGCGCGGTCGGCGACAGGCTCATGGGCATTGCCTTCAACACCAAACCAGGACCCCCGATGCTGACAGTGACCCGGTCCACGGGCGGCTCCCTGGAGAGCGAGCAGACCGGCATGCAGTTCCTGTTCAAGGGTGCGATGGGCGCGCTACGCAACCCTCGCAGTCACGGGCCGGACGAGAAGGACGACCGCGACGAGGCCGAAGAGATGCTGATCTTCGCCAGCTTCCTCATGCGCCGTCTCGACATCGAGGACGATAAGCGCAAGGCCGCCGGCCCTACTTCGTAGGCGGGGGCGCTCTATCACTTCCGGGCCGAGACAAAGAGAGGCGCCGAGCGTGTCTACGACACCACCCCCCACTTCGGGTAATCCCAACCCGCCACCACCCCCCACTCCGGGTAATCCCACTCCGACTCCTCCCCCACCGCCCGCAGGTGGCCTATCCCTTACGCAACGTGCCCGCAGGCACTACCGGGGGTTGGGGGAGGGCAGGGGAGGCGTGATTGCAGCGGTGATCACGGCCATCCCCGCGATTTTTGCTGCAGTTGTGGCACTCGCCGCGCTTTTCGTCAACGACGATGAGCCCAAGACCCCGGCAGCACCGAATCCGGCGGTCTCGTCGCCGAGCCCCAGCCGGGCCCCTAACGACGGCGCGCCTGGCCCCTCCGCCTCGGCTCCCTCCAGCCCAGAGACCAGTTCGGCGACGAAGACGTACGTCGTGTTCTACGACGATCAGAAGATGAGCGTGGGGCTGCCAGCCTTCCCCAGCGTCGGCTCTCTGGACTTCGATGAACCGATCTCGAAGATCTACACAGAGGACGATTGGGCGGCTCTCAAGCAGGACGCGGAGGAACAGGGCGTGCCCTACGCACCCGACTTGGGCTATTCCAATGACATTTGGGGCAACCTCTTCATCGGTAAGGACCGCCCTGTGGCTCAGCTCGACACGTTGCCCGATACGCCGGAGGAGTGCGCCACTGATGCCAAGCTGGGCGCTTTCACTGGAGTGGAGATGGCGGAGTGGCCCCTCAAAGTGGGAAGCGGATTCTGTCTCGTCACTGACCAAGGCAGCGTTGTACGCCTGAAGATCTCCCGTCTGGTGGGCGGCGACAGGGACCGCCGCACGGCTCCCCCCGAGCGCATCGAGTTCTCTGCGACCCTGTGGAAGCAGACCTGATATCTGCGCAGGCTAATGCGGTCCTCGCGCTTCACAACGCGCACCGAGTCCGGGCCCCGCAGCACCATGCGGATCACGTGGCTGGTCTGGCCCGGCTCGTACACGTGGCCCCTCGGTGTCCCGAAGACCCTGGGAACGGTCCTGCCCGTATCCTGGGCGGCGCAGGCGCGGGGCCTTGCATGCCTGGAGGCATCCGTTGAGGCTGCGCGAACTGGTCATCGACGCCTGGTCGTGGATCAACTACAAACCGGCCATGGCCGACCCGCAACGCCCCGGCCACCGTGCCTTCCCCGAGATCAACCACTCGTGGGTGCCCGAGCCGGACCGGCGGCGTTTGGCCGTGTACAAACTTTTGGCCGCGTACGACAACAACCAGGCCGGGCAGCTCGCCGCCGCCACCGGCGACCATCACGGCCTGGAGCGCCGCGAGTTGGGCGACCCGGCCAAGCTCATCGACACCACGCTGGGCTATCTGCTGGGCGCGGAGCAGACCATCGTGGTGCCCGGTGCCGAGCACGCCGAGCAGCACCACGGGTCCGCCGGCGCCGATCGGGCCGGGCGTGACGAGGGTGGCGCCCCGCCGCCCGGTGCTGTTCAGGCCGCCGACGTGCAGGAGCGGCTGCGGGCCTGGGCGGACAAGGAGCTTTGGCCGCTGCGGATCCAGCAGGCCGAACGGTGCGCGGTGCGCTGCGGCGACGCCGTGTACACCCTGGCGTGGGAACCGGCCAAGCAACGCGTGCTGCTGCGCACCTACGACCCCGGGTTCTACTTCCCCGAGTGGGACGACGGCGAGCAGGACAGCTCCGAATACCCCTCACGGGTGCACTTCGCGTGGGAGCTGCCCGCCGACCCGGTGCGCGGGCTGAAAGCCCGGGTGCGACGCATCACTTACGAGCTGGGGCCGATCGGTGCGGCGACTGCGCCCGGCATCACCGAGGACGGCCGCACCATCCGTGAGCAGGTCGCAGGCGCTGACGGCGACCCCGCGCTGACCGTCGGCGACACCCTGCATCCGGTGACCGGCATGGTGCAGCGCACCTACCCGTGGGCTCCGGGCCGCCCCTCGGGCACCACGTGCTACCTGACAGATGCCGAATGGCTGCTGGAAGACCTCGGCGCAGCCCACGACCTGTACTCCCTGCCCGCCGACAAGGCGTCCTACAGGGTTCGCTCCGACGCGCAGGTCCTGGACCGCCTCGACCTGATGTGTGACTTCATCCCGGTCGTGCACGTCCCCAACACCATCCCCGACGGCGGCGAGCACTGGGGCAAGTCGTCGCTGGGTACCGTGCTGCAGCTGCTGGACGAGCTGGCCGCCACCGACACCGACAGTGCGTCCGCGTCGGCGACGACCGGTACCCCGATCGTTGCCCTGTCCGGGGCCCGCCTTCCCATTGACCGCACCACCGGGCAGCCGCTGCCGGTGCGCGTCGAAGCCGGGACGGTGTGGCAGCTGTCCGACAGCGGGCGCATGGACGCTTTGGACACCTCGGCGCAGCTCGCCGAACTGCGCCAGCGCATCGACCACATGCTTGACCGGCTGGCCTCGAACACCCGCCTGACCACAGCTGGATTGGGCAGCCTCGACCCGTCGTCGGTGCCGTCGGGATATGCGCTGCAGCTGGCCTTGGGGCCGCTGGACTCGCTGATCGCCGCGATGCGTCTGGCCCGCACCCACAAGTACGTGCTGATGCTGCGCATGGTGCAGCGCCTGCACCAGGCCGGACAGGTATGGCCCGCCGGCGAGTCGCTGCCCGCACGCCTGGTGTGGGGTGCGCACACCCCGACCGACCGCACCACCGTCCTCGCTGACGTGGTGGCCGGTTACGGGGCGGGTGTGTTCTCACTGGAGACGGCTGTGCGGATGCTGCAGGAAGCCGGATATCCCGTCGAGGACGTCGCCGAGGAGGTCGAGCGCATCCAAAAGCGGGCGTTCGAGCAGGCCGCGCGCCTCGCGGACGCCACCGGCGACAACGCGGTGGTCCGCGAGTACCTGGGGCTACCGAAGGCCGACCCCGGTGTGCCGCCGGTGCCGCTCATTCCCGCCAGCACCTCTAAGGCGTCGGTGCTGTTGCCGCCCGGCAGCACGAGGCAGGTGCCCCGTTAAGGCATGGGGTGGTCCGCCGAGCCGTCGTTGCTGCTCTCAGCCGCGCCTGGGTACGGCTTGCCGTTGCTATCGGCAAGGACGGCCTCTGAGTGGTGCTGAACCTCGACTCGCAGCATTGGCCATGGAGTGGCCTCCTGGCGAGCGCCACCGCTCAGAAGCAAGTGGCGCACATACGCACCCACGACGAACCCTCTTTCGGCAAGTTGGCCAACGTACCTCTGGATCGCCTTCTCGGCATCACGGTTGTCTCGGACGCTGTCCAGCTCCGACGCGATGTCCAGGTAATCCCGCAGTAGGTCCAGAAACTCGACGATGGCGTCTTCGTCGCCGTCAGGAAGATGATCAGGGAGGGCGTACTCAAACGCCATGCTCTCTTTGATCATGTTCCACAGGGGGTTACCGCGCGTGATGACCTGCAAGACCAAGGGCTGCGGGAAGGTCGGATCCGGTACGAGTCTCAGCCGGCCGCCTTCTTGATCACCCGTAGATCTGACCCATGCTGCGTGCTCCGCTTTGATGCTTCGAAGCCGCTCCACCGTGAAGTGGCTGGTCTGGTCGTCAACTCGTTTGTGATCTTTGCTGCACAAGAGAAGCAAGTTGGCATGACCGTCGAGAAGATCCTCGTCGAGACCGCCTCCCCTGGGGCCGCTCTTCGACCGCCCCACGATGTGCGCCTCTTCGCCGAATATGGAGGGATCGTCGCTGTCGGTCCCGGGGGTCATCACCTGTTCCTTGCAGATGGCACAACGGCCACCGGCCTCGATCCAGATGATCTTTCGCGTCCGGTCGGAAATGGCCATGTTCGTGCCTTTCAGGTTCCGGTCGGCGGCCAGTGAGCGCGGCCGAAGTGCCTTCATCGACAACTGCCCATGTTCTCACCGGTAGAGCGTCGGGCGACGCAGTTACACTGATCGACGGCGCGGGGGCGCTGCTGCTGGAGGACGACACCGTGATGGCCCGCCCGCTGCCCGACCCCCACACCCCCATCGGTCGCCGGCGTGATGGCCGCCCGATCTTCCCGATCGTGGGCGCGGATCCCACCGACCCGTCCAACGACCAGCTGCCCGACCCCGACCAGCCTGCTCCCCAGACGGGGCAGACGCTGGACCAGGAGACGCTGACCAGGCTGCTGGCCCGCGAGAAGCAGCAGGGCGAACGTGCTGCGGTGCGCAAGCTCGTGGAGCAGCTGGGGTTCGCCAAGACTGACGACCTGGCCGCGTTCGTCAAGGCGCAGCAGGACGCGCAGGACGCGCAGCTGACGGAGGTGCAGCGCCGGGAGAAGGCCGCCGACGACGCTGCTGCTGCAGCTGCCGCCCGTGAGGCTTCTGCTGCCGCCCGCGAGAAGGCCGCGGTGCGCCGTGCTGCCCTCGTCGCGCTTGGTGCCACCGGTGTGGACCTTGCCGACGCCGAACGTCTGCTGACCGTCGACGACGACGCCGACGAGCAGGCCGTCACCGGTGCGGCCACCGCACTCAAGGCCCGGCGCCCGGAGCTGTTCGGCAAAACAGTCACCCCGGCGCCTGCGCCCGGTGGTTCACCTGCAGGTGGGCCCCCGCAGCGCGGTAGCAACGTCCCCAAGCGGGGCGCGGCCGGCGCGGAGATGGCCCGCCGACGCGGCTACACCAAGCCCACCACCTGAACTTCCCACCGGCGGGACAAGGCCGGACTGAGGGGACCACGCCCCTTTCCGTGGACGACGCCACCACCTGGTGAGCGGACGATCATCCGCCTGATCGCGTCCACGGAGGACTCATGCTTCAGCCGGTCACCACGACCCAGAGCCTGACCGCCGACCGGTCCTGGCTGGCGTCGCTGCACGGCACCGACCAGACCGACTCCATCACCCTCGATATGACGACGTTCGCCGCTGGCACGCACTTCTTCGCGTCGACGGACAGCACCGTGCCGTACAGCCGGTTTCTGTCCGGTGTGCCCGTCGGCAAGATCACCGCCTCGGGGCTGTATGGCCTGTACGCCACGGGGGCCACCGACGGCCGGCAGAACCTCGCCGGGTTCGTGTTCGCCGAGGTGCTGTTCAACCCCACCCAGACCAAGGTTCCGGCCGCGCTGCTGTGGCACGGCTCGGTGAAGACCGCGAAGCTCCCCGTCGTCGTCGCCCCGGTCGTGCCGTCCGCCACCTGCCAGATCCGCTTCGTCTAAGGAAGGAGGCCCGAACATGACCATTGCAGACCTCATCAAGGGCGTCACCGTTCAGGACCTGACCACGTTCGCCCGCGAGATCCCCACCCCGGCTGACTTCCTGCTCACGCAGTCGATCTTCCCGAAGGTGGAGGTCCACGACGTGATGTGGCGGATCAAGAACCAGGGCCGCTACGTCAACGCCGCGAAGTACCGCAGCTACGACGCCAGCGTCGTACTGGCCGACCGCCAGGCGTGGACGACCAGCACCCAGGGCATGCTGCCCGCGCTGGGGCAGAAGCTGCTGGTCGGCGAAATGGAGATCCTGCTGCAGGAGGCGTCCCGCGGCGCCGACCAGGACCGACTGATCGAGCTGCTGTACGACGACGTCGAGCGGCACGTGGAGGCCGTCAACTCCCGCCTGGAGCTGGCCGCCGGTGACGTTCTCACCGACGGCAAGTTCTCCCTGGCGGCGGAGAACGCCCTCACCACGGACGTCGACTTCCTCGTGCCGGCGGCGAACATGCCGACCGCACCCGTCCTTTGGTCCGACCCCACGTCGGACCCGATCAAGGACGAGCTGGGGTGGCTGGACTACCTCGACTCCATCAGCGCCCCGTTCCCCGAGCTCGTCGTCACCAGCCGCCGCGCCTTCTCCTACCTGGGGAGGAACAACGCCTACCGGGCCGCTTACTACGGGTCGGTGAACCCGTCGACCACGCCAACGGCGACCCTGACACCGCAGCAGGTCAACGTGGTGCGCGGCAACTACAGCCTGCCGCCGATCGAGCTGTACAAGGGGCAGGTCCGCGTCGACGGCTCCACGGTGCGCCCGCTGCCGGACGACCGGTGGGTGATGGTGCCGCCGGACCGCACGAAGTGGGGCCAGACCATGTACGGCACCACGGCGGAGTCCCTCGTGCTGTCCCGCGGCAGCAACCCGGAGATCATCCGCGAGGACGCGCCCGGCCTGATCATCACCAAGGGCTCGCAGGACGACCCGCCGCAGGTGTGGACCAAGGGCGCGGCCGTCGCCATGCCGGTGCTCCTCGCGCCGGACTGCCACATCGTCGCGAAGGTGCTGTGACATGGGGCGGCGACTGGCAACAGCGGTGCACCTGGAGCACCCCAAGACGCACGAGCTGCTGATCCTGCAGCCCGGCGACGAGCCGGACGAGGACGTGGCCGCGGCCATCACCAACCCCGACGCGTGGGAAGACGACGCGGAGGAGGACGGCGGCGGCGACCAGGACCCGGACGCCGGCCGGACCCCCGACCCGGTACCGGACCCGGAGCCCGCACCGGAACCGGCCCCCGAGCCGGAGCCCGAGGGCGAGCCGGAGGCCCCGGCCAAGCCGGCCGCCAAGGCCCGGGTCCGCAAGGCCACCGGAGAGCAGTAACCCAGAGCCAGGTCCGGCCCGGCGCCCGCTGCGGGGTGCCGGGCCGGTCCTGCTACCCGGAAGGACACCCGTGGACCCCGCAGTCCTCGCCTGGCTCCAAGCACAGCTCGGCACAGCCACCGACCCGGCCGACCTGCAGGCCCGGTACACCCGCCTCGGTGCGGCGAAGGCCGTCGCCCTGGAGGTGCTGGGCGAGCGGCGTGCCAGGCTGCTCGCCGACCCGCTGCAGCTGACCGTCAACGGTGTCGTCACCCTCGACCAGAGCAACAACCTCACCGGCCTGGAACGGCAGATCGCATCCGTCGAGGCTGCCACCGCCCCGGACGACCCCACCGGAGGCACCGAACTGGTCATTGCGCCGCTGCGCCGCGCCCACCGCTGGCACCGGTAAGCCGTGGCCTACGAGTTCCCGCCACTGACACCCGGTGATGCGAAGACCGTTGCGGCCCGGGTCGCCGCCGTCCTGCAGGACGCCTGGCAGCGCCTCGCCGACCAGCAGGCCGCCGTCCTGGCAGCCCTGTCGGAGTCGGGCCGCGCCCCTCACGTTGTGGCCCGCCTCGCGGAGTTCCAGGCCGCCATCGTCGACTTCCAGCAGCGTGTGGACGCCGAAGCCCGCGCGTTCGTCACCCGCCAGCTGCCGCTGCTGTACGAGCAGGGGGCGCAGCAGGCCGCTAAGACGGTGGGTGGCCGGTTCACGTGGACGCTGCTCCACACCGAGGCCCTGCAGTCGCTCGCCGCCGACTCGTACGCCGACTTCCTGCGCCGCTCACAGGAGGAGCAGCGCATGGCGGCCGCGTTCTACCGGGCGGTGCGCGAGGCGGCGCGCCGTGAGGTGCCGCTGCTCGCGGCAGGGAACACCACGGCGCTGCAGGCCGCCAGGTCGCTGGCCGACCGGCTGGCCGCCGAGCACCAGCTGCTGTACGTCATCTACCGGGGCGGCGCCCGGATGCCGGTGCAGGCGTGGGCGGAGTCGGCGGTCCTCGCCAAGTCGGCGGTGGCCTACAACTCGGGGACCCTGAACCGGGCGCGGGAGGCTGGCGTGCAGTACATGGAGGTCTTCGACGGCGTCGGGTGCGGCTGGACCAGCCACAAGGACCCCGACAAGGCGACAGGCACGCTGCGCACCGTCGAGGACGCCGCGGCGTGGCCGATCTCCCACCCGCGGTGCGGGCGGGCGTTCGGGCCCCGCCCAGATGCGCAGGAGGCGACACGGGCCTGATCCGGCTCCTGCATGCTGGAGTTGGGGCAGCGGCCATGCTCGGCTGACATGCTGGGGGTCGATCACAGGGCGCGAGAGGGGCAGCATCATGCAGTGGCAGATCCACGGTGAACGGCCGATCTACGAGAACCCGTGGGTCAGCCTCTGGCTGACGGATGTGCAGCAGCCGGATGGCCGCCGCTGGGAGCACCATGTGGTCAAGCTTCGGCACCTGGCGGTCGCCGTCGTGGTTGATGACCAAAAGAGGGTGCTGATGATGTGGCGGCACCGGTTCATTACCGACACGTGGGCATGGGAACTGCCCATGGGCCTGATCGAGGACGGGGCTGGGGAGACGCCGGAGCAGGCCGCGATCCGCGAGGTGGAAGAGGAGACCGGCTGGCAGGTCAAGGCCGTGGAGCCACTGATCTACGGGCAGCCGGCGAACGGCATCACCGACTCCGAGCACTACGTGTTCCGCGCTGAGGCAGGCATCTATGGGGGCCCGCCGACGGAGGTCAATGAGACCGACCGGATCGAGTGGATCCCGATCGCGGAAATCCGGGGCATGATCGACCGGCGTGAGATCGTCTCCAGCGGCTCCCTGATCGGCCTGCTGTACTTCCTGCTGGACGAGGCGGCCAAGGCCTAAGGGATTGCAGATCATCAAGGTGTTGCTTCCCGACCTGGGGCTCGTTGGTCTGGTATGCGCATCCCGGACGAGACCCGTGACCAACTC
>NZ_JBHVWN010000059.1:0-45643 GCF_042882275.1 Streptomyces sp. NPDC058231 | reverse complement strand
TCAATGCAGGTGAGAGCCGCAATATCATTGCAATGACTTGAGGCTTAACGCAACACTCCCCCTCCCCACTCGTTGCATTGAATGAGAGTGAACGCTATGCTGAAGGCCCCACGGGAGTACGAAGGAGATCGCGATGCCGGGAGGCAGGCTCACCCAGTCCGAACGCCAGCAGATCGCGTCGGGGCTGGCCGACGGCGACGCCTACGCGGAGATCGCCAGACGCCTCGAACGCCCCACCTCGACGGTCACGCGCGAGGTGATGCGGAACGGCGGACCCACCGCCTACCGCGCCGCCCTGGCCCAGCGGGCCACCGAGCACCGCACCCACCGGCGCAGGCAGGCCGTACCCCGCGGGTCGGACGCGTCGGTGCAGGCCCCCGGAGGCGACGCCGAGGCCGTGCGCGAGTACGAGGAGATGTTCACCACCGTCCTCATGCAATCTGGCCTGCCCAAGATGTTGGCCCGGGTGCTGACCTGCCTCTACACCAGCAACGAGGGCAGCCTCACCGCGGCCGAGCTCGTCCAGCGCCTCCAGGTCAGCCCGGCGTCCGTCTCCAAGGCCATCACCGCGCTCGAGGGCATGACCCTCGTGCGCCGGGAACGCGACGAACGCCGCCGCGAGCGCTATGTCGTCGACAACGACATCTGGTACCAGTCGATGGTCGACAGCGCCCGGGCCAACGTCCAACTCGCCGAGACCGCACGGCAGGGCGTCGCCGTCCTCGGCCGCGGCACCCCGGCCGCCGCCCGCCTCGAGAACATAGCCCGCTTCCTCGATTTCGTCGGCGAGAGCATCATCCGCGCCGCGGAGCAGGCCCGCGAGATCCTCTACACCAAAGCCGAAGCGGCCCCGGGCGGCGCTGCCGAGCCGGGTCCGGACCAGGGATAGCCGACCGCCCGGGCGGCGACAGCCGGTCGCACCCGCGCCGGTCCGCCTCTCAGGCGGCTCCGGAAGTGGCGTCCGGGCGGTGCCACCGCCGCTCCCCGTCCTCCCACACGTCGGTGGGGACGAGTCCGGCAGCCGCGGCCACCGCGGCGGATGCGGTGTGGTCGGGGTGGATGTGGGCGACGACCTGACGGACCGCGGCGCGGTCCGTCAGGTGCGCCACCAGCCCTGCGGCCGCCTCCTTCGCGTAGCCCAGCCCCTGCCACGGGGTGCCCACGACCCAGGCGATCTCGGCCTGCGGACCGCTGACGGTGGCCTGCGCCCAGCCCGCGAGCCGGCCGTCGGCACGGACCCGGAGAACCCAGTTCCACCAGCGTTGCGCCGGGTCGGGCGAGCCGGCCTCCCAGCGGGTGTAGCGGATCCGGAGGGCGTCCACGTCCTCCGGGGCGCCGCCCGTGAACGTGTGCAGGGCGGGGTCGGCGAGGACCACCGCCATCTCATCGGCGTGCACGGCGCGCAGCGGCAGTGCGTCCAGCCGCTGGGTGGCGAAGGCCTCGGGCCCGTGGTTCGTCATAGATGACCGACCCTACGTCCGCCCGGCCGCCCGGACCGCCGGAGCGGCGGCCGGGCGGGGCGTTCAGTCCTGCTTGCGGCGCCGGTTCATGAAGACCAGTCCGCCCACGGCGGCGAGCACCAGCGCGCCGAGCAGCGTGCCGCCCTTCACCTCGTTGCTTCCGCCCGCGCCGCCCGTGCCGTCCGCGGCCGGCGACGCGCCGCCGCTCCTCTGCGACGGCGCCGCGGAGCCGCCGCCGCCCTTCCCGTCGTCGATGCCGACCCGGATCACCTCGCTCCGCGCACCTTCGGAACCGAACATCAGGGCGGAGCCGTCCGCGGTGTACGTCACCGACTCGGCCTGCCCCTGCAGCGGTGCGTCGACCGGGTGGTCGGCGCCGAGCCGCCCGTGGTCGAACGCATAGGCACGGGCGCTGAAGTAGGAGCGCAGCACCAGTTCCTTCCCGTCCGGCGAGAACGCCCCGTCCGTCACCCACGGCACCTTCCCGACCCGGCGGAACACATTGGTCCGCCCGGTACCGAGTTCGGCGGGACCCTCGTACAGTCCGCCGCCGCTCTCGTTCTTCGAGGCGATGTAGACCCGGCCGGTCTTCGGATGGACCATCAGCGCCTCGGCGTTGCGCGCGCCGTCCGCGTACTTCACGTCGAACTGGGTCGCCCGGACCGTCGCGTTCCTCAGCACCTTCGGCTCCGGGAACCGGTAGATCCAGACGTGGTCCCAGCTGCCGTTCAGGTTGTCGCCGATGTCGCCGACGTACAGATTGCCGTCGGGTCCGAGCGAGATCGCCTCCACGTCGCGCGGTGCGCCGACCCCGCGCATGGTGATGGTCGCG
Organism: Streptomyces sp. NPDC058231; assembly: GCF_042882275.1. Lineage (NCBI taxonomy): Bacteria > Bacillati > Actinomycetota > Actinomycetes > Kitasatosporales > Streptomycetaceae > Streptomyces > Streptomyces sp. NPDC058231. Next base: position 43,351 of record NZ_JBHVWN010000059.1, on the reverse strand, counting down.
ACGGTCTTCCCGGTCCGGGAGTCGACGGCGTAGACGTACGGCCCGTCCTCGCTGTCGTTGTGCGTCCAGTAGACGCCCGGGTGGATGTGGCTGGCGGCGAGGCCGCTGGACTCGGTGATCCGGGGGTCCTCGATGGTGAAGCTGTGGTCGGCGGTCCCGTCGTCGGCCGCGGCCGGGGCCGCGACCGCCCCGGTGAGGGCGAGGATCGCGGCGACGCAGGTGACAGTCGGATACGGGCGCATGGATCAAGTGTCCATCGTCACGTCGCAGCCCGGAGCGGTGATCCGCCATGATGGCGCAATGCGTTTCATGTTCGTCGGCGATTCCATGACCATCGGGCGCGCCGGCGACTTCACCTGGCGCTACCGGATGTGGCAGCACCTCGAAGCGGCATTCGACGGCCCGTACGAGATCGTCGGCCCGCGCACCGAGCTGTACGACACCGTGACGAACGCCCCGGACTCATCCGCGTACGGCGCCCCGGAATTCCCCGTATCGGCCCGCCGCCATCTGGCGGGCTGGGGCGAGGGGTGGCTGCACATGGCCCCGGTGATCGCGGACGCGGTGACCGCGGCCGGCGCCGACGTACTGCTCGTCTCACTCGGCCTGATAGATCTCGGCTTCTACACGGACAGCGGGCAGACCGCCGGGAACGTACGTGCGTTCATCGCCGCCGCCCGCACCGCCAACCCGCGCATCAGAGCCGTGCTGCTGCCGGTGATCCCGAACGTCCGGGCCGAGTCGGACGCCCCGTTCGCCGCGGAGTGCGACCATTTCAACGAGCTGCTCGCGAAGGCGGTCGCCGACCTCGACCGACCGGCGTCACCGATCCTGCTGGCGTCACGCCCGGCCGGGTACGACATCCACACGGACACCTACGACGGCACGCACCCGGGCCCCACGGGCGAACAGAAGCTGGCTGCGACGTTCGCCGACGCGATGCACCAGGCGTGGGGCGTGGGCGGGCCGTACGCGGGCGGTCGCCCGCAGGCGTGACATCCGGGCGGCCGGGGGCCCTCATTTCCTGACCGGTCGCGCCCGCACGTGCATCCGTTCGCCCTGCGGCCCGAACAGGCTGAGGACCTCCACCGGTTCCGGTCCCGCCGCGGCCCACACGTGCGGTGTACGGGTGTCGAACTCCGCGGCCTCCCCCGCGGTGAGGACGACGTCCCGGTCGCCCAGCACCAGCAGCAGCCGCCCCGCCAGCACGTACAGCCACTCGTAGCCCTCGTGCACCCGGGGTTCCAGCGCCTCGGCCGGCGGCCTCCCGCCGGGCAGCACCAGCTTGTACGCCTGCACCCCGCCGAGGTGCCGGGTCAGCGGCACGAACGTCCTGCCGTCCCGGTTGACGGCCCGCAGATGGACGCGGGGGTCACCGGTGGGCGGGGCGCCGACGAGTTCGTCGAGCTGGACGCCGTACGCCTTGGCCAGCGGCAGGAGCAGTTCGAGGGTCGGTCGGCGGCCGCCCGACTCCAGGCGCGAGAGGGTGCTGAGGGAGATGCCGGTCGCCTCACCGAGCTGGGCGAGGGTCGTGCCGCGCTGCCGGCGCAGGGCTCTCAGCCGTGGACCGACACCGGCCAGGACGGCAGCGATCTCGTCGCCGGTGTCCGTCTTCTCTCCGTCACCCATTCCCCCATTATTTGCCGGTCGCGGCGGACGGGGGATGTCAGGGCGAGCCGAGCATGGTCAGGGAGAGTCGGGTGAGCTCCTCGGTCAGCCACTCGGGTGTGACCTGGCGGGGGCGGCGGGCGTGGTGGGCGAGGAGTTCCTCGACCGAGTGGGTCATCACCGTGACGGCGACCCGCTGGTTGCCGTCGCCCACCTCGCCCCGCTCGGCGGCGCGCCTGGCCTCACAGCGCAGGAACTCGGCCCACATGGTCCGCCACATCGCGAGATGGTCGTCGACCGCGCGGCTCACGCCCAGCGCTTCGACGAACGCCACCCGCGCCGCCCGCGGATCGGCGGTCACTCCGCGTACATAGGCGGCGAAGAGGCGGCGGAACCGCTCCTCCGTAGCGCACTCCTCCATGCCTTCGGAGAGCATCGCCTCCTCGGACGCGCGCAGTCCGCTGGTCGCGACCTCGTCGTACAGCGCGATCAACAGCGCCTCCCGGGAGGGGAACTGCTGGTGGAAGGCGCGGACCGGCACGCGCGCCTCGGCGCAGAGCTGCTCGACGGTCGTGTGCGCGTAGCCGTACGCGGCGAACAGGTCCCGCCCTGCCCGCAGGAGCCGGTCGCGCCACTGCGCCCGGTCGGCGGCGGTCACCGCGACCGGCTCGGCCGTCCCCGTTCCGTGGCTCACCAAGGCATCGACCACTGGTCCTCCTTCGTCGGCCGAAGACGTTGTCATTCTCCTCGCTCCGCCCCGGCGACGGTGGATTCGCCACACCACGGAGGGTGACGTGCGACCGTCCGTCGAACCACGTTGACCAGCAGGGCTGTTGGGCGGACCGCCGAGGAGCGGCATACGGGATCTTGTTCAGGTTTCGAACGGGGCGACGGGCGGGGAGTCCGCGGTGCGGCCCGGTTCGACGGGCGGGGAGTCCGCCGCGGGAGGCGCCTGTCGCCCCCGGGCAGTCCTCCGGGCCGCCTTGCCGGAGTCGTTCGCTAAGGTCTGCGGCCATGACTGACACCACTGCGGATGTCTGGCCCGAACCCCCGATAGCCGGCAGCGAGGCGGCCGCTGTCCTCGGCGCCCTGGAACGGCAGCGGGCCACCCTGGCCTGGAAGTGCTCCGGCCTGGACGGAGCCGGTCTGAACGCCACGGTCGGCGCGTCCACCATCACGCTCGGGGGCCTGCTCAAGCACCTGGCGCACGTGGAGGACAGCCACTTCGCCCGGCTGTGGCTCGACGCCCCCGTCGGTGCTCCCTGGGACGCCGTCGACTGGGACGCCGCCCCCGACTGGGACTACCGCTCCGCCGCCGCGGACACCCCCGGGCAACTGCTCGCCCGCTGGCAGCAGTCCGTGACCCGCTCGCGTGCCGTCGTCGGCAAGGCGCTCGCCGAAGGCGGCCTGGACCAGCTCGGCGCGTACACCACGCGCGGCGGCGAACGCCCCAATCTCCGCCGCATCCTCCTCGACCTCGTCGAGGAGTACGCCCGTCACGCCGGCCACGCCGACCTCATCCGTGAGTCCGTCGACGGCCTCACGGGCGAGGATCCGGGGAGATGAGCCGTGGAGCCCCGCAGAGCGACCGACGAGCGGCCGTTCCCGACCGGGGACGGCAGGACGCCACCGAACGGAGCAGGGACATGAACGACTTCGCCGGATTCAACGACATTCCCCCGACCACCCTCGCGGACGTGCTGGGCCGCGAGCAGGTCATGGACATCGGCATACGTCCGCTGTGGCCCTCGGCCCGGCGGGTGGCCGGGCCGGCCTTCACCGTGCGCTGCCCTCCGGGCGACAACCTCATGCTGCACGCGGCCATCCACCGCGCGGAGCCCGGATCGGTCATCGTCGTCGAGGCGGGCGACGTGGACCACGCCGTCGCCGGGGGGAACGTCTGCGCCGTCGCACAGCGCCGTGGGATCGCGGCGTTCGTGGTGGACGGGGTGATCCGCGATCTCGCCGAGGTGCGCGAGATGGGCTTTCCCGTCTTCGCCCGGGGCGTGATCCCGTTCCCGGGGGCCAAGAAGGCCGTGGTGCCGCTGGGCGGGCAGGTGCGCTGCGGCGGGGTGGTCGTGAACGCCGGCGATGTCGTGGTGGCCGACGAGGAGGGCGTGGTGGTCACTCCCCACGACCGACAGGAGCAGGTACTCCGCGCCGCGCGGGCGAAGTTGGCCAAGGAGGCCGACGAGTCCCTCGACGCGTGGGAGGCGGCGCACCGTTCCCGCATCGACGCGATCCTTGCCGAGAACGGCTACCAGGACTGACCCACGCGGTCCCGGGCCCGGAGCGGCGCCGGGCCTCGCCGGAGCTCAGAGCTGGGGGGCGGTCCGCCTGCTGCCGACGGGGGCGGCCACCGGGAGCACGGCGTCCAACCGCCGCAGTGATCCTCGGCGTTGGACGACGGAGAGCCCCGCGACCGCCACCCCGAGGACGAGCCAGCCGGCCGGCCCGGCGGTCAGCACCGCGCCGGTCATCAGCAGCGGCCCGGCGGACTTCTGGATGGACTGGGCCATGCCCGCCACCCCCAGGTAGGGCGCCCGTGCCTCCCTGGGCGCGAGCGAGACGGCCAGCTCCCAGGAGCTCACCGACCGCATCAGCTCCGCCCCCGTGACCAGCGCCGCCGAGACGAGCAGGGCGATCGATGCCGACCAGGCCCCGCCCCCGGTGGCGGTGGCCAGGACCGTGCAGCACCCGAGCGTCGTCACCCCGTACACGAGCACCGCGCTCGCGGCCTGGCGCGGTTCACCGACCCTCGCCGACACGCGAATCTGCAGGACGACGACGAGCACGGTGTTGATCACCAGGAAGGCCGGGACGATGGCGCGCGGCGCCTCCGTGTGGTTCACCAGCCACAGCGGCAGCCCGACGTTGAGGATCGAGTCGTCCAGGTTCATCGGGATGTCCAGCAGGACGAACCGAAGGTACCCGCGGTCGCGCCACGGGTTCGGCGCGGGCGAGCGGTCCGCGGTGGCCGCGCCGCCGGACCGCGCCGTCACCCGCCCGGGGTCGCGCGGCTCCCGGGTGCGCCACACCAGCGCCGCGGCCACCAGGAACGACAGCGCGTCGGCCAGGATCAGGGCCCGGTAGGCGCCGTGCGTCCCCACGGCCAGACCGACGGCGGCGATCCCCGCGCCGAACGCGTACCCGGCGTTCGCCGAACTGCGCGACAGCGCCTGGTACGTGGTGCGCCGCTCACCCGCCAGTCGCGTGGCGAAGAGCATCTCCAGTGTCTTGGCCGCCCGGTCTCCCAGTGAGGTGACGGCGACCACCGGCAACAGCACGTAGAACCCGGTGCAGACGAGCATCAGGCCGAGGGTCACGAGGCGGAGGAGGTGACAGCCGATCAGCAGCGCGCGCACCGGAGAGCGAGCGGCCAGGCGGCCCGCCAGCGGCGATCCGACGATGCCCGCCACCCCGGCGGCGCCCAGCAGCAGGCCCAGCTTCCGGGCGTCCAGGCCGGTGACGAAGGTGAAGTACAGCACCGACGAGGCGCCCCACACCCCCGAGCCCGCTCTGTCCAGGAACTGGCCGAGCAGCATGATCCGCCCGTCCCGGCCGCCCGGCGGACGGCGGAGCTGCGCCAGGAGACCCGGCTCGCGCTGTCGGTTTTCCCGGCCCTTCCCGGCCTGTGTGCCGCGCCGCATCTCCGGCCTCCGATCCGCAACCGACATATCTTGACGTCAAGAGATTCGGAAGCAGCCTGCCGGAGATTCATCTCGACGTCAAGATACTTGATGTCGACAGGAAGCCTCTCGGTCCGGGCGAGGTGCCGCCGGGGCGCAGGCTGTCCCGTCTCACTCCATCGAGTCGCCTTCTCAACGAACCAAGTCGTTCGGGCTTCCGTCTCAGCGAACCGAAGGGCTCGTTACTCGGCCGAGCCGGTAGCCGGGGGCGCCTCCAGAACGAAGAGCAGGAAACACATTTTGGTCGAGAGGCTCTGGAAGTCGTCGGGGTAGAGCTCGCGGGCGGCCGGATCGGGCTGCGGCTCGCTGATGACGGCCAGGCGAAAGCCGGCCGCGGTGAAGGCGTCGGTCATCGCGTGCAGTGGCCTGCGCCAGAAGGTCATCGCGGCGGCCTGCCCCACGAGGTCGGCCCAGTCGGCGGTGTAGCTGGTGGTCGCGGAATAGTCGGGCCGAGGATCCTGGATCGCGTAGTCCACGAAAGGGTGCTGCACCGACGCGATCAGGCGGCCGCCGGGCCTGAGCACCCGCCGCATCTCGGCCAGCGTCGGCCCCCAGTCCTCCAGGTAGTGCAGCACCAGCGACGCGAGGACATCGTCGAACGCACCGTCGGCAAACGGCAGCGGGTCGGCCAGGTCGGCGACGTGCAAGGCCTCGTCGGCACCCAGCCGCCGCCGCGCCAGCTCCACCATCCCGGCGCTGGAGTCGATGCCGGTGACGAGGGCACCCCGATCGCGCAGCGCGGCGAACAAGGGGCCGGAGCCGCAGCCGGCGTCGAGAAGCCGACGGCCGGCCACGTCCCCGGCGAGGGACAGCATCGCGGGCCGCTCGTAATAGGCGTTCAGGAGGCTCGTCTCACTCAAGGCCGAGTACGACTCGGCGAAGCTGTCATAGTCGTTCACCCGGGCCGGAGGTGCGGGCTGGGCATGGTTTTCGGCGGTAGTCATGTCGCGGTCTCCGTCTTGTCATCTCGGTATTTCGCACTGGCGTCGTTCTGGCGATCGACGTCGATTCGGTACGCCCCGGTTCCGGCGTCGTCCAGGAGCTCGCCGACGAAAGCGCCGACGCTTCGAGGCGACTCACCACCCGCTCAGCTCACGAGTGGGGTCCGCGACAGCCTCCCGCTCACCGAGCGTCACAGATCGAGGGAGACGTCGGCCCGCGACGGACTCCCTCACCCTGGGCTCGGGGATTCCCCGCCTTCGGCGTGGCCCGCGGCGAGGGCTGCGACACGTTCGCGCCAGGGAGTGTGCACGGGTGGATCGTCGACGGCTGCCGCCTGGGCGAGCCAGTGCCGCCGAGCCTCCTCGCGGCGGCACGGACCGCAGTGCGTCTCGTCCTCCACCGGACGGAAGACGTGATCGTCACCGGGCCCCTTGCAGGTCACCGGTGTGCGGACCTGCGGCACAGGAGGGGACTCGACGGGCGGCGGCGCCGCCTCGGGGAGTTTCGCCGCGAGCCGGTGCCGCAGGAATCCCACCGCCGACCGCACACCGTCCTCGGGCAGTCCGCTGGTCAGTGCACGCCGCAGGTCGGCGGCCGAGACCCCGCGCCGCAACCACTCGGCAGCGGCCTCGGCGAGACTCCGCGCCTCCCGCACGCCCAGGTGCAGCTCCCGGCACACATGTCGCAACGACAGCAACACCCGCTCCCCCTCGGCCACTTCCGGCGCGGCGTCGACCTCTGGTACGGGTCCGGATACCGGCTCAGGTTCGCGTACGGCATCGGCTTCGGTGGGTGGGCGGGATGAGTTCTCACCCAGTTCTTCAACTACCGGTTCATAGCCACCGACCACCCGGCCCCTCGGTTGACCGACCGCCGGTTTCTGCACCATCGGTGGCGCCGCTGCACCCAACCCGTCCCGGAGCCCGACCGCCGCCTCGCCCGTGACCGGGGAGTTGCCGAAGAGCTGTACGGTCACCCACCGGCCCCGGTCGTTCTGTTGGTGCCACTCGTGCAGGAACCCGTCCTCGACCAGCAACTTCTTGGCCCGCTGATAGGCCCGCCCGGTGATCCCGAGTTTCCGCGCATGCTCACTCAGCGGCCTGTCGGCCAGACCTTCGGGGAGCCCCTGCACGTACAGGAGAAGAATCTTCGCGTCGCTGTTCAGGCGCGAATGGCGCACGACGTCGTGCGAGGCCTTCGTGAAGCGCCGAGACGGCGCGATAGCATGCCAAAGCATCCCGGTGGACCTCTTCTATCCACTCGTGGTGAAGGCCCTCGGAATGGTGTTGGTAGCACCGCCGGGGGCCGCCCCGTATGCGGATGCATACAGAGCGTGATGACGACGTCACCGTACCGCACCCGACTCACGCTTCACCACACAAACGGACATTGCGCACGGCAACACGCCTGTCGCCAGAGCCCCTTCAGGGGACCTCGGCCTCATCCGTCAGCACGGTCACCGTCAGTTCGTGCAGCAGCTCCACATCCACGAACTGCGCCTCGGCCGTGGGCAGGGAACGCCAGTCGAGCGGCCAGGTCAGCCCGTGCAGCGCGGGCACCCCGACGAACGCCGCCGCCCGCCCGTCGCGGCTCATCACCTCGGCGTCGGCCGGCCAGCGATAGGCGCTCGCGCTTTGCGGCGGCAACAGGAAGTACATGCTCCGCGTCCCGATCCGGGAGCGCACGATGGGGCCCGCCCGGAAATCGGTGAACTGCATCAATTCGTGAGCGACTTGGTCGCCACTCGCACCGCCGATCCGTACGGCGTCGAAGTGGATGCCCGCGCACCGGAGGGCATGCCCGCTCGCAGGCACCCACGAGGGGACCGGGTCCAGTGAACTTTTCCGTTCCATACGGAGAGCCTCGCGTCCCACACGTACCGTGACCAGGGACACAAAGCATCTGTGCACTGTTGTGCACTTGGGAGGCGGGTTGTGCACTCCGGCGGCCAAGGGGGCGGCAACGCCCAGATGTTCGGGACGTTGTTGCGCTTCTACCGGGAGCGCGCGGAGCTGTCCCAGGAGGCACTGGGACTGAAGATCGGCTTCTCGAAGTCGCAGGTGGCGATGGTGGAGCGGGGGCAGCGGCCACCGAAGGGAGAGTTCATCGCGCGGGCGGACGAGGTGGTGGGTGCACAAGGTGCACTGCTGGCCGTGGGAGCAGAGTTGCGGCCCAGCCACATGGCCTCATGGTTTGAGGAGTTCGCCGAGGCAGAGACCGGCGCCTGCGTGCGGCAGCAGTACGAAACACATGCGGTGCCCGGCCTCCTTCAGACGGAGGAACACGCCCGTGCGGTCTTCACCAACCACCACCCGGCCCTCGACGATGGAGAGATCGAGGGGCGAGTCGCGGTTCGGCTGGAACGGCAGGCGCTGCTCACCCGCAGACCGGCGGCCGACATCGGGTTCGTATTGGAGCTGCACCCGCTCACGCGACCGATCGGAGGTCGTCAGGTTCGCAGAAGGCAGCTCCGTCACATCCTCGACGTGGCTCAACTGCGCAACGTACAGATTCAGGTGATGTCACCGGACCGGTCGACTCACGCGGGACTCAACGGCCCGTTCGTTCTGCTGGAGACGGCTGACCGAAACCGCCTCGCCTACGTGGAAGGACAGAGCGGCAGCTTCTTCGTGAACCAACAGCCCGACCTGGGCGATCTGTTCGGCAAGTATGGCATTCTGCGGGCGCAGGCGCTCAGCCCGGAAGCGTCCATGAAACTGATTGAAGAGGTGGCAGGGGAAGAATGAGCACCGACGTCAACTGGTTCAAGAGCAGCTACAGCGGCGACCAGGGCGGCGACTGCGTCGAGGTCGCGACCTGCCCCCACACCGTGCACGTCCGCGACTCCAAGGACCTCACCGTCCCCGCACTCGCCCTCTCCCCCACCGCCTGGACCGCCTTCCTCGGGTACGCCGCTCGTAAGGGCTGAGTGCGCGGGCCCACCCGCTGGCCGCCTGACACACCCCCTCAATAGGGTGTTGTCATGTCCAACGAGTCCCCCCTCATCCAGAGTCTCCGTACCGCTGTCGCCGCAGCCCCCGCCGACGTGCCTCTTCGGCTGCATCTCGCGGAGCTGCTCCTGGCCGAGGGACTGAACGACGCCGCGGTCAGCGAGGCCGCAGTGGCGCTCCAGCATGCGCCGGGCGACTCCGATGCGCGGGCACTCATGATCCGAGCCATGGGCGTACCCGCCCCCGCACCCGCCACCGAAGCGCCCGAAGCCCCTGCCGCACCCGAACAGCCGGCGACGCCGCCGTCGACGGGGTTCGACTGGCGCGCCGCCGAGGACGAGATCCGGAGCGCAGTGCCGCCCCGCTTCGTCACCTCCGAGACGCCCGAGACCCCCGTCCCCGTGGAGGGCCAGGAAGCTCCGGGGCAGGCGGGTACCTGGGAGACCGAGGCCCCCGGTTCCGTGACGCTCGCCGATGTCGGTGGCATGTACGAGATCAAGGAGCGCCTCGAAGCCGCGTTCCTCGCCCCGATGCGCAACCCCGAGCTGGGCAGGCTGTACGGGAAGAGTCTGCGCGGCGGGCTGCTGATGTACGGGCCGCCCGGGTGCGGAAAGACGTTCATCGCGCGGGCCGTCGCGGGCGAGCTCGGGGCGAGCTTCATGTCCGTGTCGATCAGCGACGTGCTCGACATGTGGATGGGCAACTCCGAGCGCAACATGCACGAGGTCTTCGAGACCGCCCGCCGCCAGGCGCCGTGCGTGCTCTTCCTCGACGAGGTCGACGCGCTGGGCGCCAAGCGGAGCCGTATGCACCACGGCGGGATGCGCAACACCGTCAATCAGCTGCTCACCGAACTCGACGGCGTGGACGGGGCCAACGACGGGGTGTTCGTGCTCGCCGCGACCAACGTCCCCTGGGATGTCGACCTCGCGCTGCGCCGCCCAGGGCGGCTCGACCGGACCCTGCTCGTACTGCCGCCGGACGCGCCCGCGCGCGAGGCGATCCTCCGCTACCACCTGCGTGACCGGCCGATCGAATCCGTCGACCTGGGCAAGCTGGTCAAGATCACCGAGGACCTGTCCGGTGCCGACCTGGCGCATCTCTGCGAGTCCGCGTCCGAGCGGGCGCTGCTCGACTCGACGCGGACCGGCACCGTCCGGATGATCAACATGAAGGACCTGCTGGCGGCCGCGAAAGAGGTCCGGCCGTCCACCGACCCGTGGTTCGCTTCGGCGCGCAATGTGGCGATGTTCGCCAACGAGGGCGGCATGTATGACGAGTTGCTCGCCTATCTGAAGAGGAAGCGCAAGCTTTGACCACCGCCGGGAACGAACTGACCGAGCAGGCGTCCTCCCTGTTCGCACTCGACCGCGTCGACGAGGCGAAGGCGGTGCTGGCCAGACGGCTCGCGCAGGACCCCGAGGACATCCGTGCCTGGTCCCTGCTGGGCCGCTGCCACCAGCGCGCCAAGGAGTACGAGAAAGCCGTCGAGGCGACCGGGGCGGCGCTCGCGATTGACCCGGAGTACATCAACGCGCTGATCACCAGGGTCTACGTGCTGCGCCGGCTGCGCCGCATCGACGAGGCGCTGGCGACGGCCCAGGAGGCGGTGCGGGTCGCCCCGCACGACTACCAGTCGTACGGGGCGCTCTCCGAGGCGCTCAACGCGTGGCAGCCACGCTGGCCCGAAGCGCTGGAGGCCGCGCAGGAGGCGGTCCGGCTGGGCCCGGAGGAGACCTGGACGTACGCCGCACTGTGGAAGGCGGCGCAGCTCAACGGCAGGAACGACATCAGCGAGCTGGCCCTGCGCGAGACCCTGCGGATCGACCCCAACGACGCCTGGGCGCTGGGCCTGCGGGCGGACGCCCAGGCCGCCGTGCCGGGAGTGAGGCCGAAGCAGCAGGCCGAGGTGTACGCGACGGCGCTCGCCGCCGACCCGTCCTCGGGCCGGATGCGCCAGGGGCTGGACCGGGCGGTGTTCCAGATGCTGCGCGGCACCCGGTGGTTCGCGGTGCTGAGTCTGGTGCTGGCGGGTGGGGCGATCAACCTGTTCCCGTCCGACGGTGACGGCCCCGAACTGCCGCTGCCGCTCGGTATGCGGCTCTACACGCTGGCGCTGATCGGGGTGGTCTGGGCGCTCGGCGCATGGCTGCGCTACCGGAAGCTGCGCGCGGGGGTGCAGTTGAGCGTCCGCTCGCTGCTGCGGCGGATGTTCTGGGCGCGGCTGGTACTCGCCCAGGCGGTGCTGGGCACGCTCTGCGCGGTGACGATCGCAGCGGTGCCGTGGACCGACCGGGGCATCCCGCAGGTGTTCTTCTGGGTGGGGCTCGTGCCGATCCTGCTGACGATCTGGTTCGACCGCCCCCGCACCCGGTAGGCGCGCCCCCGGGGCCGGGTCCCGGGGGCGGCTCAGCGGGCCAGCCGGCCCAGCAGCGAACCGGCGGCGACGATGCCGACGAGCGCGGCGCAGGAGAGCACCGCGAAGTCGAGCCCCAGGTGGGCCTGCGTACCGATGAGCAGGCCACGCAGGGCGTCCACCTGGTAGCTGAGCGGGTTCACCCTGCTGATCGCCTGGAGCCAGCCCGGCATCAGCGCGACCGGGTAGAGCGCGTTGGAGGCGAAGAACAGCGGCATGGTGATGGCCTGGCCGATGCCCATCAGCCGGTCGCGGGTCAGGACGATCCCGGCGATCGACATCGACAGGCAGGAGAAGAACGCCGACCCCAGGACGACGACCACGACCACACCGAGCAGCCGCAACGGATTCCAGGTCATGCCGACACCGATCAGCGCGGCGATCAAGATGACGACCGCCGCCTGGATCACGGCCTTCACCCCGGCGGCGAAGGCCTTGCCGGTCACCAGCGCGGTCCGGGGTGTCGGCGTGACCATGAGTTTGGTGAGGACGCCGGAGTCCCGCTCCCAGATGATCATGATGCCGTAGAAGATCGCGATGAACATGGCGGACTGGGCGATGATGCCGGGCGCCAGGAAGTCGAGATACGGAACGCCGCCGGTGGGGATGGCGTGGATACGGGAGAACGTCACGCCGAAGATCAGCAGCCAGAGGGCGGGCTGGACGGCGCGGGTGTAGATCTCGGTGCGGTCGTGGCGCAGCTTCTGCATTTCGACGGCGCACATCGCCGCGACCCGCGCGGGGACCACGCGCCAGCCGGTGCGGGCGGGGGGCGGGTCCAGGAGGAGGGCGAACCGGCTTTCGGGCGAGCCCGGTTCAGCCGAGGCGGGACGCGGTGCGACGGGTACGGCGGACATCGTTGAAGGCTCCCTTCTCCTCGGGAGATCCGGGATCGTCCAGGCCGCTTCCGGAGTGGTACCGGAAGACGTCCTCCAGGGTCGGTGGCGGAGCCGTGCCGCCGGTCTCCCTGCGGTGGACGACCAGTTCGTTCTTGAGTTCGGCGGGCGTGCCGAGCGCGCGGAGCCGGCCGAGGTGCATCAGGGCGATCCGGTCGCAGCGCCGGTCGGCCTCGTCCATGGAATGGGTGGTGACCAGCACCGTCATTCCGGTACCGGCCCGGATCTCGGTGATGCGGTCCCAGACGCCGTCCCGCGCGATCGGGTCCAGGCCGATGGTCGGCTCGTCCAGGATCATCAGGCGGGGCGCGCTGACCAGTGCCTGCGCGAGTTCGAGGCGGCGCACCATGCCGCCGGAGTAGGTGGCGGCGAGGCGGTGCGCCTCGGGCCCCAGTCCGACCGCGTCGAGCGCCTGCCCGACCCGGGCCGCGCGCTGGCGGCGGGGCACGTCGAAGACGCGGGCGAAGAGGGCGACGTTCTCCTGTCCGGTGAGGCTGCCGTCGGCCGACAACTGCTGCGGTACGTATCCCAGCAGGCGCCGCACGGCCATCTTCTGCCGGGCCGCGTCATGGCCGAACACATCGATGACGCCGGGCGGCACGGGCAGCAGCGTGGTGATCGCGCGCAGGGTGGTGGTCTTGCCCGCGCCGTTGGGTCCGAGGAGCCCGAAGACCTCGCCCGGGCGGACGAGCAGGTCCAGGCCGTCGACGGCTTTCGAGGCGCCGAAGGAGTAGGTCAGACCGGTGCAGCTGAGGGCGGGGGTCATGGGGTCTCCTCCCTTTCGCAACCGCACCAGCGCTCCCCCACCTCCGGGGGCCACCCGGGCTCCGCATCCCCCGGCGGCCGCGCGGGCTCCGCTTCACGCAGTGACTCGGCGAGCCTGTGCAGCGACGGGAGCGCGGCGGTCAGCGCGGCCCGGTCCGCGGTGTCGAGTCCCGCCACGTGCTCACGGAAGAGCGCGTCGCGGCGGGCACGCCACTCACACAGTCGGCGAATGCCCGCCGGGGTCGCGAGGAGGAGCGCGGCACGGCCGTCGACCGGGTCGGCCTCCCGCCGCAACAGACCTTCCGTGACCAGGTGGTTGACCAGCGTGGAGACGGAGTTGGCCGCGAGGCAGAGCTCGCGGGCCGCGGCCGAGACCCGGATGCCCGGGTGGGTCGCCACCAGCCGCAGCAGTTCGGCGTGGGCCCCGCGCAACCGGGGCGCGGGCAGCCCGGCCCAGAGTCTCCGCCGGGCGAGCCGCTGGATACGGGGCAGAAGTCCGGCGAGTTCATCGGAGAGATCACTCGCCATCATCTGTCCATTTTAGCTCTGTATCAGATGTATTGGCAGGGGGTTACGGGTGGGTTCACCGCTCCGGGAACCGCTCCCCGCACCGGCTGCAGAACACCGGCACCGGGTCCTGCGAGAGGCGCCCGCACTCGGGGCAGACCCGGTCCAGCATGCAGGGCCCCTCGCCGCCCTCGGACGCCGCCGGGGCCTCGACCGACACCTTGACGGTCAGCCCGGGCCGGCGACGGTGGACGGTCAGGTAGGCCAGTCCGTCCGGGCCCGCGTCGAGGGCGCGGCGGGAGGTGCGGGGCAGCCGGACCGCCGTGGCCGGGGCGAGCTCCAGCACCTCCGCCCCCGTGACGATGCGGCCGCCGCCCGCGACGACCACGAGGAGGACGTCGAGCGCGTCCTCCTGGTGCTCACCCACTTCGGCACCGGGCGGCAGACGTACCAGATTGGCATCCAACTCCCGGTTCTGTTCGGCGAGTTGCCAGAGCGCCCCGCGCTGTTCGGGCTCGGCTGCGGCGAGCAGTCCGTCGAATGCGGCCAGGACCCGGGGAGTGGAATTCACGGCAGCAAGGTTACGCCGCGCCTTAGCCTGACCCCTTCGACCTGACCGGGGAGGCACAGCCGTGGACCGTGAGCCCGACGAGAAGTACCCGCCGATCGAACCGTACGACCAGGGAATGCTCGACGTCGGCGACGGCAACTCCGTGTACTGGGAGGTCTGCGGCAATCCGGAGGGCAAGCCCGCGCTCGTCGTCCACGGCGGCCCGGGATCGGGGTGCGGCGCGCACACCCGGCAGTACTTCGACCCCGACCGGTACCGGGTCGTCCTCTTCGACCAGCGGGGCTGCGGGCGGTCGACCCCGCACGCGAGCGATCCCGCCACCGACATGCGGCACAACACGACCGCCCACCTGATCGCCGACATGGAGCGGCTGCGGATCCGTCTCGGGATCGACAAGTGGCTGCTGTACGGGGGGTCCTGGGGGTCGACACTGATCCTGGCGTACGCGGAGGAGCATCCGGACCGGGTCTCCGAGATCGTGATCCCGGCCGTCACCACGACCCGGCGCAGCGAGATCGACTGGCTGTACCGGGGCGTCGGGCAGATCTTCCCGGAGGCGTGGGACCTGTTCCGGGCGGGCGTCCCGGAGGCGGCGGGCGACGGTGAACTGGTGGCCGCCTACGCCCGGCGGACGGAGAGCCCGGACGCGGCGGTACGGGCGAGGGCGACGGCCGACTGGTGCGCCTGGGAGGACGCCGTGCTCTCCCAGGAGACGTACACCGGACCGCCCCCGTACAGCGGCCGGCCGGACCGCGCGCGCCGGGCACTCGTACGGATCTGCGCGCACTACTTCTCCCACGGGGCCTGGCTGGAGGAGGGGCAGCTGATCCGGGACGCCGGCCGGCTGGCCGGGATCCCCGGGGCGCTGGTGCACGGCCGGTTCGACCTGGGCGGCCCGATGACCACCGCCTGGGAGCTGGCCAAGGCATGGCCGGACGCCGAGCTGACCGTGATCGACGGGGCGGGACATCTGGGCGGGAGGGCCACCACTCGGGCGGTCCTGGCGGCGCTCGACCGGTTCGCCTCGCGATGACCACGCGGTAAGGGCGGGGGCGGTCCGTCCGGCCGGGACCGGCAGTGGGATGCTGTGCAACCCGCCGTACCACGGCGGGTTGCTCAGCTCGTCGGACTACCCCGTGGCCGCTCCCCCACCTGCCGCCGAACCGACCGACCCGAACCGTCCTGTCCCCCTCTCCCCAGGGAAATGACTTGAGATCGCGGCGAAGACTGTGGACCACGGCTGCCGTTGCAACGGCAGCCGTGACCGGTGTCCTGGTGTTCCAGGGCATGACCGGCAATTCCGGCGACGGCACCGACAGCAAGGCGGGACCCGTCAGAACCCATGTGCGCGAGGCGGCGCTCAAGGTGTCCGCCGACGGCGGTTCCGCGACGCTCGGCAGACGGGACACCGCCCCGTTCAGCATGCTCGGCGTCACCTGGACCGATCCGGCCGCCAAGGTGACGGGAACGGTCGAGGTACGGACCCGGTCCGTCGCCGACGGGAACTGGACGTCCTGGCTGCCCCTCGAAACCGACCTGGACGGGCGTACGGAGAGCGGCCGCGCCGGAGTCCGCGGGGCCACCGAGCCGCGCTGGGTCGGGCCGTCCGACGGCGTCGAGGTGCGGGTGACGGCGGGCGGCAAGGTCTCCGCCGAACTCCCGTCGGGCCTGCGGCTGGACACCGTCGACCCGGGAAAGGGCCCCGGGTCCGCCGGCGGCAGCTCCGCCCTGAACGCGGACCCGGCCGCCTTCGTCGCCGAGAGCGACGCTCCGGCCGACCCGGTCGACCCGGCCGACCCGTCGGCCACCACCGGCACGCCGACGTCCGGGGCGACCGACACCTCGTCACCGGCCCCCGAGCCGACCGTCGCCGAGGAGCCGTCGTCGAGCGCGACGGTGTCGCCGAGCGCCACCGCCACGGCGAGCCCCACGCCGACCACGAGCACCTCGCCGTCCGCGACGCTGCCGCCCGCGCCGACGTCCACCGTGCCGCGTCCCCCGATCACGTCCCGCGCGGGCTGGGGTGCCGACGAGTCGATCAGCCCGGAGGCGCCGGAGTACAACGAGACGGTCAAGGCCGTCTTCGTCCACCACACCGCGGGGACCAACGACTACTCCTGCACCGAATCCCCCGCCATCGTCCGCAGCCTGTACGCGTACCACGTGCAGAGCAACGGCTGGAAGGACATCGGCTACAACTTCGTGGTCGACAAGTGCGGGACGGTCTTCGAGGGGCGTAAGGGCGGCGTGGACCGGCCCGTCCTCGGCGCGCACACCTACGGCTTCAACCGGGAGTCGGCCGGCATCTCCGTCATCGGCACCTACACGGACGCGGGCGCGTCCACCGCCGCGATCACCTCGGTGGCCAGGATCGCCGCCTGGAAGCTCGGCCAGTACAAGGTCGACCCGGCGGGCACCACGATGCTCACCGCCGGCGCGGACGGCAACAACCTCGCGAACACCAAGTTCGTCGCGGGCACGCAGTACCCGTTCAGGACGATCTCCGGCCACCGCGACGGTTACGCCACCGAGTGCCCCGGCACCAAGCTCTACGGCCAGCTGCCGACCATCCGCAGCTACGCGGCGGGGCCCGTCACCGGACTCGCCGTCAAGTCGGTGACCGGCGCGAGCCTGTCGGGCGCGACGTACTACGCCAAGTCCGCCATCACCGTGGGCTGGTCGGCCACCACACCGAGCACCCTGATCTCCGGGTACGAGCTCCTGGTCGACGGCAAGAGCGTCGCCACGGCCGCGGCCACCGCCACCTCGGCCAAGGCCACACTCGGCGCCGGCACCCACAAGATCCAGGTCCGCGCCACGCACCAGTCGGGGAAGACGGTCACGTCCGCCGCCGCGACCGTGATCGCCGATCAGACGGCTCCCACGTTCACCACCAAGCCGAACCTCGCCCTGCGCACCGGCACGGTGAACACCACCGCCGTTCCGCTCACCCTGAAGTGGAAGGCGACCGACGCCGCGTCCCTGAAGGAGGTCCGGCTGACCGCGCCGCTCGCCAAGACGTACGGGACGGCCACCACGAGCGCCTCGCAGACCGCCAAGTCCGGTGTGGCGACGGCCTGGTCCATGACCGCGTACGACCTCGCGGGCAACACCGCGGCCGCCTCCGTCTCCGGCACCCCGGTCATCCTCCAGGAGACCTCGGCCACGAAGACGGGCACCTGGACGACGAAGTCGTCGTCCAGCTACCTCGGCGGCAAGTCGTACTCCAGCTCGTCCAAGAGCGCGAGCCTGACCTGGACGTTCACCGGCCGGTCGGCGGCCTGGGTGGTCTCCCGGGCCGCCACCTCCGGCCAGGCGTACGTCTACGTCGACGGCGTGAAGACGGCCACGGTCGACCTGAAGTCGTCCACCACCAAGTACCGCGACGCGCTGTGGACGAAGAGCTGGTCCACGAGCGCCAAGCACGCCGTGAAGATCGTCGTCGTCGCCACCTCGGGGCGGCCGGCGATCACCACCGACGGCCTGGTCTACCTCAAGTAGCGGCCACCCGGCACGGTCTGAGCCCGGCTCCGCGGACATCCGCCGCGGAGCCGGGCTCAGGCATTCCTCCGGTCCGTCGGACCGACTACCAGGCGAAGGCCTCGGGCGACGGGCCGGGACCCGGGAAGATCTCGTCCAGGGCGGCCAGCACCTCGTCCGAGAGCTCCAGTTCCACGGCGCGCACCGCCGAGTCCAACTGCTCGCGGGTACGCGGCCCGGAGATCGGTCCGGTCACCCCCGGGCGGGTCAGCAGCCAGGCCAGCCCCACCTCGCCGGGCTCCAGGCCGTGCTTCTCCAGCAGGTCCTCGTACGCCTGGATCTGCGCCCGCACCGCGGTGTTGGCGAGTGCGTCGGCGGACCGGCCGGTCGCCGAACGGCCCGCGCCGCCCTCGCGCTCCTTGCGGATGACACCGCCGAGGAGTCCGCCGTGCAGCGGGGACCACGGGATGACGCCGAGTCCGTACTCCTGCGCGGCCGGGATGACCTCCATCTCGGCGCGGCGCTCGGCGAGGTTGTACAGGCACTGCTCGCTGACCAGGCCGTACGAACCGAGACGCCGGGCGGTCTCGTTGGTCTGGGCGATCTTCCAGCCGGGGAAGTTGGACGAGCCGGCGTAGAGGATCTTGCCCTGCTGGATCAGTACGTCGATGGCCTGCCAGATCTCCTCGACCGGGGTGGTGCGGTCGATGTGGTGGAACTGGTACAGGTCGATGTGATCGGTCTGCAGCCGCTTGAGGCTGGCGTCGACGGCCCGCCGGATGTTGAGGGCGGAGAGCTTGTGGTGGTTGGGCCAGGCGTCGCCCTCGGCGGCCATGTTCCCGTAGACCTTGGTGGCGAGAACGACCTTGTCGCGGCGGTCACCGCCCTTGGCGAACCAGGTGCCGAGGATCTCCTCGGTGCGTCCCTTGTTCTCGCCCCAGCCGTAGACGTTGGCGGTGTCGAAGAAATTGACGCCCGCGTCAAGCGCGGCGTCCATGATCGCGTGGCTGTCGGCCTCGTTGGTCTGCGGGCCGAAGTTCATGGTGCCGAGGACGAGTCGGCTGACCTCAAGTCCGGTGCGTCCGAGCTGCGTGTACTTCATGAACCCCAACCCAACGCCTTCGAGTCCGCTCAAGGCAAGTGGTCACCGGGCCGGCCCGCCGGTTTCCAGATCCTTCAGCGTCGTTGCCAGCCAGTCCAGTTCCGCCTCGCTCGTGGCGCGGGCGATCTTGAGGACGCCCTGGCGGAACGGATCGTCGAACGCCTCGGCGCCGAGCGGGCGCACACCTTCGGCGTCGTAGAAGAAGCTGCTCGGCTCCTGCAGGAACGCCAGCCGCCGCCGCAGGACGGCCGCTTGCCGGGTGCGGTCCGGAAGGTGGCGCAGGAAGGCGAGGACGGTGAACCAGCGGTTCTCGTCGCTGATGTCCAACTGGTCCGCGTCGCGCAGACGGCGCCGCAGTTCCGCACGCCCCTCGTCGGTCGGCGTCAGCATGTGGCGGGGTGCGGCCCGGCTGCCGGGTTCGGTCCGGCGGGCTAGCCAGCCCGACCGCTCCAGCCGCTTGATCGCCGGATACAGCGTGCCGTCCGCGATCGGGCGCACATGGCCGGTGAGGTGGGCGACGCGCCGCTTCAGCTCGTAACCGTGCAGCGGCTGCTCGTACAGAAATCCCAGGATGGCCAGTTCCAGCATCCGTGCATCCTCTCCCATGGACCAATACATCGGCACCGATGTATTGTCTCACCGATGGTTTCGGCTTGCGGAGGGGAGCTGCGGAGATGCAGAACGCACAGGTGACGGCGGACGGCGCACGCATCCGATGGGTGGAGATACCTGGGAGCACCACACGGACCCGTGTCTACCTGCACGGACTCGGCGCCTCGTCCGGTCCGTACTTCACCGCGAGCGCCGTCCATCCGCTGCTCGCCGGCCACCGCTCACTGCTCATGGACATGCTCGGCTTCGGTATCAGCGACCGGCCCACGGATTTCGGTTACACGCTCGAGGAGCACGCCGACGCGATCGCCGCCGCACTCCGGGCCGCCGACGCGTCCGCCACGGACGTCGTCGCGCACAGCATGGGCGGCGCGGTGGCCATCGTGCTCGCGGCGCGCCACCCGGGGCTGGTGGCCCGGCTCGTCCTGGTCGACGCCAACCTCGACCCCGTCGTACCCGGTCCCCCGCGCCCCGGTACCAGCGGAATCGCCGCGTACACGGAGGAGGAATTCCTGAGTCACGGCCGGCGGGAGGTGCGCGACCGGGTGGGGCCCCACTGGTGGTCGACCATGCGGCTCGCCGGCCCCGAGGCACTGCACCGCAGCGCGGTGCACCTCGCTCGCGGAACCACACCCACCATGCGGGAGCTGCTGCTGCGGCTGGAGATTCCGCGCACCTTCCTGCGCCCGGCGGCCGACGGGCCGCTGCCCGGCGAGGAAGAGCTCGTCCGGAGCGGGGTACGGGTCGCGCAGGTACCGGAGTGCGGCCACAACATCATGCTGGACAACCCCGAGGCGTTCGCGAAGGAGACGGCGAGGGGGCTGGAGGCGGGCTGACGCGCGCCGGCGTCAGCCTCCTACGGCGGCCGTCACGGCGACGACGGCGAACATCAGCACGAGCACGACCGCCATGATGCGGTTTCTGGTCTTCGGGTCCACTCTTCGAGCGTAACCGCACCGCTCAGTGCCCCAGCGACCAGGACCCGACCACCTCGTACCGCGGCCGCTCGCCCGGCACCCCGGCGACCGGCAGATTGCTCCGCACCAACGCGATCTCACCGACCTCCCACGCCACGCCCTCGAACGAGTCCAGCGCCTCCACGTAGGGATGCAGGTCGGTGTCGGTGCGGCTGCGCGCGAGGGTGAGGTGCGGGGTGTAGCGGCGGTGCTCGTCCATCGGGACCCCGGCTCGGCGGGCCGCGGCGTCGGCGCGCTCGGCGAGCAGCCTCATCGTGTCGAGCGCGCCCGCGGCCCCGGCCCACAGGACATGGCCGTCGAACCGGCCGCCGCGGTGGATGCGCAGCGGGAACCGCTCGGTGCGACGGGCGGCGCGCCCCAGTCGCTCGTGCAGTTCGGGCAGGAGCGCGTCGTCGACCACGCCGAGGAAGGCGAGCGTGAAGTGCCATGCGTCGGTGCCGGTCCAGCGCATCCCGGCGGCGCCCGGGAGGGCGTGCAGCGGGGCGACGGCACGGCGGAGCTCCGCGACGGCCGGGTCGGGCGGCAGGACGGCGACGAAGAGTCTCATGCGGCTCATGGGCCGAGTGTCGCACCGCACCCGCGCCGCCCGGCCGCCGCGCGCACCCGTCGTACCACTCCGCCCCGGGCCGGCGGGGCCGTCGCGACGCGCCACGGCCCCGACCGGTGTCTCCCCGGTCGGGGCCGTGGCGCGTGCCGTACGGAGGCTTCTCAGGCCGCCGTCGCCAGCTGCTCGCGCGGCACGAACCGCACATGCGGCCGGCCGGGCCGCAGGTCGACCTGGAGGCGCAGGCCGCCGGCGCGGGCCAGCATGAAGCCGACGCCCAGGGCGGCCACCATCGCGAAGGTGCCACCGACCGCCATGGCGGTCCGCACCCCGTACGCGTCGCTGATCCATCCCACGATCGGGGCGCCCACCGGCGTCCCCCCGGCGAAGACCATCATGTACAGGCTCATCACCCGGCCGCGCATGGCCGGGTCGGCCGCCATCTGGACGCTGGTGTTCGCGCTGATGTTGGTCGTCAGACCGATCATGCCGATCGGGAGCAGCAGGGCCGCGAAGAGCCAGACCGACGGCGACACGGACGCGACGATCTCCAGGAGTCCGAACGCGGTGGCCGCCGCCACCAGCATCCGCAGCCGCGAGGAGCGGCGGCGGGCGGCGAGCAGGGCGCCGGCCAGGGAACCGGCCGCCATGAGGATGTTGAAGAACGAGTACATCCCGGCGCCGCCGTGGAAGACCTCGTCCGCGAAGGCGGTGAGCCAGATCGGGAAGTTGAAGCCGAAGGTGCCGATGAAGCCGACGAGGACGATCGGCCAGATCAGCTCGGGACGGCCGGAGACATAACGCAGCCCCTCGCGCAGCTGACCCTTGGCGCGGGGGACGACGATGGCCTTGTGCAGCTCACTCGGACGCATCAGCAGCAGGCCGACGAGCGGGGCGGCGAAGGACAGGCCGTTGAACATGAAGGCCCAGCCGCTGCCGACCGTGGTGATCAGGACACCTGCGACGGCGGGTCCGATCAGCCGGGCGGACTGGAAGTTCGCCGAGTTCAGGCTGACCGCGTTGCGCAGCTGGGCGGGGCCGACCATCTCGGAGACGAAGGACTGGCGGGCCGGGTTGTCGACGACCGTGACCATGCCCAGGAGGAAGGCGATCAGGTAGACGTGCCAGACCTGGACGACCCCGGAGAGGGTGAGGACCGCGAGGGCGGTGCCGCAGAGCCCGAGGGCCGCCTGGCTGATGAGAAGGAGCTTGCGCTTCGGGAGCCGGTCGGCGACGACGCCGCCGTACAGGCCGAAGAGCAGCATGGGGAGGAACTGGAGGGCCGTGGTGATGCCGACGGCGGCGGCGGACCCGGTGAGGCTCAGAACGAGCCAGTCCTGCGTGATGCGGGACATCCAGGTACCGGTGTTGGAGATCACGGCGCCCGTCGCGAACAGGCGGTAGTTACGGATCTTCAGCGACGAGAAGGTCCCGCCGGGCTTGCTCTCGTGGGTGGACGTCGGTGCGGGGGCGGAGTCTGCTCCGGATCCCGTACTCAAAAGGGTTCGCCTCCTCGGCGTGGACGTTTCGCTGACTGACGGGGCGGTGGCGGAGAACCGGACCGTGGCCCGGCGCTGCCGCTACAGGTGGGCGAGCTTCTCCAGTACGGGCGCAGCCTTGCGCAGCGTCTCCCACTCGTCCTCGTCCAGGCCCTCGGCGAGGGAGGCCAGCCAGGCGTTCCGCTTGGAGCGGCTCTCCTCGAGCATGGCCTCGGCCTGCTCGGTCTGGCTGACCATCTTCTGACGACGGTCATCGGGGTGCGGTTCCAGTCTGACCAGCCCCTTGGCCTCCAGCAGCGCGACGATGCGGGTCATCGACGGAGGCTGCACGTGTTCCTTGCGGGCCAGCTCACCGGGGGTGGCCGAACCGCAGCGGGCGAGCGTGCCGAGCACCGACATCTCGGTGGGGCTCAGCGACTCGTCGACGCGCTGGTGCTTGAGGCGTCGCCCCAGCAGCATCACGGCGGAACGAAGGGAGCTCACGGCGGCCGCACTATCGCCGTCGTGGATCAGGTCAGGCATGTTCGTTAGCGTAACTCATTACCTACTCTAAATACCACTCGGCGGTATACGCGCGACCGATCGATCACCCAAACGAGTGAGTCAGATCCGGAAAGTGACGCGAAACGACGCCGGGAGCCGTAACCCTGCTGCCATGGGATCGACAGTGCTCAGCCTGCGGCTAGACGGTGAGCTGCTCGACCGGCTCCGGCAGCACGCTGCCAGACGCGGAATGAGCGTCCAGGACTATGTGGTCCGGACGCTCATGCGCAACGACTTCGACGAACGCTTCCAGGCGGCCGTCGACGAGACGGAGAAGTTCTACGGGGCGGCGGACGACCGGGTGACCCGGTCGACCACCGCCCCGCAGAACGCGACGAGTGAAGGGGTTACGACGTGAGGCCGAGGGCCGGCATCGCGTAGTAGAAGACGAAGACCGCCGAGACCACGTACATGGCCACCGGCACCTCGCGCCAGCGCCCGGCCGCCACCCGCAGTACGGAGAAGGCGATGAAGCCGATGCCGATGCCGTTGGTGATCGAGTACGTGAACGGCATCATCACCATGGCCAGGAAGGCCGGGATCGCCAGCGTGTAGTCGTTCCAGTCGATGTCCCGGACCGAGCCCGCGATGATCAGGAAGCCGACCGCCAGCAGCGCCGGGGTGGCGGCCTGCGACGGAACCATGGTCGCCAGCGGTGTCAGGAACAGCGCCACCGTGAACAGCAGACCGGTCACGATGCTCGCCAGGCCGGTGCGGGCACCCTCACCGACACCCGCCGTGGACTCCACGAAGCAGGTCGAGGCGGAGGAGGAGCTCGCACCGCCCGCGGCGACCGCGATGCCGTCCACGAACAGCACCTTGTTGATTCCGGGGAAGTTGCCGTCCTTGTCGGTCAGCTTGGCCTCGTCGCCGACACCGAGGATCGTGCCCATCGCGTCGAAGAAGCAGGACAGCAGCACGGTGAAGACGAACAGGATGCCGGTGAGCGCACCGACCTTGTCGAAGCCGCCGAACAGACTGACCTTGCCGATCAGCCCGAAATCGGGAGAGGCGACCGGGTTGCCCGGCCACTGCGGAACGGTCAGACCCCACGCCCCGCCCGGCAGATCGGCGACGGCGTCGATGATCAGCGCGACGACTGTCATGGCGACGATCGAGATCAGGATGGCGCCCGGCACCTTGCGGACGATCAGCGCGAGGGTGAGCAGTGCACCGAGGATGAAGACCAGGACAGGCCAGCCGTTGAGGTGACCGTCGCTGCCCAGCTGGAGCGGCACGGTGGTGTGCGCGATGTCCGGGATGCGGGAGACGAAGCCCGAGTCGACCAGGCCGATGAGCAGGATGAAGAGGCCGATACCGATCGCGATGCCCTTGCGGAGCGACTTCGGTACGGCGTTCATCACCCGTTCGCGCAGCCCGGTCGCGACCAGCAGCATGACGACGATGCCCGCGAGGACGACCATGCCCATCGCGTCCGGCCAGCTCATCCGCGGGGCGAGCTGCAGGGCGACGACGGTGTTGACGCCGAGACCGGCGGCCAGCGCGATCGGCACATTGCCGATGACACCCATCAGGAGCGTGGAGAACGCGGCGGTCAGCACGGTGGCGGTGACCAGCTGGCCGCCGTTGAGCTGATGCCCGTACATGTCCTTCGCGCTGCCGAGGATGATCGGGTTCAGCACGATGATGTACGCCATCGCGAAGAACGTGGCGAATCCGCCACGGATCTCGCGCGCGACCGACGACCCCCGCTCGGAGATCTTGAAGTAACGGTCCAGGCCGCCGTGGGGCTGCGGAGCCTGAGGCTGCTCGGAGTCGACCGAAGCGGTGGCCGAGGGGGACATGTATGACCTCAGTCGTACGTAGGGGGGAGGAAAAATGGTCAGCTTTGGAGCTTTACACGAATATATCGAGCCACCCTTAAGCAGATTCAGTATGAATACATAAGCCGAAGATCGCTATCTCCGCGCGTAGACCCTTGGGCCGACTGGCCCGAAGGACCTCTCGTACGGGCCGCATACACTGACCCCATGGCGAAGTGGACACCGACACACGAGGCACCCGAGCCCCTGGAGGGGCCCGTCGTCGCCACCATCACCGGCGGCACGATCCTCTGGTTCGTCCTCTTCCTCGTACAGCTGCCCTTCTACGGCTGGTTCGACGACCAGGGACACGCGTGGTGGGTGTGGACCTGTCTGGCCGGTGCCGGGCTCGGACTGATCGGCATCTGGTACGTGCGAGGACGCGACGCGGCGATCAAGCGGGCGGCGGCCGCCGCCGGTGACGACACGTCCGGCACCACCGACGAGGGCCGGAACCGCGCCTGACCCCCGTACCGCCCGGGGACCGTTTCCGTCCTTCCCCGATCCCCCGGGGCTCCGGCGGGTGAACCGGACGTTCCGCACGTACCGTCGGAACCATGAAGCACCGGGCACTCCACTCCTCCGGGGAGCAGACACCCGGCCGCACCCGGCCGGCCATGATCGACGCCGGTTCCGAACTCGATCCGGTCCACCCGATGAAGCTCCCCGCCCCGGTCGTCAGCCCCGACGGGCTGACCGCTGCCGAGGTCGCCGAGCGGATCGCCCGCGGCGAGGTAAACGACGTACCGGTCCGCTCGTCGCGCTCCGTCCGCGAGATCGTCCGCGCCAATGTGTTCACCCGGTTCAACCTGATCATCGGGGTGCTCTGGCTGGTCATGCTGTTCGTGGCGCCGTTCCAGGACAGCCTCTTCGGTTACGTGATCATCGCCAACACCGGCATCGGCATCGTCCAGGAGTGGCGTGCCAAGCGGACCCTGGACAGCCTCGCGGTGATCGGCGAGGCGAAACCCACCGTCCGGCGCGACGGGGTCGCGGCGGAGATCTCCACCTCCGAGATCGTTCTCGGTGACCTGATCGAGCTCGGCCCCGGCGACAAGGTGGTGGTCGACGGCACGGTGGCCGAGGCCGACAGCCTGGAGATCGACGAGTCGCTGCTCACCGGCGAGGCCGACCCCGTGGTGAAACAGGCCGGCGACCCGGTGATGTCCGGCAGCTTCGTCGTCGCCGGCGGCGGTGCGTTCTCCGCCACCAAGGTCGGCCGCGAGGCCTACGCAGCGCAGCTCGCCGAGGAGGCGTCCCGCTTCACCCTCGTCCGGTCCGAACTGCGCAGCGGCATCAGCACGATCCTCAAGTACGTCACCTGGATGATGGTGCCCACCGCCATCGGCCTCGTCATCAGCCAGCTCGTCGTCAAGAACGACGACGTCAAGGACTCGATCGCCCGGACCGCCGGCGGCATCGTGCCGATGATCCCCGAAGGTCTGGTGCTGCTCACCTCGGTCGCGTTCGCGATCGGTGTCGTACGGCTCGGCCGCAAGCAGTGCCTCGTGCAGGAGCTGCCCGCCATCGAGGGTCTCGCCCGGGTCGACGTCGTCTGCCTGGACAAGACCGGCACCCTCACCGAGGGCGGCATGGACGTCACGGAGGTGCGCGCGCTGAACGGTACGGACGAGGCGTACCTGCGTCAGGTGCTCGCCGCCCTCGGCGCCTCCGATCCGCGCCCCAACGCCAGCCTGCAGGCGATCATCGACGCGTACCCGTCCCCGGACGGCGAGTCGTGGCGCTGCACGCAGGCGCTGCCGTTCTCCTCGGCCCGCAAGTACAGCGGCGCCGCGTTCACCGAGGGCGACGGACGGGCGTCGACGTGGCTGCTCGGCGCACCCGATGTGCTGCTCCCGGAACGGGACACGGCGCTCGGCGAGATCGAGCGGCTCAACGAACAGGGGCTGCGGGTGCTGCTGCTGGCCCGTGCCCGGGACGGACTGGACGGTCCGGAGATCGCCGCCGGGGCCGAACCGGCCGCACTGATCGTCCTGGAGCAGCGGCTGCGGCCGGACGCCGGCCGGACGCTGCAGTACTTCGCCGACCAGCGCGTCGCCACGAAGATCATCTCGGGGGACAACGCCGTCTCGGTCGGCGCGGTCGCCGGCAAACTCGGGCTGCCCGGCGCCGAGCACACCCTGGACGCCCGGCGGCTGCCCGCCGCCCCGGACGAGATGGCCACGGCCATCGAGGAGAGCACGGTCTTCGGCCGGGTCACCCCGCAGCAGAAGCAGAAGATGGTCGCCGCCCTCCAGTCCCGCGGCCACACCGTCGCGATGACGGGCGACGGGGTCAACGACGTGCTGGCGCTGAAGGACGCCGACATCGGGGTGTCGATGGGCTCGGGTTCCGAGGCGACGCGTGCGGTGGCCCAGATCGTGCTGCTCGACAACAGCTTCGCGACGCTGCCGTCGGTGGTCGCCGAGGGCCGCCGGGTCATCGGCAACATCACCAGGGTCGCGACCCTGTTCCTGACGAAGACCGTCTACTCGGTGCTGCTGGCGATCCTGGTGGTCTGCTTCCAGGTCGAGTACCCGTTCCTGCCCCGGCACCTGACCCTGCTGTCGACGCTGACGATCGGCATCCCGGCGTTCTTCCTGGCCCTCGCGCCGAACAAGGAACGGGCCCGGCCGCACTTCGTCCGCAGGGTCATGCGGTACTCGGTCCCGTCCGGTGTCATCGCGGGCGTCGCCACCTTCGTGACGTACCTGATCGCCCGCCACCACTACACGGGAACGGGGGCGCTGGACGCGGAGACCAGCGCGGCGACGCTGACGCTCTTCCTGGTCTCGATGTGGGTCCTCGCGATCATCGCCCGCCCCTACACCTGGTGGCGGATCGTCCTGGTCGCGGCGATGGGCGGGGCGTTCCTGGTCGTGCTGATGGTGCCGTGGCTGCAGAACTTCTTCGCGCTGAAGCTGGTCGGCGCGGTCATTCCGTGGACGGCGGTCGGGATGGCGGTGGTGGCGGCGGCTGCCGTCGAGTTCGTCTGGCGACTGGTCAGCCGCCGCTTCCCGGTGTAGGCCCTGCGGGCCCGGTGGGTCGCGTCGTCACCGACGGTGCGACCCCGAGTCGCTACTTCACGTCGACGAAGTCACCGGCGGTGGTGACGGTCGGCGTGGTGGACGTACCGGCGAAGCTGTAACGCCAGTAACCGTCCTCGACAGCCTTGACCGTGGTCTTCAGCGTGCCCGTGGTGCTGGTCTTGATGGTCTTCACCGTGGTGTAGGTGGAGCTGCTCTTCTTGCGGAACTGGAGCTTCACCGACTGCGTGGCGTAGCCGTGGTAGCCGTGGTCCTCCCAGTTCGCGCGCGAGAGCTTCCCGGTGGCGGTGATGGTCGCGCCCTTCTTCACCGGCTCCGGCGAGGCGTTGACCGTCAGCTGCGAGAGGCGCTGCACATGGGTGGTGGCGAAGGAGTCGTAGGAGGTGCTGGAGCCGTCCTCGGCCTCCACTCCCGCGAGGATGTGCCAGGTGCCGGCCAGCGCGTTCTTCGTCAGGTCGACGCGCGGGTCGACCTTGACGGTGAGCGAGCAGGTGGCCGTGGTCGCGCTGCTGTCCTTGCAGGTCGCCACATCCGTCGGCAGCAGCGCGCCGTCCATGCCCTCGTCCAGGTCGGTGCCGTGCCACAGGACCAGCCAGCCGTCGGCGATTCCGGAGGCGTGCGAGGCGGTGACCGAGACCGTGACCGTCTTCGGCGCCGTCGTCCCCAGGACGATGTCCTTGCCGCCGTTGATGGTGACCTTGGAGATGACGGGGTCCGCCGTTGCCGCGTGCGCGGCCGGAACGGCGAGGGCGGACAGGACCAGTGCGCCGGACGCAGCGGCGACAGTGGCACGTATGCGCATGAGTTTCTCCGGTGGAGAAGGGGCACCGCCGACAGGTGACTCCGGATGGCTCTCGCCTCGGCGGGACCCGATGGGGTCAGTGGTCCCGCCGGTTCGACAGCCCGGACGAAGACGCACAGAAATGGGTGTACGGACGGCGGGACCTTCCTGGAAGATCCCGCCGTCCGCATGGAACCACGTGCGCAGCCGGTTCTGGAACCGGCTGGGGAACTACTACTTCACGTCGACGAAGTCACCGGCGGTGGTGACGGTCGGCGTGGTGGACGTACCGGCGAAGCTGTAACGCCAGTAACCGTCCTCGACAGCCTTGACCGTGGTCTTCAGCGTGCCCGTGGTGCTGGTCTTGATGGTCTTCACCGTGGTGTAGGTGGAGCTGCTCTTCTTGCGGAACTGGAGCTTCACCGACTGCGTGGCGTAGCCGTGGTAGGCGAAGTCCTCCCAGTTCGCGCGCGAGAGCTTCCCGGTGACCGTGATGGTCGCGCCCTTCTTCACCGGCTCCGGAGCGGCGTTGACCGTCAGCTTCGAGTAGCGCTGGAGCAGGGTGGTGCCCAGGCCGTCCTGCGCCGTGGAGACGACCAGGCTGGGGTCGAAGTCGTCGCTGTTCAGGTCCTGGTTGTAGTCGACGGCGTATCCGACGGCCTTCCAGGTCGTGGCGTCCGAGTTGCTGATGAAGTCGATCTGCGGCCAGACGTCGATCTGCCCCTTGCAGGTGGCGACCGTCGAGGAGACGGCCTTGCAGGTGGGCAGCTCGTCGCCGAAGAGCACGTTCGTCGGGTCGTCGAACGAGCCGCGGTAGAGGTCGACACCGAGCTCGAAGTCATCGGCGAAGATGTCCACGTCGGCGCCGTGCGTCACGGTGTACGTGGTGGGCACGGTGACCGTGTTGGTGGTGCCCACGGGGATCGGCTTGCCGCTGTTCACCGTGACCTTGGAGAAGGTGACGTTCAGCGGGGTGTCGTCCGTCGACGCGGCGGCGGCGGAACGCGCGCCGGACTTCGCGCCGGAGGCGGTGTACGCCCCACGCATGATGTCGGTGATCACCGAGTGGTGCGACGCCTCGTCGGCCTGGGCCGAGGCCGGAACGACGAGAGCGGAGAGAGCCAGGGCGCCGGTCACGGCTGCCACGGTGGCACGTATACGCATGTTCATTCCCCATGTGGAGAAGGGGACCCGAGGAGGCTGATCGCCCGTCCGCAGGTCCAAGATCGTCTGTGGAGCCTGGTGGCTCCACATACGAGACGATCGGGACGTGTGAACGGTTGTGCGCCTCGTGGGGATAATTTGCGAATACGTGACCGGCCCCTGGCACGGGTGCGCCGCACCGCTCCCCGGCCCTCAGTCGAACCAGCGGTCCCGGGCCAGTTCCTCCGTGCGCGAGGGGTCCTGCAGCAGCGCCGCGACCTCGAAACGGCGCGGCCACTGGCCCGCCGCCCACGCCAGACCCGCCGCGACACCCTCCAGCGTCGAGGCGTGGACGGTGCCGTCCGGGGTGCGGCGCCAGTCGAGTTCGACGCCGCCCGCACGGAGTTCACCGTGCTCGACGTAGGTCTCCGGGGTCCCGGCACCGAGCAGGATCCGTACCGGATCCGGCACCCGGTGCTCCTCGCCGTCCGTCGTCACCGCCGCCTCGACGGTCTCGCCGAGCCGCCGCACCTGGAAGAGTTCGGCCAGTTCGGCGGCGCACGCCGGGGCCACCGGCAGGAGCGGCAGCCCGTCGCAGAGCTGCAGCAGATCGGGGGCGTCCGCGATCACCGCGTCCGCCGCGTCGACGACCCGCACCTCACCGTCGACCACGGCCCGCAGTTCGTCGGGGAGCGTGACCTGCTCCGGGTCCAGATCGGCGAGGGCCGTGTACAGCTCGTGGAGTTGTCCGGAGCCGACCGGGCGCTGCTCGTCGGCGAGCCGGCCCAGGAGCTCCGACGCACCGCCCGGCTCGTCCAGCAGGGCCGCGACGGATGTCCGTACGCCGAGGGCGCGCAGCACCTGGGCGTCGTCGAAACCGGTCGCGTCGGCGGAGTCGTAGAGCCCGGACAGCCGCGGGTCGCCGCCCGCCGCCCGCAGGCCCGCCGGGCGGCGGCCGTCGAGTACCGGGTGGTCGCGCAGCCACCACGCCGTGTAGGGGCGCACGGAACGGGTCGTACCGTCCGGGAGCAGCACCCGCACCGGCTGGGTCAGTGCGTCACGCAGCGGCGGCCGGGAGAGCAGGGCGAGCGCCTGCGGCCACGCGTCGTCGTCGACCAGGTCGAGGTCGCGCACGGCGACGATCTCGGTGGCGACCGGCGGCACCGGGGTGTCCGGCAGCTGGTCGAGCACGTCCTCGCACCACACGTCGACGGCGTCGAGCAGTCCCGCGTCGTCGGGTTCG
This sequence comes from Streptomyces sp. NPDC058231, assembly GCF_042882275.1. Lineage (NCBI taxonomy): Bacteria > Bacillati > Actinomycetota > Actinomycetes > Kitasatosporales > Streptomycetaceae > Streptomyces > Streptomyces sp. NPDC058231. Next base: position 12,212 of record NZ_JBHVWN010000059.1, on the reverse strand, counting down.
GCGAAATCGCCCTCGCGGGGCTCCAGTTCATCGGGGTCGAGGACGACGTCGGTGGCCCGGACGAGCGCGAAGGTGGCGAGCACCCCGCAGGCGGTCAGCGGCTGCTCGCCCCAGCGGTCGGTCAGCTCCTCGTCGCAGAGGGCGAGTTCGCCGTCCCGCATGATGCGGGCGAACGGACTCCCCGGGAGGACGAGTTCACCGGCGGGCGCGGGTTCCCCGTCCTCGTCCAGGAGGGCGAGCGCGCCGAGCCAGGGTTCGTCACCGGGTGCCAGGTCGGCGTCCCGGACGAGCGTCAGGACGGTCTCGGCGAGCTCCTCGCCGTCCAGCGCGTCCTCGTCCCACACCTCACCGGCGTCCAGCGAACCGGCGACGGCGGCGCGTACCTGCGGAGTCGTCAGCACGGCGCGCGGGGTGGCGGGCAGGGCACCCAGCTTCTCCAGGAGCGGATGGGCGGCGTCCGGATGCGCGACCTTCAGGCCGAGCCGGGCCAGCCGGTCCAGGACCGGTCCGGTGAGGGCGTCGGGGAGCGGGAGGAGGACCTGACGGGGGCCGACGGTGGTACGCGGAGGTGCGGTCCCCTCCGGGCTTCCCGCCACGCCCTGCGCCGTTCCGGCCAACGGGACCGGGAGTCCGGAGAGCCGGTCCGGGTCGACGCCGGACAGGCTCTCGTACAGCCGCCGCCACCAGGCGGGTTCGCGCTCCAGACCGGCGAGCCGGTCGATCGCCTCGGTCAGCGGGACCCGGGCGACACCGAGGGTGCGCAGTTCGCTGCGGCGCTCAAGTCCCGCGGGCAGCAGGCACGGCAGCACCTCGGCGAGCACCTGCACGGTCCCGGCGCCGACGCCCTCCAGCACCTCCGCCTCGATCGGCCGCAGCGCGGTGGTGGCCTCGCGGGCGTTCTCCGCCTCCGCGTCCCAGGCGTCCCACCGGTCCGGTTCGGCCGCGGCGTCGCGCGGGGCGGCGGGCTCCAGGAACGCGACGCGCGGCAGCCGTTCCAGGATCGCGCCGCGCAGCGCACCGTCCAGTTCGCTCCTGCCGAGCGGTCCCGGCACCAGGTCGATGGTGGCGACGGACACCGGACGCCAGTCGGCGAGCAGTTCGGCGTACGCGTCGGCCGCGCGCTGCACCAGGAAGTCGGTGAGCGGGCCGGGCGCGGGGTGGCGGCGGGTGGTGTCGAGCGGCAGCGACGCGATGAGCAGGGCGGGGACGCCGAGCGGTTCGTCGGTCGGGGTCGGCGCGTGGACGACGGGAGCGGTACGCGGATACACCGGCGCCCCTTCCCCGTCCACGGGCACCGCCCAGGTCACCGACCAGTGCGGGCGCAGCCGTTCCTCCAGCGGGCGGTCGGCGAGCAGGGCGGGCTCGATCGGCCCGTGGTGGGCGACGGTGCGCCAGCGGTTCGTGCCGTGCGCGGAGTCCTCGACATGCGTGTACGGACCGTGCTGGGACCGGCGCAGGGTCCGTACGCCGTCGGGGGTGTCGACGACGATCTCGTCGAGCCCGGTCAGCGTCAGGAGCAGCGCGTCGTCGACGGCGGCGAGCAGCCGGCCGACGAGGTCCTCGGCGACGCCGTCGCGCAGCGGCAGCACGACGACGGTGTCGTACCCGTCGGGTGCGGTGCCCTCGGCGGGCAGCGGGAGACGCAGCAGCGGTACGTGGCCGTCGCGGCGGCGGAGCTCGTCCCCGAGTCCGGGGCTGCCGACGGCCGCCACGTTCGCGAGGTCGCGTGCCTCGGCGAGGGACCAGCGGACGCCGCCGTGCCGGCCGATGACCGCGGGCTCGTCGCTGACCGCGAGGACGGCGGCGAACCCGACGCCGAACCGGCCGACGGCGGACTCGTGGCCCTCCCGCTTGGCGGACGCGCGGAGCGTGCTGAGCGATTCGACACCGGTGGCGTCGAGCGGGGCGCCGGTGTTCGCGGCGGCGAGGACGGCACCCCCGGTGGTGCCGGGGTACAGGGTGAGGCGGAGCCGGCCGGGTACGCCCGCGCGGGCGGCGGCGTCGGCGGCGTTCTGGGCCAGCTCGACGACGAGGCGGTCGCGGTAGCCGCCGAGCGCGAGGTCCTCCTCGGCGTTGGCGTCCTCGCGGAACCGGGCCGGACCGGCGCCCCAGGCATCGAGCACCCCGCGCCGCAGCCGTGCCGTCCCGAACGGATCGGCCCCCTCGGTCGCATTCATGCTCACGCTCTGACTCCGCTCTGTCCGGTGACGCGCTTACCCGTGTGCGGCGGGGTGCGCGTGCGTGCACCCGTGCCGCCAGTGTGCGCCCGAAGGTACCGCGAGCGGAAAGCACGTGCGGCACGCCCATGCGGCACGCTTCGTCCTCGATCGCCGGACAGGAGTGAAATGCCCGCCCGGGCAACGGCCACCCGGGGGCGGACGGCCGGCGCGGCCCGGCGGAGCGCGCCGGGAAACGGCCCGCGGGTGCCGAGGCACCCGCGGACGTACGGCCGGGGTCAGGAGTGGCCGAGGTCCTCGGTTCCGTCCGTCTCCGTCGGGACCGACCCGCTGTCCCGCGCCGGACGCAGCGGGTACTCGTCCACCTGCATCGTGTCCAGGGCGTGCGGCGCCGGCCTGGGCGGCTTCGGCATCACCGCGGCCTCCGAGTGCCCACCGCATCCGTACGACAGCGAGACCACCCGTCCGTCCGCCGGACCGAACTCGTTCGCGCACACCCCGAAGGCCTGCCGCAGCGACCCGGCGAGCGGCACCAGGAACGCACACGTGTCGCAGTTCGCCGGGGCCGCCTGGGCCATCGGCGTCTTCGGACCGAACGCCTCTTCCCACCGGTCGGCCGCCGCGTGCAGCCCGTACCGGGACAGCACCCGGGCCCGCCGCATCCCGAGCTCGTCCGCGACCGCCGCGATCGAGCCACGGTGCGTCGTCTCCGGGCGCGTCGTCAGCTCCGCGTCCTCGGCGTCGACGAGGTCGGCCAGCTCCTCCGACATCTCGGAGGCCACCGAGTTCGGCAGCGGCTCGTCCTCACCGGTGTACCCGGGCTCCAGGCGCAGGTCCTCCGCCTCGGTGGGCAGCAGGTCGCCGGGCCCCATGTCGCCGGGCCGCAGCCGCTCGCTCCACGGCACCCACTCGGGCGCGAGCAGCGCGTCGGTCCCCGGCAGCAGCACCGCCTCGTCGAGCGTGACGTTCTTGGCGCGGGAGGCCCTGGCGACCGTCACCGCCCAGCGCCAGCCCCGGTAACCGGCTTCCTTGCACTCGAAATAGTGCGTGACGACCCGGTCTCCCTCGGAGACCGTCGCCACGTGCTCACCGACCACCCCCGGCGCGGCCACTTCCTCGGCCGCCGAGCGTGCGAGGTCTACCGCCTCGGCGCACAGACGGTCGGGGGCAGGGGTACGGGCAGTACGGCTTCGCGTCGTAGCAGCACTCACAGGTCTCGCTTCTCTCCATACGCCGTCTCACGAGCGCGCCAGCAGATCAATCGATTTCGGCCATAACGGTTGCGGGCGGAGCGGACCTGAGGGCCGCGTCGACGTCCACACCCGTTGTGACTGCCTCGGGCACGCCTTCTGCAACCCATTCTGCGGGATCGCCGAGAGGCGCGCGGCCAAGAACAACCGCCGGTGACGCGCTACGCACGCTACCCTCTCCGCCGCTCCCCGCCCACCTGCCCGTCCCAAACAAGGCCGTATCCGCTGCCGTGTCCGTGCCGGGACGGTCGCGGGAACGGTCGTGTCCGGATCCCGGCGGACCCGGGAACGGCCGTGCCGGGCCCGGGCGGACACCGGAACGGCCTGGTCGGCGGGGCTCCGCACTGACCCGACAGGGCGGCGCGCACCACGCCCCGCACCGTTCTCGGTTCGTTACCCCTGTGGCTGGGGCACTATGTCGAGGTGGCTTCCGCCCGGTCGCACGAAGGATCCGGCCCGCTCCGCAGGACGGGCCGGTCGATCGGTCATGCCTTGCACACGCCGTTCACCGGCACCGCGAAAGGCATCCGCAAGGCGACGCACGCCCACGGCGCCGGTGAGTCCGGGCTCGGCAAACTGATCGAGCTGCATGCCGTGAACGGCGCGGGCGACGTGATGGTCACGGTCGCGCTCGCCTCCACGGTGTTCTTCTCCGTGCCGACGGACGAGGCCCGCGGCCGCGTCGCGCTCTACCTCGCCGTCACGATGGCGCCGTTCACGCTGCTCGCCCCCGTCATCGGTCCGCTCCTGGACCGCCTGCCGCACGGCCGCCGCGCCGCGATGGCGGGCGCCATGCTGGCCCGGGCGCTGCTGGCGCTCACCATGTCGGGCGCGGTCGCCACCGGCGGCCTGGAGCTGTACCCGGCGGCGCTGGGCGTACTGGTCGCCTCGAAGGCGTACGGGGTGGTGCGCAGCGCCGTGGTGCCGCGCCTGCTGCCACCCGGCTTCTCCCTGGTGAAGGCGAATTCACGGGTCACCCTGGCCGGGCTCCTGGCCACCGGTGTGGCGGCACCGATCGGAGCCGGGCTGCAGACCGTCGGACCGCCCTGGCCGCTCTACGGCGCCTGCGTGATCTTCATCGGGGGCACCGTCCTCGCCTTCACCCTGCCGCGGAAGGTCGACTCGGCGAAGGGCGAACGCCGGGCCCGGCTGGTCGAGCCGCACAGCCATCAGCCGTCCGGCAGCCCGGGCCGCGCCTCCTCCAGGGGCAGGCCATGGAGGAACAACGGGGAGAAGGAGAAGCGGCCCGGGCTGCGGACCGTCGGACCCTCCGTCCTGCACGGGCTCCAGGCCAACGCCGCGCACCGCGCCCTCTCCGGCTTCCTGATCTTCTTCCTGGCGTTCCTGCTGCGGGTGCACCCCCTCGCCGGGCAGAGCGCCGCCATCTCGCTCGGCATCGTCGGCGTCGCGGCCGGGGTCGGCAACGCCCTCGGTACGGCGATGGGCTCCTGGCTCCGGGCCCGCGGCCCGGAGGTGATCATCGCCTCGGTGCTGGGCCTGGCGCTCGGTGTCGCCGTCCTCGCCGCAGCCCTCTTCTCCACTCTGATGGTCGCCGCGCTCAGCGCGGTGGCCGGATTCACCCAGGCGCTCTCGAAACTGTCGCTGGACGCGATGATCCAGCGCGACGTGCCCGAGGAGGTGCGCACCTCGGCGTTCGCCCGGTCCGAGACGCTGCTCCAGATGTCCTGGGTGATCGGCGGCGGCATCGGCATCGCGCTCCCCCTCAACGGCGTACTGGGCATGTGGGTCGCCGCGGGCATCCTCGCCCTCGGCGCCGCAGCCTCCGTACGGGGTCTGCTCAGGGCCGCACGGCGCGGCTCGCCGCACCCCCGCGTGGCGTGAGCGGAAGCGACCGATAGCCTTCGGCCCATGACCGTTGCGTTCTTCTCCGGTAAGGGCCGTCGAATCGGCGTCGCTCTTGGTGCCGTGTCCGCGGGACTCCTTGTCCTGTCCGCCTGCGACAAGCCGACGCCGCTCGCCACCGTGACGGTCGGCGACGACTCGGTGAGTGTCCAGGCAACCTGCTACAACGACGGCGACGCCATCAAGGAGTCGCTGATCCAGGGCTGCCTGAACAACAAGAAGGCGGAGCACACCGTCAAGGTCGCGATGGACGACAAGGTCCGCTTCGGCGTCGACCCGGGGATCGCGGACAACGGCTGGACCCTCTTCATCAACGGCCAGCAGGCCGAGCAGGAGCCGTACAAGAGGACCTACCGGTCCATCCCGGGCAGCGCCTTCTTCTCCAGCCAGACCGGTACGGCCACGAACAAGACCCAGGTCAGCATCGTGGAGACCAAGGGCAAGAAGCTCACCGGCATCTGGCACTTCAACTTCGAGAAGACCAGCTGACCCCCTCCCGCCCCCGGAGGAACCCCCTCGTGCGCGTGCTCGTCGTGACCGCTGTCCCGGTGGAACGGGACGCGGTCACGCGTGCGTTCACGGACCGGCCGGAGGTCCGCGAGGTGCCCGGCGCCGAGCTGCACCGTGCCGGCCCCGTCGATGTCCTCGCGGGCGGCGCGGGCCCGGCCGCCGCGGCCGCCGCGGCCGGGGTCGCCCTGGCCTCGGGTGCCGGGACGGAGCCGTACGCACTGGTCGTCTCCGCCGGTATCGGCGGCGGGTTCGCACCCGTCGCCCCCCTCGGCTCCCTCGTCGTGGCGGGCGCGATCGTCGCCGCCGACCTGGGCGCCGAGACCCCCGGCGGATTCGTGCCCGTCACCGCCCTGGGCTTCGGCCGGGACCGCTTCGTACCGCCACCCGCACTGGTACGGGACGTGGCCGCCGCCACCGGCGCGGTCACCGGCGACGTCCTGACCGTCTCCACCGTGACCGGCAGCGCCGAACGCACCGCCGCGCTGCTGTCCGCCCACCCGCACGCCGCCGCCGAGGCCATGGAGGGCTTCGGCGTCGCAGAGGCCGCCGAACGGCTGCGCGTACCCGTGCTGGAGATCCGGGCCGTGTCGAACGCCGTCGGCCCGCGCGACCGGGACGCCTGGCGCATCGGCGACGCGCTGACCGCACTCACCGGGGCGTTCGGGAAGCTCACCCCCGTACTGGAAGGTTGGACCCACCATGACCGAATCGACTGACGGCACCGTGAGGATCGCCTTCTCGCCGTGCCCGAACGACACCTTCGTCTTCGACGCCTGGGCGCACGGCAGGGTCCCCGGGGCGCCCGCCCTCGATGTCACGTTCGCCGACATCGACATCACCAACGGCATGGCCGAGCGTGGTGAGCTCGACGTGCTGAAGGTGTCGTACGCGGTACTGCCCTGGGTCCTGGAGGAGTACGCGCTGCTGCCCTGCGGCGGGGCTCTGGGCCGCGGCTGCGGGCCGCTCGTCCTGACGAAGGAGCCGGGCGCGGACCTGACGGGGAAGACCGTCGCCGTGCCGAGCGAGCGCTCCACCGCGTATCTGCTGTTCCGGCTCTGGGCCGCTGACGTCCTGCCGGGCGACGTCGGCGAGATCGTCGTCATGCCGTTCGACGAGATCATGCCCGCCGTGCGGGACGGGAAGGTGGACGCCGGTCTCGTCATCCACGAGGCGCGCTTCACGTACCAGAACTACGGACTGCACAACCTCGCCGACATGGGCGTGCACTGGGAGGCGACGACCGGGCTGCCGATCCCGCTCGGCGCGATCATCGCCAAGCGTTCGCTGGGTGCCGAGAAGCTGAACCTGCTGGCCGATTCCATCCGCACCTCGGTGCGGATGGCCTGGGACGACCCGCGGGCCTCGGCGCCGTACGTGCTGCAGCACGCCCAGGAGATGGACCCGTCGGTCGCGAACCAGCACATCGGGCTGTACGTGAACGAGTTCACCGCCGACCTCGGCGAGAACGGCTATGCGGCGGTCCGCGGGCTGCTCACGCGCGCGGCGGCCGAGGGGCTGGTGCCGCCCCTCGGCCCGGACGCGCTGTCGTTCGCGTGACGCCGCCCTCCAATCGCAGGTCGGTCCGACCTCCGCGGAGGGGGACGGTCACACGTCGAGCTGGTCGGCGACTGCGCGCAGCAGTCCGCCGATCTGCTTGCCGGCCGCCCGGTCGGGGTACCGGCCGCGCTCCAGCATCGGCGTGATGTTCTCCAGCAGGGTCGTCAGGTCCTGCACGATGGACGCGAGTTCATCCGGTTTGCGGCGCTGCGCGGCCGCAACGGAAGGGGTCGGGTCGAGGATCGCCACCGAGAGCGCCTGGTCACCGCGTTGACCCGCGACGACGCCGAATTCGACACGCTGGCCGGGCTTGAGAGCTTCGACTCCGTCAGGGAGCACCGACGAGTGCACGAACACATCCGCACCGTCGTCGCGGGAAAGGAAGCCGAAGCCCTTCTCGCTGTTGAACCATTTGACCTTGCCAGTCGGCAAAGCACGCACCCCATCTCAAACCGTAAGCCGTAACCAAGCCTCAGCAGGTCAGGCCGTCCAGTGGTCGTGCTCCCCTGCTGGCAGAAGCCTCCACAGGTGCAGTACCCCTCGTCAAGCCTGGTCATCCGGACTCTGGCCGAAACGCCGCTCACTCCGGGTGGAGGGCCGCTCGCGCCGGGTCGGCAACTACCCTGGCGGGGTGAGTACTACTCCTTCTGGCGCAGGTGACCGGCTCGTCCGCGTCGGTGCGATCGTCTTCTTCGTCGGGGCGCTGGCCACGGTGGTCACCGTCGCCCCGCTGTTCCTCGGGACCGACCCGTTCCCGCCCGTCGCCTACGCGGTGTGCATGCTGATGGGCGTGGGCTTCCTGATCGCCGCGGCGGGGGTGGTGCGGTCCGCGTGGGCGGCCTCCGCACGGCGGGCCGCACGGTGACGGGACGGATCCCGGTCACCCGTAGGTACGCAGCCAGGCCGGGAAGAGTGTGAGGTCCGGCAGGACGACGTCCGCGCCCGCCGCCCGCAGCTCGTCCGCGTCGCACGGGCCGGTCGCGACCGCCACCGACAGCGCCTCGGCGGTACGGGCGCCGCGCACGTCCCCGGTGTGGTCGCCGACGTAGACGTGCGCGCCGTGCTTCCGCAGCGCCAGCGCCTTGCCCTCCGCCCAGAGGCCGCCGACGAGCACGTCGGGTTCGATCCCCAGGTGCGTCAGATGGAGCCTGGCGTTCGGCTCGTACTTGGCCGTGACGACGAGCGTCCGGCCGCCCCGCTCGCGTATCGCCTCGATGGACTCCCGGGCACCGGGGAGCGCGGTGGTCCCCGTGATCGCGTATGTGGGATAGATCTCCCGGTAGCGGTCGGCCACGGCGGCCACCGAAGCCGCCGGGAACCAGTTGACCAGCTCGTCCTCCAGCGGCGGACCGAGCCTGCTGACGACCAGGTCGACATCGATCGAGGTCCCCGTCTCCGCGGAGAGTGCCTGGTAGGCGGCCTTGATGCCGGGCCGGGAGTCGATGAGCGTCATATCGAGGTCGAAACCGACCGTCAGAGGGTGCGAAGCCATGGCATCCATTGTGCCGAGCCGCCGAACCGCCCCCTCGCCGTCCGGCGCCCGACAGGCCCCACCTAGACTTAGCCAAGCCTTACCTAGGCTCTTCCAGCCTGCCGATTGGGTCCGATGCAAACCGCCGCACCTCGCCGCCACAGACGCGCCCTCGCGACGGCGGCGGCCGTCGCGGCGCTGCTGGTGGCCGTCCTGCTCAGCCTGGCCGTGGGGGCGCGGACCATCGCGCCGTCCGCGGTCCTCGACGCCCTGCTGCACGGCGGGCACTCCGACGCCGCCGAAGTGATCCGGCAGATGCGGGTGCCGCGCACCCTCATCGGGCTGATGGTCGGCGCGGCGCTGGCCCTCGCGGGCACGGTGCTCCAGGGCATCACCCGTAACCCCATCGCCGACCCCGGCATCCTCGGCATCAGCCAGGGCGCCTCGGTGGGCGTGGTGCTCGCCATCGCGTACGCGGGTGTCCACACGCTGACGGGGTACGTCTGGTTCGCGTTCGCCGGCGCGGCGATCGCCTCCGTCGCCGTGTACGCGATCGCGTCCCGCGGACGGGGCGGGGCGACACCCGTGAAACTCGCGCTGGGCGGCGCCGCCATCAACGCGCTGCTGGTGTCGATGACGATGGCGGTACTGACGACGAAGGCGTCGGCGCTCGACGAGTTCCGTTTCTGGCAGGTCGGTTCGATCGCCGGACGCGAAACCGACGTGGCCCAGCGGATCTGGCCGTTCCTGCTGGTCGGCACGGTGCTCGTGCTGTCGGTCGCACGGGGTCTGGACGCGCTGGCACTGGGCGAGGACGTGGCGAAGGGGCTGGGGCAGAAGGTCGCCACGGTGCGGATCGTCGGCGGTGTCGGGGCCACGGTGCTGACCGGCGTCGGCGTGGCCGCGGCCGGCCCGATCGCGTTCATCGGCCTGGCCGTCCCGCACATCGCCCGTGCGATCGTCGGCAGCGACCACCGGTGGGTACTGCCGATGGCGGCGCTGATCGGCCCGGTGATGCTGCTCGTCTCGGACGTCGTGGGCCGGATCGTCTTCCCGCCCAGCGAGGTCCCGGCGGGTGTGATGACGGCACTGATCGGGGTGCCGTTCCTGGTCACCCTGGTACGCCGGAAGGCGGTGCCCGCATGAGCGGCACGGTCACCCGGGTCAGGCCCGCCGGATACGGCGTCGTCCGGATCGGGGCGCGCGGCCGGTTCCTGCTGCACCGGCGGGCGGCAGTCGTCGCGGCGGTCCTCGCGGTGCTGCTGGCCGCCGTCTGCGTCGCGTACCTCTGCGTCGGCGAGAGCTTCGTGGCGCCCACCGAGGTCGTGAAGGTGATCCTCGGACAGCCGTCGCGGAACGAACTGGTCGTCGGCACGCTGCGGCTGCCCCGCATGGTCGTCGGACTGCTCGTCGGCACGGCCTTCGGGATCGCCGGCGCGCTGATCCAGACGGTGGCCCGCAATCCGCTGGCCAGCCCCGACATCATCGGCATCAGCCAGGGCGCGGGCGCCCTCACGGTCGGCGCGATGACCTTCGGCGTCACCTCGTACACCGTCCTGCCGTACCTGTCGGTCATCGGCGGGATCGCCGCGGCCGCACTGGTGTACGCCTTCGCGTGGCGCGGCGGGCTGCACGCCACCCGGTTCGTCCTCATCGGCATCGGCTTCGCCATCGCGCTGCGGTCCGTCACCACCCTGTTCCTGACGAAGGGCGACTACCTCGTCGCTCAGCAGGCGCAGATCTGGATGACCGGATCCCTCAACGGCCGCGGCTGGAACGAGGTGGCGCCGATCGGCTGGACGCTGGTGGTCCTGACCCCGGCCGTCCTGTGGGCGGCCCGCGCCCAGCGGACCGTGGCGATGGACGACGACACGGCGACGGCCCTCGGAGTCCGGCTCTCCCGGGTACGGCTCGGGCTCGTCGCGCTCGGCGTGGTGCTGGCGTCCGTGGCCACGGGAACGGCCGGACCGGTCGACTTCGTGGCGCTGCTCGCCCCGCAGATCGCCCGCCGGATGACCCGTACCGCCCAGATTCCGCTGCTCTGCTCGGCTCTGCTCGGCGCGGTGATCGTCGTCTTCGGCGATCTGCTGGCGCGCAGGCTCTTCTCACCCACCGAGCTGCCGGTGGGTGTGCTGACGGCGGCGGTCGGCGCCCCGTACCTGATCTGGCTGATCATCCGCGGCCACGGTGGCCGCAATGGAGGCAAGGCATGAGCTCGACCCGTACGTCCGACGCCGTCGCCGAGGGCACGGCCGGCCGGCTCACCGCACGCGGACTGACCCTCGCCTACGAGGACCGCACGGTCGTCCACGAGCTGGACCTCACCGTCCCCGACGGCCGGGTGACGGTCATCGTCGGCCCGAACGCCTGCGGCAAATCGACCACCCTGCGCGCCCTGGGACGGCTGCTGAAGCCGCGCGGCGGAGCGGTTCTCCTCGACGGCACGGAGCTGTCCCGGATCCCGACCAGGCAGATCGCCCAGGCGATAGGTCTGCTGCCGCAGACCCCGGTCGCCCCCGAGGCGATCACCGTCTCCGACCTCGTCGCCCGCGGCCGTCAGCCGCATCAGCACTGGTGGCAGCAGTGGTCGGAGGAGGACGAGCGGGCGGTGACCGACGCGATGGAGCGCACGGACATCACGACGCTGGGCGACCGGTCGGTGGACGAACTCTCCGGCGGGCAGCGGCAGCGGGTCTGGATCGCGATGGCACTGGCCCAGGAGACGGATCTGCTGCTGCTCGACGAGCCGACGACGTACCTCGACATCTCGCACCAGGTGGAGGTCCTCGACCTGGTGCGGCAGCTCGCCGCCCCGGCACCGGACGGCACCCGCGGCCGCACGGTCGTCACGGTGCTCCACGACCTCAACCAGGCCGCGCGGTACGCGGACCACCTGGTCGCGATGAAGGCGGGCCGGATCGTCGCCGAGGGCAGCCCCGAGGACATCGTCACGGCCGAACTCGTACGCGAGGTCTTCGGCCTGGAAGCGGTGATCGTTCCGGACCCGGTGACGGGTTCCCCCCTGGTGGTACCAGGGGCACCGTGGTCCCCTCCGGGGCGGGGCGCGTCGTTCCCTCCGGGGCGGGGCGCCTGATTCCTCGCCCCGGTCCGGGGTGACCCGTTCCGTCCTCAATCGCCGGACGGGCTTGGTTTTGTTGCCCGGCAACGGATCGGGGCGCGGCCGCCCGCCGGTGGGGTGGGTGCGGCCCCTCCGGGGCGTCTCCTCGGGACCGGCGCGGAAGCCCGCACCGCGGCGGAGCCCGGCACGTACGCCGGCCCCTGCGGGGACTCCCCTGCACGGCCCCACCCACACCTCGACCGCGCCCGCGGCCCGGCGACACTCACCGCACCCGCGAGACGGCCGGTCCGGGGCCGTGCAGGGGC
>NZ_JBHVWN010000058.1:0-46967 GCF_042882275.1 Streptomyces sp. NPDC058231 | reverse complement strand
ACCTGCCACAACAGACACCCACTACCTCAGTCAGACCGAAGCAATCTGCCGCCCGAAGCACCAAGAAGCCTCCCTTGCGGGACGAAACGCTCTTTTACTGATCGTTTCAGAATGAGGTTCCGAGTCGTCTCAAGCAGTTGATGCTGCAGGCGGGTTGGAGCAGGCCTTGGTGGAGGTCGGCGCGTACCTCGTAGCTGATGCGCAGACGCTTGAACTGGTGGAGCCAGGCGAAGGTCCGCTCGACCACCCAGCGGGTCTTGCCCAGGCCCGAGCCGTGGGCGACGCCGCGACGGGCGATGAGCGGCTTGATCCCGCGCTTCCACAGCAGGCGGCGATACTTGTCGAAGTCGTAGCCCCGGTCGGTAAACAGCCTTCGTGGCCGTGTGCGCGGGCGTCCGCGCAGGCCCCGGATCGGTGGGTTCGCGTCAAGGAGCGGCAGGAGCTGTGTGACGTGGTGGCGGTTGCCGCCGGTCAGCGTGACGGCGAGCGGGGTGCCCTGCCGGTCAACGATCAGGTGGTGCTTGCTGCCCGACCTACCCCGGTCGACGGGCGAAGGGCCGCTGTGAGCCCCCCTTTCAACGCCCTGACGTGCGAACCGTCAATCGCGGCCTCGTCCATGTCCAGCAGGTCGGCCTCTCGCAACTCGGCGAGGAGGACCTCGTGCAAGCGGGGCCAGACGCCGGCCTCAGTCCAGTCCCGGAGCCGACGCCACGCGGTCACCCCTGAACAGCCAACGACCTGGATGGGCACATCGCGCCAGGCCACGCCCTTACGGAGCACGTAGACGATGCCAGCCAGTACGGCGCGGTCCGATACCGGCAGTCGTCCGGGGTGGTGATGGCGTCGGGCAGGCCGGGCTGGGAGAAGCGGAACTATGCGATCCCAGAGATCATCGGGAACAAGGTCGGAAGACACGTTGGAGAGTCTGCCCGACGCGTTGTCAGAAATTGCCCGGAATACCAGCGTCGATGCGACTGGCAGCAGCGGCCGGTCAAATTCAGCGCCAGCCACCGTGGCGAGGCTCCACGTGCTCGCCGAACGGTGGGTCGAACGTCTGCCCGTCGTCGTCGGTCACGACGTAGTCCGGTTCGGTCTTCGAGGCGGCTGCTTGCAACCGGATCACGAGGTCGGTGACCGGCACGATACGCAGCGACAGGGCTGCCGCCACCCGGGCAGCTTCGTTGTCGATGTCCGGGTTGTACTTGCCGCGGGACCGTTCAAGGTGTTGAGCGGAGACCTGCATGACCTCCACATCGCCACCGCCCGAGAATGAGAGGCAGTCCCGCCACTCCAGCCCGATGATGATCTCCAGCGCGTCCGCCAGGTCATCAGCGAGCAGACCGCCTTCTCCTTCGGAACTCGCGAACACCACCGGCCGGCGACCGTTCTCCTCGGCACACAGAAAGTACGCCCCACCAGCGAACTCCCCGGCGATCACCTCCAGCGGCGCACCCGAGGCAAGCCTCAAGCCATCGCCATTGTGCTTCCGGTGGATGTCGAAGCCGAACGATGACCGCAGCAGCAGATCAATCTCCGGGGTGGTCTGGATAAGGTCAAGCAGACGATCACTTGAGATCATGGCACGGACAATAGCGAGTGCCGCTGACGTGTCAGTGGCAGGGCGAACAGCCGCCCGTGTCCGGCGGTGGCGCGACCCCGGGATGGAGCACTCCAGGCTCAAGCCACACAACTCATTCTGAAACGATCAGTTACTCGACTGGCACGGCATCGACTGGGCCCCTTGCGAGGAGAACGTACGGTGGCTGAGGCAGAGGATCTTCAAGACGACGCAGCAAAACTGCGCAGCCAGCTCACCTACAAGACTTCCTGGTACGGCTCCCACCTCGCGGTCCTGGACCGCTGTGGCCGTCCAGCAAGACCTGATCGACGCAGGGGAGAAGGACGGCGGTCTGTGATGACGATCGCTCAGAAGTAGCGCAGACGAGCAGAGTTCCCGTCGATGAGCAACAGGCAGTCCTTGAGTGCGCGCAACGGCGACTCGTGGCCATGCACGGGCACGAGCATCAACTCCAGATCCTGCAATGGTTTGGCAACGCGAAACAAATTGGCTTCCGTCGGGATCGGGACCCCCGAGACACGATCCCGGCTCGCGACCCCGGGCCCCGAGGGACCGTCCGAGGCATAACCCTCACCGAAGCCGCCTTCGCGTCCCGCAGCATGGATCGATCTCGGCTGCCGCGCCACAGAGGCTGCGCAGCAGATTGCCCGGGTGCCACGCCGTGTCCAGCGCCCGGTCCGGGGAGGGGACAGGCGCCGCGGCAATATTTTGGAGGGCCTCGCGGGGCGGAAGCTGGGTCAGGGCGCGGGGAGGGACCAGACGTCGCGTGCCGGTCACCCCGCGCCCGTGCCCGTGGCGGCGTCGGGTGAAGGCCAACCCTCCTGCGCGGCGAGCGCCGCGTCGACGCCCCTGGGTGGGAGAACCATACGAACGGCTCGCCCGGTCCCGCAGAACAACGCAGGGAAGCTTGATCCCGATCATTTGCAACTGAACCTGGCGGGGGGGTTGGTCGTGCTGACGCCGTGCGGACTCGTCGGCAAGCAGGGCACGGAAGACCCGGTCCGAGATGCGGCGTTTGAGTACGCGGAGAGCCTCTTTGGCGGTCTTTCCGGCCGCAATCAGCTTGGCGTAGTAAGCGGCTCCCTCACCTGTTCCACGAACCTGCGTGACCGCGATCATGTGGAGGGCGTTGTTGATCGTCCGATTGCCCCCTCGGTTGAGTCGAACCCTGACCTTGTTCGAGGACCAGACCGGGATCGGCGCGGTGCCGTTGAAGCGCGCGAACGCGTCCTTCGATTTGAAACGGGCGGCGCCGGCGGTCTCGCCGAGGATTGCTGCGGCCCCGATCACCCCGCAGCCCGGGACATCCAGAAGGGCAGGCGCGAGATCGCGCACCAGGCGCCGCAGCCGCCCTTCCAGGGCATTGATCCGCTCAGTGAGCCCTCGACACTCCGCGATCAAGTCGATGGCAATCTCGACGACTACCGCCGCCCGACCAAGCAAGGTTGCCTCCAGCACGTCGAAGACACACAGGCGGCGCAGGCCACGCGAGGGGACGGGCAACTCGGGGTCGATCTCGTGAAGGAACCAGCGAAGCTTGTTGGCCGCGGCGGTCCGCCGGCGGACCAGCAGGCGACGGTGGTCGACTATGAGCTTCGCGTCACGGTAGGGGCCGTCCAGGCAGGCCTTCGGCAGGTCAGGCTCTCGCAGGGCGACCCGGGCCACCGCCGCGGCATCGATCGGATCCGACTTCCCGCGCTCGCGGGCCGAGCGACGCGCACCGGCCATCAGCCTCGTGTGCACGCGGACGACGGAGTGGCGGGCGGCCAGGAGGTCGACCTCGAAGCGACGGGTGAGGTGTCGGCAGTCCTCCACCGCAACCAGGACGTGGCCGAACTGCTGCATCCGCTCGCATCCTTGCTGATGACCAGTGGTGGTTGCGGCGATTGTGAGCTGGGCCAGCCTCCGTCCGAGCGGGTCGACAGCGACCAGGGTGTGGGTCTTCCTGTGAGCGTCGACGCCGACCACGATCACGAAGGTGCCTCCAACAGCGGGCGCGGGGATCCGATGCCGGGTCCACCGCGGGGGCACGCCTCAATCGGGCCGAGAGCACGCTCCTATCAAGCCACTCCACGGGGACGCCAGGGCCGGCGGGGCGGCACATCAAGGACAAGCCACCGCGAACGGGGCAGCGAAAAAGAGAGCCAACCCCGCCGGTCCTGCCACTCTGACACCACCCGGATGCCGGTGACCCTTACTTTGGCATTGACGCGAAGAAAGCTGTGGCCCGCTTGAGGACGTCGACATCCTCGCGCAGCCGGCGGTTCTCCTGCCGCAACGCGGCCAGTTCCTCGCGCTCACTGCTGGTCTGCCCGCTTCGCTCGCCCGCGTCGACCTCGGCCTGCTTGACCCAGTCCCGCACCGCGGTCTCGGTCAGTTCGAAGTCTCTGGCGACCTGCCCGACCGAGCGGTCACCCCGTCGGCACAGACCGACGATCTCGGCCTTGAACTCCGGCGTGAACGAACGGCGAGGGCGGCGAGGTTTCTTCTTCTTCCCCATGCTCTCCATGATGGACATCCTCCCGGGGCTGAGCCCCTGATCTCGAATGTCCGTCAAAGCGGATCGAGCTCAGGCGCCACCTCCTACGAAGCAGCGGTCAGTCTGGCGCCGTTCCTGCTCTGGGCAAGATCCGTTTGAAGACGGGCCCTGGAGCACGGGCCGGTGGCGAACTGCCCGTCGCCGGGGGGTGGGGCCGGCCGTGACGTCACCGGTCCCCGGACTCCGGGCTGTTAGCGGTTCAGGTGGGCGAGGAGGAGGTTGGGGTCAGTGGCCGGTACGTAGGCGGCGCTGTCGACGTAGACGGTGTTGCCGCGCAGGGCGATGGAGGTGGGGTTCTGGAGGCCGTCGGCTGCGGTCAGGACGATGGCGTGGTGGCCGTTCGGTTGGACGAGCGCGACCTCGCTGGGGCCGTTGAGGGCGGCCAGCAGCTGGTCGCCGTGGCCGGTGAAGGCGAAGTCGTCGATTCCGGACAGTCCGGCTGCCCGGGTCCGGACCGATCCGGCGCGTCCGTCCGGGAGGATGGGGATGCGCAGGACGGTGCCCTGGTCGAGGTTGGTGGCCCACACCGCCCCGCCGTGGACCTTCAGGCCGTTGGCGCCGAGGAATCCGGTGGAGGCCAGTTCGGGGGCGGTGGACCAGGCGACGGCGGTGCCGCCGGTGACGGGCATGCTCCAGATCGTGCCGAGGACGGAGTCGGTCGCGTAGAGGGTCCCGGTCCGGGCGTCCAGGGCCAGGCCGTTGGGGAGGCCGGTCGCCGGCAGCGCGGCGATGCGCTGCGGTTCGCCGCCGGGGCGCAGCCGCCACACGCCCGTCAGGTCGGCGGTGCCGGTGGCGTACAGGAAGTACAGGGTGCCGTCGTCCGCACGGACGATGCCGACGGTCAACGGGAAACGCAGCGCCGGGGTGTGCACGCCGCCGTCGGCGGGCAGCGGCAGGGTGGCAAGGACCCGGATGGTGCCGGTGGGGGAGATCAGGGCCACCTGGCGGGCGTCGGCGAAGGTGACGTAGGCACCTCCGCCGGGGGCCGGCGTGATGTTCTCCGGCCTCTGGCCCTTGGCCGGGTCGAAGTGCCGGGCGATCCGGGCGTTGCTCAGCGGGTCGGAGACAGCCGACGCCGGGGCCGGGCTGATCGTCGTGATCACTGCCGCGGACAGGGCGGCAGCCACAGCAGTGGTCCTGGACAGCTTCTTGAACATGATGCCTTCACTGTTTTCGGGCATGCGGCAGCGATGCGCCGACGCACGGGTTGGGCGGATGGCTCTGACCCGGGGCGCGGTGCGCCGAGGGCCGTTTCGGGCACGGTAGGTTGTCGGCCGTGCCCGGGTCCTTGTGGGTGTCGAGCCCGGTGGCGTGCCTGGTCAGCCGACGGCGGCCGGGGCCACGGGTCGCGCCGGATGGGCCTGGGCGACGGCCTGGTCGAGCAGGGCCAGCGCGGTCCGCGCGGGGGAACCGGCCTCGGTGGTGACGACCACGATGTTCTGGCCGGGCCCCTGGCTCCAGGTCTGCTGGGAGACGGTCAGCGGGCCGACCAGCGGATGCCGCATCTCGTAGTCGGCGACGGCGCATGGCCTGACCCGGTGATCGGCCCACATCGCGCCGAACTCCGGGCTCTTGGAGCTTAGTTCACCCACCAGCGCGTGGAGGGCGGCGTCGTCCGGGTACTGGCCCGCCACCAGGCGCAGATTCCCCACCACGGCCCTGGCTTTGCTCGGCCAGTCCGCGTACAGATCGCGGGTGTGGGCATCGAGGAACACCAGTCGGGCCATGTTGGGACGCGTGGCCGGGCGGTCGGTGGCACCGGGGTCCAGTTGTGAGGCGAACAGTGCGTGGCCCAGCCGGTTCCACGCCAGGACGTCGCTGCGGCGGCCCAGTACGATCGCCGGAACGTCTGCCAGCGCCTCCAGCAGTTGGCCGGTCGCCGCCGTCACGCGCTCCGGCGCAGGCCGTCGGGCCCGGCCGGCGGCCTTGGTCGACCGCGCCAGGTTGTGCAGGTGGAGGCGCTCGTCCTCGTCCAGCCGCAGCGCCCGGGCGATTGCGTCCAGCACCTCCGCCGAGGCGTTCAGTGACTGCCCCTGTTCCAGCCGTGTGTAGTAGGAGGCGCTCACGCCCGCCAGCAGCGCCAGCTCCTCGCGCCGCAGGCCCGGTACCCGCCGACGCTCCCCGTAGGTGGGCACGCCGAGATCCTCCGGACGCAGTTGGGCGCGCCGTGTCTGTAAGAAGTCCCCGAGCTGCACTTTGGCGTTCATGGATCCGAGTATGGGCTGAGCCGCGACCCGCAGCCTGCCCCTGGCGGGGATAGGCACCAACGGGTGTGGCTGCCCGGCGGAACCGGTGATGGCCTGGGCGTCGTCGAACCGGTACCGCACATCCAGGAGGACGCCTTGAGCGCCAGCATCAGCGACCACGACCCCATCGGGGCTCTGGACCCGTCAGCCTTCGCCTTCAGCCGACGCGCATGGGTCGACGCCACACCAGCCGGGGTATACGACCTGATCAGTGATGTCTCCGCGATTGCCCGTTGGAGCCCCGACGCCACCGAGGTGACGTACGACGAGGGTGCCGGGCCACAGGTCGGCGCCTGGTTCAGCGGCCGCAATCAGGGACGGGCGACAGTGGAGCAGCCGCTCCCAGGTCGTACGGGCCGAACCCGGCTTCTCCTTCGCCTTCGTGGTCGGCGGCGCCGAGGGCGGCATCGTCCGCTGGACCTGGACCCTGCGCCCGTGCGGGCGCGGGACCGTCGTCGAGCAGTCCTGGCAACTCCTCCGCCTTGACCCGGTGTTGGGCTCCACCCGGGCCGACCTTGAGGTACTGCGCGACTACATGGCGGACAGTGTTGAAACCACCCTGGTCTCGCTCGCCCGGTGGATCACCGCACCGGTGTCACCAGGTGGTGGTGTCGTCGGATCCGTGGCGGGTGAGATGAGAGCGGGCTGATTCGAAGAAGGCCGTGACCAGGCCGCTGTTTTCGCCGCCCCGGGTCGCGATCGCAACATTGCACGGCTCGATCCCTTCGACGGGAATGGCCGTGAGGTCACGCCTGAGCGTGCTGTTCCCACCGATTGTGCTGTTGGCAGGCGCAAAGGCGAGGGCCCGACCACCGGCGATGGCTTCGAGCTTGTCCTCGTGCGCCTCGACCAGCGGGCCGTCGGGCGCTGGGCGTCCGTCCGGCCGCGGGTCGATGCTCCAGAAGGCGTCGTAGGTGGCGTCCGCATAACGGACCAGTGGTTCGTCAGCGAAGTCGTCAAGAGTGATCGACTCCTTGCCCGCAAGACGGTGCGTCTTCGGCACCAGGAGCACCCGGGGCTCCTGGTACAGGACCGCCACGCGCAGTTGGTCGGTCGGGAAGGGTTCGCGGGCGATGACCACGTCCACGCGGTGGTCCAGTAGCCCCGGATGCACATCGTTCCAGTCCAGATGCAGGGTGCGCACCTCTGCCTCGGGACATCGGCGGCGCAGCTCGCGCACCGCGGGAGTGACGATGAGACCGCCCGCGTACCCAATCGTGACAGCGCCAGGCACGGCGACGGCCCGAGCCTGTGCTGCGGCCGACTCGGCGCAGCGCACCAGCGCTTCTGCCTGCGGCAGGAATACCCGTCCCGCCTCGGTGAGGGTGCTGCCTTGGCTCGTGCGATCGAGCAGACGGACGCCCAGCCGGTCCTCGAGGCGCTGGATCTGTCGGCTCAGCGACGGTTGCGCGACATGCAACGCGGCAGCTGCACGGTGGAAGTTGCCGTGCTCGGCCACGACCGTGAAATACCGCACCAGGCGAAGATCGAGGTCCACCGGGGACGAGGGGTTGCCGGGCACATCAGCATGCTACTCGCGATACTCGTTCCGTATCACGCGGTGCGAAATGGGTCTTGGACGCGGCACGCCTCCGGTTCCTAACGTCAAGACACGAGCCCGCAGCCTCCCAGCCCCGGGCCGACTCGCAACAACCAGGGGGACTTCCACCATGCGCATATTCGTCGCAGGAGCAACTGGATACGTCGGATCGTCCGTCGTCCAGGAGTTGCTCGAAGCCGGACACCAGGTCGTGGGCCTCGCCCGCTCCGACACCGCTGCCGCTGCTTTGACCAGGGTCGGCGTCGACATACACCGTGGTGACATCGATGACCTCGGCAGTCTGCGCGCCGCAGCCGCAGCCGCGGACGGTGTGGTGTACGCCGCCAACAAGCACATCTCCGAATCCACCGACTCGGCCGCGCGAGCGCAGGTCGAACTCAACGCGGTCGAGGCGATCGGTTCAGCGCTGGAAGGAACCGGCAAACCCTTCGCGGTCACCTCGGGAGTCATCGGCCGCACGCCAGGGCACGTGCTCACCGAGGACACCCTTGCCGCCGCCGACCCCATCCACGCCCTGCGGCTCCCGGTTGAGACGTCCGTCCTCGCCATGGGCGAGCGCGGCGTGCGTTCGTCCTCGATACGGCTGGCGCCGACCGTGCACGGCCACGGGGACGCACGCGGATTCATCTCGACCCTGATCGGCATCGCCCGCGCGACGGGCGTGTCCGCCTTCGTCGGCGACGGATCGAACCGCTGGCCATCGGCGCACCGACGCGACGTGGCGAACCTGTTCCGCCTGGCCGTGGAATCCGCCCCGGCCGGCACACCGCTGCACGCTGTCGCCGAGGAGGGAGTGCCGTTCCGCGACATCGCCGAGGCCATCGGCCGCGGCCTGGGTCTCCCAGCCGTCAGCCTCGCGACCAGGGATGCGAGTGAACACTTCAGCCTTCTCGCCCCGCTGGTCTCGCTCGACAGTCCAGCCTCCAGTGCACTGACCCAGCAGCGCTTCGACTGGCAGCCGACCCACCTCACACTGATCGCGGACATCGAAGAAGGGCACTACTTCAAGCATTGAGCACTTTCTGTCCTGAAGTCGCAGGTCACTGGGCTGGTGTGAGGTGAGGCGGGAAGGCTCGGGCTGGTCGGGCCTTCGACCTCACCCACTTCACCATCGACTGGGAGAAGCAGCGCGCCACCTGCCCCAACGGGGCAGTGAGCAGAAACTGGCGCCAGGCCCGGAGCAAGGAAGGCCTGCCGATCATCCACGTGACGTTCCGCCTGCCGGACTGCGCCCCCTGCCCGGTCAGAGCCCGGTGCACCCGCTCCACGCCCGGCGCCCGCGGGGCTCACCGACCACGAGCGACCTTCTCCGCCAGGAGCTTCGCTGGCGATCTCCTTGCCGTCGATGTAGGGCACGCCTGTCGGCTCGACGAGGAGCTGGAGGCATTCGTTGATGTGTGACGGCCTGGACTGCAGCACGAGCAGCGCCCTCCGCCCAGTTGCTCGCCCCCTCAGCCAGGGCCTGCATCTGCTGCAGCACGGACCGGTAGGCATGGTCCGTAGGCGTGTTGAACAGCGATGAATGACGCAGTCCGCCATCGATGAACGCGTGGTCCGTGCCGTTCAGGACCGCTTGCACGAGTGCGGGCAGTCGGGCCTCGGCCAGGTGTACGGCCTCGGAGTCCCGGGCGGCTGCGTTCACTTCCGCGTCACGGCATCGCTGTTCCAGCGCACCGAGCCCGCGGGCCTGCCGCCCGATCGTGCGCCGCGTACGCATCATTGCGACGGAGACTGCGATGGTCGACGCCACCCCGGCCGAGGCCACGACCATGGCGGCACTCTCTATCAGAGCGGACATCAGCCGGAGATGCGCGTGGTGTTGACCCACGCCACCTTGTCGTTGCCCGGCGTCGCAGACACGACGTACTTCGGGATGGCGTTCATCCGGTCGGCGAACGGGTCACCGGCTCGCTCGGGCCACGCCGCTGCCACCGTCTGCCAGGTGCGGCGCCCGAACAGCAGCGCCTCGGCCTTGGTCAACGCGTCGTCGAAGGCGCCGCCCACCACCTCCGGATCGAAGAAGGGGGGTGACCAGCCGCCCGGGGGCACAGCCGCCGGCCGTGTCCCCGTCGGATTCGCCCGGCGCCTGCACGATGCCGTCCAAGCTCATGAACTGACTGATCACGATGCGTATGGGCTCGCTCCCCGCGCTGTTCGGGCGCGCAACGGATACCGTCGCGCCGCCCGAAAATCATCGCGCGTGTTCGGCATCGGCGAGCGATGACTCCACGAACAAGTGGGCACTGCCCGAGTCGGCGCTCCGGCGGCCCGTCTCGACCGTGGTGAGCGAGAGGTGGCAGAAGCGTCCGGACCTCCCCGGCCGCATCAGTCCAGCAGCAGCTCAGGATCGTAGATATCGAGCCAGACAGCCAGGTCCAGGGTGCGCTCCAGCCCGCGCCGCGACGCCTGGGTGATCTGCGGGAGCTCACGGTGCGCGGCCCGCTTCAGCCGGTCCCGGTCCACGAGTTCGAAGACCCGGTGAGAAGGGCTGGCCAGCAGATCCTTGGCCTGCTCCTGCAGGGCGATCGCGTACTTCGGATCCTGTGTCGACGGATACGGGCTCTTCACCCGGTCGTACACCGACTGGGGGAGTACATCGCGAGTGGCCTCCCGAAGCAGACTCTTCTCCCGTCCGTCGAACGACTTCAGCGACCATGGCGCGTTGTACACGAACTCGACGAGCCGGTGGTCGCAGTAAGGCACTCGAACCTCAAGGCCGACGGCCATGCTCGTCCGGTCCTTGCGGTCCAGGAGTACCCGCACGAAGCGGGTCAGGTGCAGATGGCAGATCCGCCGCATCCGGTACTCGAAGTCGGACTCGCCGTCCAGGCGGCGGATCCCGGCTGTGGCGACCGCGTAACTGTGGCGGATGTACCCGGGCAGGTCGAGCGCGTCCGTCAGGTCGGGGCGCAGGACATCGGCGTCGTCCCCGAAGTGCTCCGCGAACTTCACCAGCCACGGGAAGGTGTCGGCGGCGCGGGCCTCCTCGTCGAAGAACTGGAGGTAGCCGCCGAACACCTCGTCGGCGGACTCGCCGGAGAGGGCCACCGTGGAATGCTCGCGAATCGCCTTGAACAGCAGGTACAGCGACGAGTCCATGTCGCCGAAGCCCATCGGCAGGTCACGGGCCCGGATCACCCGCGCTCGCACGTCGGGATCGGCGAGTGCCTGGGAGTCGAGCACGATGTCGAGATGCTCGGTACCGGCCGCCCGGGCCACGTCGTGCACGTACGGGGTGTCGGGCGTGGCGCGAAGCTCGTCCGCGACGAAGTTGTCGGCTTGCCCCACGAAGTCCACGGCGAAGCTGCGCACCGTCTCGCCGCGTTCCGCGAGATGCCGGGCGGCGATGGCGGTCATGGCGGACGAATCCAGACCGCCCGACAGGAGTGTGCAGCGCGGTACGTCGGAGACCAGCTGGCGGCGCACGATGTCGTCGAGCAGCTCGCGCACGGTGGCGATCGAGGTGGCCTGGTCGGCAGTGTGGGGCCGCGTCTCCAGGGTCCAGTAGGTGTGCCGGTGCAGCCCGTCACGGTCGACGGTGACGACCGTGCCGGGCTCGACCTCGTGCATCCCGTCCCACACGGCGTGCCCCGGGGTCTTCACGAAGGCGAACAGCTCACGCAGCCCGTCCCGGGTGACCGCGCGCCGGGCGAGAGGGTTGGCGAGGATCGCCTTCGGCTCGGAGCCGAACAGCACGCCGTCCGTCGTGGGGGCGTAGTAGAAGGGCTTGATGCCCATGCGGTCGCGGATCATCACCAGTTTCTGTGTGCGGGCATCCCACACGGCGAAGGCGTACATCCCGTTGAGCCGATCGGCCACCGCGTCCCCCCACTCCAGGTAGCCGTGGAGCACGACCTCGGTGTCGGAGTCGGTCGTGAACCGGTGTCCGAGACCGGCCAGTTCGACTCTGAGCTCGGGGTAGTTGTACGCCTCGCCGGAGTACACCATCGCCACGTCGCCCTGCGGGGTCCGGGCCGTCATCGGCTGACGTCCGCCCGGCAGGTCGATGATGGCGAGCCTGCGGTGCCCCAGGCCGGCCGGGCCGTCGAAGAATGTGCCGCTGTCGTCGGGGCCCCGGCACGCCATCGTCGCAGTCATCGCGTCCAGTACGGCGGACTCGGACCGCAGATCGCGGTCGAAGGAGATCCAGCCGGTGATGCCGCACATAGATGCCTCCTGCCTATGGCTCGACCTCGCGAGGCATCGCCGCGGATCTTCGCGTGCGCATCTTTCGCGACAGTCGAACAACGTGTATCGCGCACTTATGTGACGAGTGTGCGCCTCCCCGTTGCAATCATCAACGCGACGACACCCCGACGCCTCCGGGAGTCCCGCCGTCCAGACCTGGCGACCGTACGGCGAGCAGATCAATCGATTCCGTATGTCTGTGCTGCGCAGGGATTGCGTACGACCGGGTTGAGGCCCGTACGCGCCCGTTCGGCCATCGGCACACTCTTGATCAGCCCTGATGCCGACCGTGCTCTGCCTGGAGCACCTGCTGAAGTTCGCCGGTGTGCTGCTCCGCAAGATCCGGACGGTGGTGATACGCCGCCGGAGTGTTCTGGAACAGGGCCACGCCCCATGATCCGGAGCCGTATTCGGCGAGCAGGGTCGGCCCCTGCTCGCGCGAGATGGCCGCAGTCATTTAACCGCTGGAGTGAGAATCGCACCGGTTTGCCACTGTTCTGTGCCAAGCCGAGGGTGCTACCGGGGCCCGGCGGATGCTGAGGTTGGCGTCCCGCCCCATGAGCCACCTTCCTCCCGCTGCGTACTACGCCTCCCTGCCCAAGCACATCGCCGGTGCCGGAGTCATCTTCCACGACGCGGCGGGCCGCATTCTGCTGGTCCAGCCGTCCTACCGCACCGATGCCTGGGAGATCCCCGGGGGCGGACCGGACACGGGAGGCCTTAGGGGAGCACGAACCCGAATACGGACAGCAGAGCGAGCCCGGCGAAGACCAGCCCAAGCACGGCGGCGAGGAGCAGCAGGAGCGTGTGGGTGTGGTCCTGGGGGCCTGTCGGGTTCATCGGGTGTCCTTGGATTTGGGCCGGGAGGGTGGTGCGCGGCGAGCACCAGTGTGGTCAGACGGCCTGCTGCTGGCAAGCAGAGCGGTGTCAGCAGCGAAGACCACGAAGATCATCTTGTGCACTTCCAGTGCAACATGCAGTACCCACGGTCGAGGAAGCCATGGGCATCCAGGCCAAAGCCCTGCTGGTCCAGCGGCGTTGGAGGCTCTGAGGCAGAGGGCCTTCGGGGCGCAGGACTACTACTAGGGATTCGTGGGGCGAAGGCGACACCGACGAGGTCAGGGTGCGACCGTCGACGCTCGACCAGCTGTGGGAAGACGAGCAGGCTCAGGAAGAAGGGACACACTCGATCCTGCACATGCACAGGATGTTGCGGCCAGGTGAGGATCCTGACTACGGCACCGTGCAGCCCGTTCGGCCTGTCGAGGCTTACCGGATGGCCGGCACCGATCGCCTCACGCGGGCACACGTGAAGGCCGTAGAACCGCTTGCCAGTCGACGTTGGTTCGGCAGATGCACGGTTCTGCACGACGTTCATGGGTCTGGAGGAAATCTACTTCTGGGGCTTCTCCGGTGATTGAAAAGGGCCTAGCCGAGGTGTCTTTCCACGCGATAGCCGTGGGAGAGGTTGAGTGTGTCCGGCGGGCGGCGGTCTTCGACATCTTCCTGGCACCGATCATTGCTCTTGTTCTGGTCGGGCGCCGAGCTTGTCTCTGCGTGTGGGTGGAGCCCTGAACTACCCCTTTAGGGCGTGCAGATCTTTAACTCGTCCTTTTGACCTTGGTCTGGGTGGAGTCGGGAGCGAGGAACGTCGCGACATCGGCTGGTGTGCGAAGGCGGGCGGTAGAAGTGTTGATGTGGTGGCCGCGTACTTCCAGGAGTGGGCGGACCTCCTGGCCCTGACGGGTCAACTGCTCGGCGAGCTTGCGGGTGGAATTGGTGGTCCAGCGCAGCGGCGACATGGGATCTCCCCGGACGTCGGGCTCGACCGGCGTGAGGAGAGTGCCCCCCGAACGGCTGGGTGTGGTCACTGCGCTCGTCTCCCAGATTACGGCGCCGCAGCGGAGCTGGCCGGACTCGCTGAACACCTCCTGATACTCCGGGAGCATCGATACGCCGACCGGCCATAGGCACGAGGAGCCCGGTTCCTTACACCGGTCCAGAGAGCGGGTCTCCCCGTGCGCCCCACCCGGGTACGGATGCGGGCTGGAAGCGCGCGACGGGAGTTGTCTCGGCAGTTGCGCGGTGCGCCGCCGCGGCCGGCGAAGCACTGCGAGCAGGGGTGCCCGGGAACGCAATGAGCAGGCCCCGGTCAGCGGGGGCACTCGATGAGCTGCTCGGACCAGATCGTCTTGCGGTTCTGGCCATGGCGGCAGCCCCAGCGCTGGCCGAGTTGGGCAACGAGGAACAAACCGCGTCCTCCCTCGTCGGTGGTGTGGGCGCGCCGCAGGCGAGGCTGGGTGCCGCTGGAGTCGGTGACCTCGCACACCAGGACGTCGTGGCGAATGAGACGGAGGTCCATCGGCGCACGACCGTAGCGGATGGCGTTGGTGACCAGTTCGCTGACGATGAGTTCGGTGGTGAAGAGGAGGTCCTCGAGGCCCCACGTGGTGAGTTGGTGGGTTGTCCATTCTCGGGCTTTGGAGACGGCTGCAGGGTCGGCCGGGATTTCCCAGTGGGCGGTGTTCTCTGCCGGGATGGCGCGGGTGCGTGCGAGGAGCAGCGTCGCATCGTCGCGCGGCGCTTGGTCTGTTAGGTCGGCGAGGAGAACCCGGGCGGTTTCGTCCAGAGCGCGATCCGGACGGCAGGACGCGGCGAGGGCATCTGTCAGGCGCTGCAGGCCTTGGTCGATGTCGCGGTCGCGCTGTTCGACCAGGCCGTCGGTGCAGAGGGCGAGGACGCTGCCCGGCTCGAGGTCGATCACGGTGGTCTCGTACGGCATGCCGCAGACGGCGAGTGGTGGCCCCGGGGAGATCGCGACGACTTCGGCGGTTCCGTCGGGCCGGACCAGGACGGGGGGCGGGTGCCCGGCACTGGCTATGGCGCATCGTTGGGTGACCGGGTCGTAGACCGCGTACAGGCATGTGCCGCCGATGATGTCGTGGTCGCCGAGTGGGGCTTCGGCCGCGAGGCGCTGGACCAGGTCCGCGATCCGGGTGAGCAACTCGTCCGGTTCGAGTTCCAGGTCCGCGAGCGTCTGGATGGCGGCGCGCAGGCGGCCCATGGTGGCGCTTGCGGGCATGCCGTGGCCGACGACGTCTCCGGCCACAAGAGCCAGCCGAAGAGAAGGGAGAGCAATGGCGTCGTACCAGTCGCCGCTGATTTCGGCTCCGCCGCCTGCGGGCAGGTAGGCGCTGGCGGTCTCGGCTGCAGGGCTGTCGGTCGTGGCCGGGGGAAGGAGGCGCTGCTGCAGCACTACGGCCGCCCTGTGCTCCCGCGTGTAACGGCGGGCGTTGTCGATGGCGAGCGCACCCCGTGAAGCGATCTGTCTCATGAGATCCGCCTCGTCCTCGGTGAAGGGGTCGGATCGGCCGCATCGCCAGGCCGATATGGCGCCGAGTGTGAGCCCGCGGGCATGCAACGGTGCCACCATCACCGAATGGGCGTCCTTCGGGACGAGATACTCGACCAGTTGCGGGTCGCTGACCATGGCGATGAAGTCGTCACGGCCGAAGACGACTGTGTCGCCGTGTCGGAAGCTGCGCAGGAGGGGGTGGTCGGGAAGGGGCGGGACGGAGTCGCCGCGCTTGATGTCGGCCGGCCACACTGCGGTGGTCGGCGCAAGGGCCGCGTTGTCCATGTCTCCACCTCCCAGCTGCTTCGAGGGTTCTTCCCCGTCGAAAACGGAGTGCGCAAGGTCGACTGCGGCGAGATCCCCGAACGCGGGTACGAGAACGTCTGCAAGGTCCTGCGCAGTGCGCACGACGTCCAGGGAGCCGCCCACCTGCTCGGCCACCTCGCGGGCGAGATCCAGATGACGGCGGGCACGCAGATCGTCGGCGCTGTCGATGTACAGGGCTGCGACCCCTGCGGCGCGTCGTCGCGCGTCCTCCGGACGGAATGCGGACAGAGACAGCGCGTGCTGCCGGGCCGGATCGTGCCGCCAGCTCACTTGCGGGTTTCTGCGGACCACTGGGACACCGATTTCGAGCACCTGGCGCAGCACTGCCTCGAGGCTCTCGGCGTCCTCGGCGCCTAGCACGTCGCACAGCCGAGTGCCGGGTGCCACTGGACGGCCGCCGAAGATCCGGTTCTGTGCGGACAGTGCGTGAAGGAGCGTTGCGCCCTGCTCGTGGGCGGCGACGTGGTGTGTGGGTGAGACCAGGACGAGGACCTCCGCCGAGCCCTCCACCTTTGTGGCCCTGAAAGTGACATCGATGGTGTTGCCGCACTGGTGCCACAGTCGTACCCGGCCGGATTCCGGCATCTCCTTGGCGCCGCGCAGGTCGTCCGGGAGGTCGGCCACCAGTTCCTGCACGGGGCGGCCGCAGACCTCCTCTGCGCGGAACCCCGTCAGGTCTTCTGCCGTCCCGGTCCACCCCACGACCGCGCCTCGATCGTCGAGCACGGCGGCTGCCAGGCGGTCAAAGGCGTATCGACTGCCGCCGGGACCGGTACCGGAGGCGTTCGTCGCTCCTTGGGCAACGCCTGTCGAGTCGGTGTTTTCAACATTGGCTGTATTCATTCTTTGACTTCCCTTGCGAGAGCCTGTGGCTGCGAGAGATCGGCATTCGGTGGCGGCCGCGCCCTGGGAAGGCAGCGCGTCATACGGCGCCGGCCGTGAAGGGCAGCTCTTGCTCGGCCAGACGACCTTGCGGTCCGCCCCGAGCGGGCCCCACCTGCGCGGCAGCTGAGCGGATGGCCGTCGCGGCGGCGGACCGCCACGGTGCCGGACCAGCCACCCCGGGCACGGAACTCCTCGGCGTACGCGGAAGCCCGCGGGGCGTCGTCGGAGGCCTGCCCCCTCGGCATCGATCATTGCTATCGCCGCGTCGGGTATCTCCCTGGGGGCTCACCGGCTCGGCGAGTGGCGTGTGATCGGTGTTCGTCATCCGGTTCGTCCCATCGGGTGTAGAGGGGCTGAGAGCGTCGAACCAACGCGGGAGAGGTACACTTTCTTCATTCCTGATGAAATCATCAAATACGATCGCTTAGTCGTCAAGCCTGCTGAAGAGTGATGAAACCCTCAAGCATGAGTGAAGTGGACATATGGTCTTAAATCGCGCGTCGATCAGGGTCGCGTCGAACAGGTCCGGCTTGGACGTGGGGTGTTTGTAGAAGGAGCCGGCGGCTCAGCGCACACGTCGACGAGTCGGACCCTGAGAGCATGCGGCGCGAAACGCGGCGTCTGGGGAGGCGACCGTGAGGCATGGGACTGGCTCAGGTCCTTCCTCACCGCCGACGAACTGCGACGCCTCCTTCCCGAAATGCACTGACTGGAGGAGGACTGCTCGGAACCGGCGTCACCTCGACACTGAGGCTGGACCCACAGGCCAAAGCACACGGGGAACGGCTGCGCTTACGCAGCACCAAGAAGGTGCCACGATCTCCGGTGCGATCTGACGAGCCATGACCTCACATCACAGTTGGACGGGCAGGTGGCGCGGCCCGCGGAGCATGGCGTTCTGCCGGTAAGGCGGCGGGTCCTGGACCAGGCGCGCCGTGCCGAGGTGGGGGAGCAGCGCGCCCAGTGCGGCCTGAGCTTCGAGGCGGGCGAGGGGTGCGCCGTAGCAGAGGTGGATGCCGCTGCCGAAGCCGAGATGCTGGTTGTCCGGGCGGGTGGGGTCGAACCGGTCGGGCTCGTGGAACCGCCTGGGGTCGCGGTTGCCTGAGGCCAGCGCCAGAACGATGGGGGTACCTTGGGCGATCGTCGTGCCGGCGATGTCGATGTCGGCGAGCGGGATGCGCTCGCGCATGTGGACCGGGGGTTCGTAGCGCAGTAGTTCCTCCACCGCTTGCGGCAGCAGGTCGGGGTCGCGGCGCAGCTGGTCCAGTTGTTCGGGTTGGCGCAGCAGGGTGAGCACCCCGTTGGCGATCAGGTTGACCGTGGTCTCGTGTCCCGCGATGAAGAGCAGTACGGCGGTTTCCGCGAGTTCCTCCTGGGTGAGCCGCAGGGCAGGGTCCAGCTCGTTGACGAATGCGGAGAGCATGTCGTCGCTCGACTTGCCACGGCGCTGCTCGGCGAGGTTCACCAGGTACCCGCCCATCTCGATCCGCGCCTGGTCACCGGTTTGATTCGTCTCGGTGGTGTCATCTCCGGGCCTCACGTCGGCGGCTGCGACCAGAGCGTCGGACCAGGCCCGGAGCAGCGGCTCGTCCTCGCGGGGTACGCCGAGCAGGCGGCAGATCACCGTGATGGGCAGCGGGTAGGCGAAATCGTCGACGACGTCGAGCTGCCGGCCCGCCTCGAAGGGTGCCACCAATTCCTCGGTGATCTGGTCGATCTCGCCGCGCATGGCATCGACTCGGCCCGGGCTGTGCGGCGGGCCGAAGGGCCGCATGGCCAGCGTGCGCAGCCTGTGGTGCTCGGGGTCGTCGAGTCGCAGGAACGGCGGCTTGTGTGTCACCTCGTCACGGGTGCGGGGATCGACGCTCATCCGCGGGTCGTGGAGCAGAGCGGCGATCTCGTGGTAGTTGCCGACCAGGTAGCTGCCGTCTGCCTGCAGCACCACGGGACCGGCCTCGCGGAGTTCCGCGTACAGCGGATAGGGGTTGTGGCGGTTGGCGTAGTCAGTGATCCGTGCCAGGAGGGTGTCGGCGGTCATGCGTACGGCTCCTCGGGGTGAGGCGGGAGGTGAGTCAGCCGGTGGGTTGCACCACGGTCAGTCGACGGTCGGGCAGGTAACCGGTGAGCGCCACGGTGGGGCCGTGGGACAGCCCCTTGGGATCCGGCACGTCGGAGGGAAGCGTGATGTCGGCCGCGATCGCACGGTCCGCCGAGCCGGGCGGGGGTGGGAACGGAGCAGCCGTCTCGATCAGGTGCTTGTAGTAGTCGAGCGACTTGGCCATGTCGACGGTGACCGCGGCGGTGACCCGGCCCTGGTAGCCGTAGACCATCGCCAGACGGCGGGCCTCCAGGGAGCCCTGGGCGATGACCACGTGGTCGGAGAACGTGGGCACACCCACCGACTTGATGTTGAGCCCGAACTGGGTCGACCAGAACGACGGGATGGCCAGGTGCGGGCGCTGCAGGGGCCCCGGGTTGACCATGTTGTGGGCCGCCACCTTGGCCTGCTCGACCGCGTTGCCCCAGTGTTCCAGGGAGAGCATCTGGTAGCCGAACAGAGGGTGGGGGAAGCGGGAGACGTCGCCGGCCACGAAGACGTCGTCGGTGACGATTCCGTACATGTTGAAGGCCCGGCACCCGGCGTCGCAGGCGATCCCGCGCGGGCCTGCCGCCAGCCCGGACTCCGCCAGCCACTCGACGTTGCGGACCGCCCCCAACGCCACAACGCACACATCTGCGTCGACACGGCTACCGTCGGACAGCTCCGCACCGGTGAAGCTACCGTTCCCGCGCAGGGCGGTGACCGTCACCCCGCAGCGCAGGTCCACGCCGTGGTTACGCTGCATGACAGCCGCGAGCTTCGACAGGGTGCCACCGAGCGCGCCCACCAGGGGTGCGGGGCCGCGTTCGGCGACTGTGACCTCCAGTCCCCGTTCCCGGCAGGCTGAGGCGATCTCCGAGCCTGTGAAGCCGCCGCCGATCACCAGCACGCGCTCCGGCCCAGCGGCCAGCCGCTGGGCCAGCCCCCCGGCGTCCTCGCGGGTACGCAGGGTGAACACCCCGTTCAGGGCGGCTTCCTCCGGGTTGGGCCAGGGCCGCGCGCGGGTCCCGGTGGCGATCAGCAGCCGGTCGTACGGCAGTGACTCGCCGCCGTCCAGCAGCACCTGTTTCGCGAGCAGGTTCACACCGATGGCGCGCACACCCAGCCGCCAATCGGCGTTCGGGTCCTGGCGCATGGGCAGCCCGGTGGCGTCCGCCGTCGCCTGGCCGAGCAGCACCTGCTTGGACAGCGGCGGCCGGTCGTAGGGTGGGTGGGGCTCGTCTCCGACCACGGTGAGTGAGCCGGTGAAGCCCTCCTCGCGCAGCGCCTCCGCGGCCCTGAGCCCGGCCAGCGACGCGCCGACGATGACGATGCGGCCGTCCTTGAGGTCACCGGGCACCGGCGCTCACCTCCTCACCGAGGAGGATCGCCTGCACCGGGCACGCCGCCGCGGCCTGGCGCACGCGCTCGGCCTGGTCGTCGGGAACGGCTGTGGCGTACAGCAACCCTTCTTCACCGTGCAGCTCGAATACCTCTGGCGCGAGGAATACGCACTGCGCATAGCCCTGGCAGCGCGTGAGGTCCACAACGGTCTGCATCTCCACCACTCCCTCCGTTGCCGCACCCCCCTCGTTTCCAGCATGGGGCCGGACACGGGCCCCCGCATGCGAGGTGGCTGGTGCGGGTGAGCATCTTCTCGAAGGCCGGGCGGACTTGGTCCAGGCAGCCGACGCGGTCTGGGAGAGACGTCGACCTGTTCATGCCGCTGTCGGCCGTGCGGGCCATTTCTCGCAGCCTCGACAGTTCCATACGTTGTATGGTAAACCTGGGAAGGCACTTCCGTACGTCGTATGGAAGGGCTTGTCGGATCACGCCAGGCGCCGCACGTCGCCTACATGCGGCCGATGGTGCAGATCGCTCCAATCAGGAAGGAATGGTCATGAAAAATCTCACGAGGTGCGTTGCTGCCGTCACCGCTTCCTCCGTGGCGTTCGTGAGTGCCGCCGTTCTTGGCGCCGGCCTCACCACGTCGGCCGAGACTTCTGCATCCGCGCACGTCCAGCGCCCGACCGTCGGCGTCAGCGCCGCCGACTACCGCTGGGACCACCGAGTCGGCTACCTGCTCGAGCAGCGCTACTCCCGGGACGAGATCCGTGGCTGGCGCCACGACGGCCGGGATGAGATCAGCCGCGCAGCCGAGGTGGAGACGCCTTGGAGCGAAAGGCGATGGAGTCTTTGAAGACCGTGATACAGGGGGTGGCCGTGCAGCTTGTCATCTCGTGCAGCTACTCGCTGTCCATGTGCATGAGCCTGCGTTACGAGCCCACCGATCCCTACGTCGTCCGTGCCGCCTTTTTCACCGACACTGAGGAGCTGGCCGAATGGGTCCTGGGGCGTGATCTTCTGGCCGACGGCCTGAGAGGTTCCGCAGGCAGTGGGGGCATCCGGATCTGGCCGGCCGTCGGTCGTGGTGACGAAGCGATGTACATCGCCCTCGGGTCTCCCGCGGACGCCGCCTTGCTCGAGGTTCCCGTGCAGGACGTCAGGACCTTCCTGGAGCACACGGAGGCGCTGGTGCCACGGGGTACTGAGTCCGGACACATCGACTGGAACCGCGAACTGGCGAACCTGTTCACGAAAGGCTGAGGGAAGCCTCCCAACTGGCTTACGGATGGGGGGCTTTGTCCCGCTTCACAGAAGAGAAGGATTGAGAGCTCATGTCCCAGTACCAGCTTCGTGTCTACACACTGCGCAGCCCTGAGGCGCTCGTCGCCTACGAGAACATCTGGTCCAAGCACATTCCCGGTATGGCCAAGCACAGGATCGCCACACACGGCGTCTGGACGGTGCCCGCGGGTCCCGGTAGCGAGACGCCCCAGCTGTACGCCCTCGTTTCCTACCGGGAAGCCGACGACGTTCAGGAGCGACTGACGGCGTACCTGGACAGCCCCGAATTCCGCGCGGACATGGAGGGCTTCGACATCAGCCAGATCGTCGGGGTCGCCGAGTCCGTGCTGACGCCCACCGCCGCCTCACCCTTGCGGTGACGGGTATCGAGCCGCTCGAAGTCTCGGCGACCTTCTCGTTCGTGTCACAACGCTGTGCAACTCCGCCAAGGTGCTCGCCGGACGGCAACGGGCATGGACGAGACCGGCGAGGTCGGGGGGACGGCTGCAGTTGTCGAAGTTCCGGTTGAGTGCCCGTCATTACGGACGGCCGACGCCCGGTGACATGGCGGCCCGGCCGACCCGGGGTGAACACGTAACGGCATCACCGTGCGCCAGGCTGCTGCCGCGTCTGCAGATCGGCCCACCCAGTCATGCGCAAGGGTCGTCGTCCGCAGTGCGAGCGAGCCGCACGGCAGCGTCCAGGGCCCTGGTCACTGCCGGACGCTGCGGTTCCTGGGGCCGCACGAGGCCACGGATCACGCACACCATCTAGGCGCGAACCAGCAGCAAGACCGAGCGCGAGGTGGCGTAGGGCAGGGTGTGCCCATAGAGCGCGCACGCGGATCCGCCGACGGTATAGCAGCCATCAGGTCGTCACCCACAGATCGGTCGCCCGGCCCAGCCGCAGCACACCGCGCATCTGCAGCGGCCGCGTGGAGAAGGCCATCTCGGTATCTGATGGGCGCCTCCTCGTGCGCGGCAGGCTGCGCCTGCCCGACCACGGACCGTCCCCAGGCCGCAACGCTTCAGGACTGCAGATCAATGGCCGGCGACCTGCCGTCACCAGCGGCAGCGAGTCGGCTCTCCAGACCCGTGATGATCGTGTCCAGCGCCAGGCGGAAGACGCGGTTCTCGTCATGGTCTGGATCGGTGAGCCCGTCGTCGCCGGCAATGGGGGGTTTGAGGCTCGACCACTGGTGGAGCGCACCGTTGAGCTCGGCGGTGAGGACACCGGTGATGACGGCGCATACGAGAGCGGCGATCTGCGGGAGCTCGGAGTGCGGCACCCCAGCGGCGTCCAGGATCGCGGCGAGCGAAACCCAGAACGGGTCTTCGGGCTGGATGAAGTCCGCCTGGTGGCTGAATGAGTAGGCCATGAGCTTCGGGTGGCGGTGCGCCAGCGTCCGGAAATCCGTGGCGAGCAGGCGGATGCGCTCCTGCCAGGGAGCGTCCTCCAGTGTCACGGTGCGGAACCGGGTGCCGACCATTCTCGCCACGCCGCGCAGTACGGCGTCCTTGTTCGGCACGTGGTGGTACAGCGACATCGGGTTCGCATCAAGCGCGGTCGCGAGTTTGCGCATGGTGAGCGCATCGACCCCGTCCGCGTCGATGAGCCGCACGGCGGCGGCATAGATCCCGGCCTCGGTCAGAGGCACCTCTCTCTTCCTGGTTCCCCGCGGGGCACGCTTCACCTTTTCCATACTCCGTACGGTACCAGTTTCGTACAGCGTATGCGCACATGCGGCGGCATGGCGGTCGCTTCACCAGGCTGGCTGCAGTCGACTTTCCATACGTCGTATGGTACTACTTCCATACGGCGTATGTTTCTGTGATGCACCGCGGCATCGATTGGCGCCCCTGCCCATCCCATCCCTGCCTTAAGGAGCAAGCCATGACCACACATCCCAAGTACGACCTGCGACCCATCCGGTCTCCGCGCGGGGTCCCCTTCCTCGGCCACACGCCGCAGATCCCCAGCACCAATCCGGTGGAGTACTTCGGCGAGCTGTCCAAGCAGTTCCCCGAGGGGCTCTACGGTCTGGAGATCGCCGGCATCGAGCAGGTCTTCGTCTGGGACCCGGACCTGGTGGCCGAGGTCTGCGACGAGACGCGGTTCTTCAAGCAGATCGACAAGACGCCGCTGGCCCATGTCCGGGACTACACGGGAGCCGGTCTGTTCACGGCCCACCAGCACGAGGAGGAATGGGGCATGGCGCACCGAGTCCTCCTCCCGGCCTTCAGCCAGCGGGCCATGAAGGGCTACTACGGGCAGATGCTGGAGATCGCCCAGAACCTGGTGGGCAAGTGGGAGCGTAAGGAGGGCCGGCCGGTCAACATCACCGACGACTACACCCGGCTGACCCTGGACACCATCGCCCTGTCGGGGTTCGGTTACCGGTTCGACTCCTTCGCCAAGGAGGATCTGCACCCCTTCCTCAAAGCGCTGCTGGAGGCGCTGGTCGAGTCGCTGCGGCGCTCGCAGGAGCTGCCGATGATGACCAAGATGCGCAAGGCCGATGACAAGAAGTACCGCGCGAACATCCAGCTGATGCGGGACCTGGTCGAGAGTGTGATCAAGGAGCGCCGTGAGGGGAAGGGCACCGCTGAGGACGACCTGCTGGGTCTGATGCTGGAGGCCACCGACCCGGAGACCGGCAAGGGGCTGGACGACGACAACGTCCGTGACCAGGTGGTGACGTTCCTGATCGCCGGTCACGAGACCACCAGTGGTCTGTTGTCATTCGCCACGTACTCGCTGATGCGTAATCCGCAGGTGCTGGCCCAGGCCTACGCCGAGGTGGACCGGCTGCTGCCGGGCGACACGGTCCCGGACTACGACACGATCATGCAGATGGACGTGATCCCGCGGATCCTGGAGGAGACCCTGCGCCTGTGGGCTCCCATCCCGATGATCGGCAAGTCGCCGATCGAGGACACCGTCATCGGCGGCTGCTACGAGCTGAAGAAGGGAACGCAGGTCAACCTCCTCGAGGGCCCGCTGCACACCCACCCCAAGGCGTGGGACCGGCCGGAGGAGTTCGACATCGAGCGGTGGCTGCCGGAGAACCGGGTCAACCACCATCCGCACGCCTACAAGCCGTTCGGTAACGGCGTGCGTGCCTGCATCGGCCGGCAGTTCGCGCTCACCGAGGCCCGTCTGGCCCTCGCACTGGTGCTGCAGAAGTTCAAGTTCGCCGACACCGACGACTACAAGATGGACGTCAAGGAGGCGCTGACGCGCAAGCCCGGCGGCTTCGAACTGAAAGTGCGGTCCCGTCGGGAGCACGAGCGGACCGTCTTCGGCGCAGTGGACCTGCAGACCGACGACACGCAGGCGCAGGCCGCGGTCAGCGGTGTCGGGGTGAACCTGACCGTCGCCTACGGCTCCAGCCTCGGCTCGTGCGAGGACCTGGCGCGCACCATCGCAGACCGCAGCGAGCGCTCCGGGTTCGGCACCACCTTGGTCGGCCTGGACGAGCTGGGCGACAACCTGCCCACCGAGGGCCTGCTCGTGGTCGTGGCCTCCAGCTACAACGGCAAGGCCCCGGACAACGCGCAGCGTTTCGACGAGCTGCTCGCTGCCGGACTCCCGGAGGGCTCGCTGTCCAACGTGCAGTTCGCGCTGCTGGGTGCCGGCAACACCCAGTGGGTGGCCACCTACCAGGGTTTCCCCAAGCGGATCGAGGCAGGCCTGCTGGCTGCCGGCGCCACCCCCGTCATCGAGCGCGGCATCGCGGATGCCGCCGGTGACTTCGACGGCATGGCCACCCGCTGGATGGACACCCTGTGGACCACCCTGGCCGAGGAGTACGCGGCCGACACCTCCCAGGCCGGCGGCCCGCGCTACCAGGTGCAGCTGCTGACCGAGGCCGACGTGCGCCCCGCGATCGTCTCCGAGCAGGCCTACTCGCTGACCGTCGTCGCCGACGAGGAACTCGTGGCCGACGCGACCGGGCTGTGGGACTTCAGCATCGAGCCGCCGCGTCCGGCCGCGAAGTCCATCACCATCGAACTGCCGGAAGGTGTCACCTACGACACCGGCAACCACCTCGCCGTCTTCGCCAAGAACGAACCGGCCCTGGTCAACCGTGCGCTGACGCGGCTCGGCGTCGAGTCCAACCAGGTGCTGCGCCTGGACCAGCCCGCCGGTGGCCGCACGCACCTGCCGGTCGGCGTCCCCGTCACCGCAGGGATCCTACTCACCGAGTTCGTGGAACTGCAGGACGTGGCCACCCGCTCCCAGATCCAGACCCTGGCCGAGCACACCGAGTGCCCGTGGACCCGGCCGCAGCTGCAGGCCTACACGGCTGACACCGAGGAGGCCGAGGAGCGGTACCAGCGCGAGATCCTGGGCAAGCGGGTCTCGGTGCTGGGCCTGCTGGAGCGCTTCCCGGCGGTCGAGCTGCCTCTGGCGGTCTTCCTGGAGATGATGGGGCCGATCCGTCCCCGCTTCTACTCCATCTCCTCGGCCCCGCAGGCCAACCCGCGCCAGGTGCGGCTGACCGTGGGTCTGCTGGAAGGCCCGGCCCTGTCCGGCGACGGCCAGTACCGCGGCACCTGCTCCTCCTACATCGCAGGCCTCAAGCCCGGAGACGTCTTCTACGGCTACGTGCGGGTGCCCTCCCCGACCTTCGCCCCGCCGGCCGACCCCGCCACGCCGCTGATCCTCATCGGCCCCGGCACCGGCATCGCGCCGCTGCGCGGCTTCCTGGAGGAGCGTGCCCACCAGCACGCGACGGGCACCCAGGTGGGCCTGTCCCAGGTCTTCGTCGGCTGCCGCCACCCGGAGCACGACTACTTCTACCAGCAGGAGATGCAGACCTGGGAGCAGGCCGGGATCGCCCAGGTCCACACCGCCTACTCCGCGGTGACCGGCCACCCGGCCCGGTTCGTGCAGAACGCCATCGCCAACGCCGCCGACACCGTGTGGCAGGCCATCGAAGACGGCGCGTACATCTACGTCTGCGGTGACGGCCGCCGGATGGCGCCCGCCGTGCGCGAGGCGCTCGCCGCCGTCTACCGCAAGCACACCGGCAGCGACGACGAAGCCGCCCAGCAGTGGCTCGCCCAGCTCGAGGCCGACGAGCGCTACCAGCAGGACGTCTTCGCCTGACCCCCGGACCCCGGGAGGCGTGCGGCGTAATTGTCCCCCCGCACGCCTCCCGGCCACCGCTCACCTCGAGTCACCACACGGCACCCATCGGCCCTGCCTGCCGGATGCCGCTCTCAGAAAGCAGATCCTCATGGACACCATGCTCGCCGGACGCTTCCACTTGGACAGCAAGAAGTTCGCCGTGGAGGAGGTCCCCGTCCCCGTTCCGGGCCCGGGTGAAATCCTGATCGAGGTGAAGGCCGCAGGCGTCTGCCTGTCGGACGTCCACCTGCTCGACGGCTCCCTCGTCCCGCTGTTTGCCACCTCTGACACGGTCACCGTCGGCCACGAGGTCGCCGGTGTGATCCACACCCTCGGCCCCGACCTCAAGCGCGGCCTGACCGTCGGCACCCGCGTCACCCTGGAGGCCGGCAAGACCTGCGGCCAGTGCGCCGGCTGCGTGCGCAGCCGCCCCTGCACCCAGATGCGCACCGCCGGCATCGACTACGACGGCGGCTGGGCCCAGTACACCGTCGCCCGCGAGGACACCCTCATCCCCATCCCCGACAACCTCCCTTTCGACCAGGCCTCGATCATCCCCGACGCGGTCTCCACCCCCTACGCCGCCGTCGTCACCACCGCGGGCGTACGCCCCGCCCAGTCCGTCGGCGTCTGGGGCGTGGGCGGAGTCGGCGCGCACAACGTACGCCTCGCCCGCCTGGTCGGCGCCGCGCCGATCATCGCCGTCGACCCGCTGCCCAGCGCCCGTGAACGTGCCCTGGCCTTCGGCGCGGACTTCGCCCTCGACCCGGCCGCCGACGACTTCGCCGACCAGGTCCGCGCGGCCACCGCCGGACGAGGCCTCGACTTCGCCTTCGACTGCGCCGGCGTGCCCGCCGTCCGCGAGCAGGCCGCCGCCGCACTCGGCCTGGGCGGCTCCCTCATCCTGGTCGGCATCAGCCCCCGGCCCCTCACCATCACCGAGGGCCTGACCTTCAACTACCTGGGCAAGCAGGTGCGCGGCCACTACGGCGGTAGCCCCGAGTCCGTCACCGAGCTGGTTCGGCTGGCCGAGGTAGGCCGTCTCGACCTGGCCCCCTCCATCACCGACCACATCCCGCTCGCCGAGGCCGCCGACGCGGTCAACCGGCTGGAGAACAAGATCGGCGACCCGATCCGCCTCATCCTCGTCCCCTGATAACTGAACAGAAAGTTCATCAAGACCACCTCGGGCAGGGGTGAGTGGGCGCCGGTGCTTCAGGGAGCACCGGCGCCCACGGCTTCCCGCTGTCCGGGTCCGGCGCATACCGACTCCGGGGCAGGTGAAGTCGGGCAGGGCGAGCCGGGTGTACCTCTGCGTGGGACGCACCGGTGTACGGGCCGCCGCGGGAGGCGCCGAGGGCCATGTCCGCACGCGGCCTCACAGGCGGGGCGACGGGGCGGACTGCCCACCGACAACCCTCAGCACATCAAGAACGGGGCACGTTCATCCCTACGTGACTGGGCGCGTTCACGTTACGCCGAAAGGTGCTGCATCGTCATCCAGCCGAAGCCCCCGAGAAGCCTCGCGATCGTGTCGGCGGGCCGGGGGAGATGGTGCTCATACGACCTCAGGAAGACCTTCCACGTCCAGTTCTGCTTCTGCCGCGTCCGAGAAGAGCTCCGGCGTGCCCGGGGCGCACTCCGCCCAGACTGTTTTGCCACGGCGGGCATGGCGCGTTCCCCAGTGCTCGGCGAGTTGGGCGACGAGGAACAGACCTCGCCCGCCCTCATCGAAGACACGGGCCCGGCGCAGGTGCGGAGTCGTGCTGCCGGCATCCGCGACCTCGCACATGAGGGTGCGATCGTGGATGAGACGCAGCTGGATGGGAGGCCGGCCGTAACGGATGGCGTTGGTGACCAGTTCGCTGACGACCAGTTCGGCGGTGAAGTCGAGTTCCTCCAGTCCCCAGGTGGTCAGCTTCTCGGAGACGCTCGCTCTGACCCGGGCGACCTCGGCCGGGTCGGCGTCCACGTCCCAGGTGGCGACTTGACTGTCCCCGAGGGTGTGGGTGCGGGCCAGGAGGAGAGCCACGTCGTCCTGCGGTCGGTCTGCGGGCAGCAGCGCTTCGAGGACGGTGTCGCAGGTCGCTTCCAGGGAGGTGGAGGACCGCGCGAGGGCTTGGCGCAGTCGGGTGAGGCCCGCCTCGATGTCGTGGTCGAGAGCCTCGATCAGGCCATCGGTGTAGAGGGCGATGAGGCTGCCCTCGGGCAGGTCGATCTCCACCGACTCGAATGGCAGGCCGCCCAGGCCGAGTGGCGGGCCGGCGGGCAGCTCGAGGATGTCGGCGGTCCCGGCCCGGGTCATCACGGTGGGCAGCACGTGGCCCGCGCGGGCGAGGGTGCAGCAGCCGGCGACGGGATCGTACACGGCGTACAGGCAGGTGGCGCCGATGTCCCCCGCGGATTCGGTGTCCGTTTGGGCAGAGACTTCGGCGGATAGGCGGATGACGACGTCGTCCAGGTGGGTGAGGAGTTCGTCGGGCGGCAGGTCGGTATCGGCAAGGGTGCGCACGGCGGTCCGCAG
Source organism: Streptomyces sp. NPDC058231 (assembly GCF_042882275.1). NCBI lineage: Bacteria > Bacillati > Actinomycetota > Actinomycetes > Kitasatosporales > Streptomycetaceae > Streptomyces > Streptomyces sp. NPDC058231. The sequence continues at coordinate 17,919 of NZ_JBHVWN010000058.1, read as the reverse complement.
CCGGCCCATGGTGGCGGCGGCGTGGATGCCGTGCCCGACCACGTCGCCCACCACGAGTGCGACCCGGGCACCGGACAGCTGGATGACGTCGTACCAGTCGCCGCCCACGCCGAGCTCGGCGGCGGCAGGCAGGTAGCGGCAGGCGACCTCCACGGCGCACTGGTCGGGTGTACCGCGCGGGAGCAGACTGCGCTGGAGGGTGAGGGCGGTGGCGCGCGCGTGCGTGTATCGGCGGGCGTTGTCGATGGCCACCGCCGCCCTGGCTGCGATCTCCTGGGCGAGGAGCAGGTCCTCGTCCCCGTACGCGTCGGGCTTGTGGCGACGGAAGAAGTGGGCGACACCCAGCGTGGTGCCACGGGCGCACAGCGGTACCAGCAGCATTGATGCGGACCGGCCGAGGTGGTGCCGTGAGGGCCGGCCGGTGACCAGGGCGCGAGCCGGTGGGGATCCGTCAGGATACCTGTGGAGCTGCTGCGGCGGAACCGGCGATTCCCCGTAGATCGCTTCCAGGTCGGTCGTCTCGGGGTAACCGTCCGTCACCGACCGCTGGACGACCCGGCGAACCACGAGTGTGCCCTTCGCGGGAGGCTCCTCTCCGGAAGACGTGTCGAGGAGGTCGACCGTGACGGCGTCGGCGAGGTACTCGGTGGCCAGGTCCGCCAACTCCTGGGCGGTGCGGGCGATGTCCAGGGTCGTTCCGATGCGTACGCTCGCCTCGTTCACCACCGACAGCCGCCACTGCACCTGGCGATCCCGCTCCTCCTGGAAGGCCAGGACGCCCGTCTCCGATGTGTGGTCCATGTACTCGGTCGACAGTGCGATCAGCTTGCGTGTCGCCGCGTTGATCGGCTCTGCATCGCTGGTCAGTCGGGCCAGCTCTTCGAGCAGCCGGTCGAGGAGAAGGCCCTGCGCGAGCCGGAAGGCGCGCAGCATCGCTGTGACCGGCTTCCCGCGCTGAGCCAGCCGACGCACGCGCTCTGCGTCGCCGGCCGGCGGATCGATCCGCCTTGGCTCGATGTCGTGCTCGATTCCGAAAAGCATGCTGATGACGTGCTCGGCTACGTTCTCCCGCGTCATCTGCGCGATGTCGGGTTCGTCCCACAGCTCCGGGACCTCGCGCCACAGGCATTGCTCTACGTCGCGGATCAGCTCGTCCGCTCGCAGGCTGAGTTCATGCGCGGCACGAGAAAGAAGACTGTCCGCGGTGAAGTCCACACTGACGACGTTACGCCGTCCTGGTGAACCGCGAAGCCGGCCGCATCCGGCTGCGCGGTGGCCGGGAGGAGCACGGTCTCAAGGGCTGGTCGGGGTCGAGGACGAGGGTACGCGCGGCCACCGGCGGACGGGGTGGCGCCCACGGCTTTCCGGTGTCCACGGGGCCCGGCGCAGCCGGTGCTCCCGGTCAACTGAGGTTCGGCAGCGGACGCCGGGTCACCTGGTGGGCGTCGTCCGGCGGGACACCGAGCATGCGCAGGACCATCTCGGCCAGGTCCGATGCGGCCTCGTCGCCATCGAGGTCGGGGCGGGCCAGCCGCAGCGCCACGAGGGACAGCAGGGTCCCGCCGAGGGCGGACAGGGCGGTGGTCGGGCTGGTGCAGGTGAAGCGGCCCGAGGCGATGCCGGTCTCCAGGTCGCGCAGGGCTCGAGGGGCGAGGCCGCGGTCCGTGTGGATCTGGGCCAGACCGCGGTCCCGCAGGATCCGCATGAGTTCAGGGTGGGAGTCGGCCATCTGGGCAGTGAGCCGGAAGCCCGCCGCGACGAGCTCGGCCGGGTCGTCGATTCCTTGTACGCGCTCGTCGATGACCTGCCCGAACTCGTCCAGGGCGTCCGTCACCGCGGCGTCGAACAGCTCCGTCTTGGACTCGAAGTGGTTGTAGAAGGAGCCGAAACCGACGTCCGCGCGCTCGGCGATGGCCTGGATGCTGGCGCTGGTGTCCCCGGTCTCCGCGAGGATCTGCCGGGCCGCACGGACGAACGCCTGACGGGTCTCGGCGCGGCGCCGCTCGAAGCGGTTCTTTGGCAGGGCTGACGTCGGCATACGGCGAGTGTAACAACCGTCGCGATGAGACTGCCATTACTGATGAAGTCATCAATTATTTGGCTCCACCCTATTGACGATGGTTACAGCAAAGTTGATGATTTCCTCATTACAGCGATGTTGCTTGGAGGACACCATGTCCCACACCCCCGTTAACAGGGCCGCCCCCCAGACGCCCCACCAAGACCTCCACAGTGAGTTGGGCGCCCTGCGCGGAGAGCGCCCCGGACGTTCTCGGAATCCCGTGATCAAGGTGGCGGATCTGGCCTGGCTGGAGTTCGAGAAGCCCGACCTGGACCGGGCCGAGGTCTTCGCCCGTGACTTCGGCTTCGCGATCGCCGCCCGCACCGAGCACGAGCTGTGGCTGCGGGGCACGTTCGCCGGCTCGCCGTGCATGGTGATCCGCAAGGGGTATACGTCCCGCTTCATCGGACCGGCGTTCCGCCCGGCCGAGCGGGCCGACCTGGACCGGCTGGCCCGCGTCACCGGCAGTACCGTCCGGGACATCGGCGTACCGGGCGGTGGGCAGTCGGTCGCCCTGCTCGATCCCTCGGGCCTGCCGGTCCGGGTCGTGCACTGCACCGAGCAGCTGCCCGCGCTGCCCGAGCAGGAGCCGCTGACCCTCAACTTCGGTACCGATCACCGTCGTACGAACGTCACCCAGCGTCCGCCCCGTGAGCCGTCCCGTATCCAGCGGCTGGGCCATGTGGTGCTGGAGACAAGCGTGTTCGCCCGCACCCTGGACTGGTACCTGGACACCCTCGGGATGATCGTGTCCGACTTCCTGTTCCTGGACGGGCAGCGCGGGCGTGGGCCGACGATGGCGTTCATCCGGTGCGACCAGGGGAGCGTGGCCGTCGATCACCACACGCTGGCCCTGCACCTGGGGCCCGGAACCGGCTACGTCCACTCCGCCTACCAGGTCACCGACCTCGACGCGATCGGCGCCGGCGGGGAGTACCTGACCGAGCGCGGTTACCAGCGCAGCTGGGGCATCGGCCGGCACATTCAGGGCAGCCAGCTGTTCGACTACTGGCGCGACCCCGACCACTTCATGCTGGAGCACTTCGCCGACGGCGACCTGTTCTCATGCGACCTGGAGCCCGGCTGGGCCCCGATGTCGGCGAGCGGCCTGGCCCAGTGGGGCCCACCGGTCACCCGCGACTTCCTGGGCACCAACCCGTCCCCCGCCAAGCTGCGCGAGGTCATGACGGCCCTGCGTGGCGACAACGAACTCGATCCCGCACGCCTGCTGGGCCTGATGAAAGCGATGAGCTCATGAGCACCAACGTTCTGCGTACCACCGACGGATGGTGGGTCGTCCGGGACGAGCGCGCCGTCCGCGTCGAGACCAAGGCGGCCACCACCGCCGAGCTGCTCGCCGACCGGGAGGCGGTCCGCGAGGCCGCCGGCTCCGCCGAAAACGGCACGCCCTTCGCCGACATGGTGGCGCTGCCTCCGGTCACCACCCCCTGCCGGGTGGTCGCCCAGATGGTCAACTACCGCAGCCACGCCAAGGATTCGGGCTTCACCGGCGATATCCCGCCCACCTTCTTCCGCAAGGCGTCCGGCTCGGTCAGCGGCGCCCAGGACACGATCATCCGCCCCGCGCACGTGAAGTTCCTCGACTACGAGGTGGAACTCGGCCTCGTCATGGGCGCGACCCTGCCCGTGGGCACCGTCGTCGAGGAGCAGGACCTGCCGCGCTACGTCGCCGGCCTTGTCCTGACCAACGACGTCAGCGCCCGCGACGTCCAGCTGACCAAGACCCAATTCTACGAGAGCAAGTCCTATCCGACCTTCACGCCGACGGGGCCGTACCTGGCCCTGCTGGAGCCCGGGGACTTCGCCCATCTGCTGAACCTGCGGCTGCGGCTGTCGGTCAACGGCGTGTCGCGCCAGGACCGCACGCTGGCCGACATGATCGTTCGCCCCGCACAGGCGCTCACCCTGCTCGCCCGATTCCAGACCCTCGACCCGGGCGACCTGCTGCTGACCGGCACTCCCGGCGGCACGGCCCTGAAGGCCCCGCCCAAGGCGGCCGAGAAGATCGCTGCGCTGCTGCCGCCCGCACTGAAGTGGAAGGCGTTCTTCAAGGGCCAGGCCAAGAACCCCAACTACCTGCACAGCGGTGACCTCATCACTGCCACGATCGCCACCCCGAACGGACGGATCGACCTCGGCGAACAGCGGACCCCCATAACGGACGCACCATGAAGGCCGCATCCCCGGTGGTGATCATCGGTGGGGGACCCGTGGGGGTCACAGCCGCCCTCCTGCTCGCCCGGCACGGAGTGCCCAGCCTGATCCTCGAACGCCACCGGGACATCTACCCCCTGCCGCGCGCCGTCGTCGTGGACGACGAGATCCGCCGGATCCTGCAGAGCGTCGGTGTCCACGAGGAATTCGCCGCCCTCGCCCGCCCGGCGCCCGGGCTGAGGCTGCTGGACGCCCGGCGCCGCGTGATCACCGAATTCCCGCGGTCCATGCACGGACTCCACGGCTTCCCACAGCTGAGCATGTTCAACCAGCCCGAGCTGGAACGCCTGCTGCGTGACGCCTTGGCGCGCCGTCCGGAGTGCGAGCTGTGGAGCGGGGTGGAGGTCGTGTCCGTCACCCAGTCCGACATGCAGAACACCGACGCACCCGACGATCCGACAGGTCCGGTCCGAGTCACCTTCCGGCGCGACGGCAGCGACGAGGAGGAGCACCTGTGGGCCGATGCCGTCCTCGGCTGCGACGGTGCGGGCAGTCTCACCCGTGACGCCATCGGCACCGACTGGGAGGACCTGCACTTCGAGGAGAGCTGGCGGGTCATCGACGTGCGCACCAGCCGCCCGGTGCGTACCTGGGAAGGCGCCGAGCAGATCTGCTGCCCCACCCGGCCGGCCACCTTCATGCGCGTCGGCGAGGACCGCTACCGCTGGGAGTTCCGGCTGGCCGACGACCAGAACCTGGACGGCCCGGACGGATGGGAGCGCCTGCGCGAGCTGGTCGCGCCCTGGGTGGACCTGCCAGCCTCGCAGGGCGACGACTTCGAGGTGATACGTCAGGCGCAGTACACCTTCCAGGCCCGTCTCGCCGACCGGTGGCGCAGGGGGAATGTCTTCCTGCTGGGCGACGCCGCCCACCTCACCCCGCCCTTCGTCGGGCAGGGTCTGTGCGCGGGCCTGCGCGATGCCCACAACCTCACCTGGAAGCTCGCCAGCGTTCTCCGACAGGGCGCACCCGAGGGGCTGCTGGACACCTACGAACGCGAGCGCAAGCCACATGCCCGCCATGTGATCCGCATCGCGGTCGCCGTCGGCTGGGCCATGACCGGCGGGCAGGACCGCGCTGCGGCGTTCCGCCGGGCCGTGGTGGGCGCGGTCTGTCGCATCCCCGGCGTGACCGAGGCGGTGAGCCGTGACCTCAGCCCCGCCCTGACCGCCAGTCCACTCGTACGGCGCCGCCCCAGGCTGACCGGCCGCGTGCTGGCCGGCACCTTCTGCCCGCAGCCCTGGGTACGGCACGACGGCAGGCGAGTGCGCCTCGATGACGTCCTCGGGTACTCCTTCGCCGTCCTGACCGCTGTGCCGCCCACGGCGCAGATGACGGCCGTGGCCACGGCACTGGGCGCCCCGACAGTCCACATCGACGACCTCGGCGACGACGGCACCCTGGTCACCTGGCTGGCACGAGGCCGGTCGGACGCCGTCCTGCTGCGCCCCGACCGCGTCGTGATGGACACCGTCCCGGCCGGCACCGGGGACTTCACGGACACCGCCGCCTGGGCCCCCCTGCTGCACACGGCCCGCCGTACCGCCGACGCCCCGCCCCTGACGAGGAACACCACACCATGACCACCCCGCACCCGGAACCCTTCTTCGCTCCCGACCCACACGTGGCCGCCCGCAGCCGCATTGTGGACTTCGCCGGATGGGTCGCCCGGCACAAGGGCGCCGACGGCGTTCTCGACCCCACCGACTACCAGGCCCTGCACCGCTGGTCCGTCACCGACCTGGAAGGTTTCTGGGCCGCGGTGTGGGAATACTTCGGCATCGACGCGGCGACTCCGTACGAGCGGGTGCTGGACGAGGAGACCATGCCCGGCGCCCGCTGGTTCCCCGGCGCCACCCTCAACTACGCCCACCACGCGCTGCGCAACCTGCAGCCGGACGCTCCCGCGATCACCGCGCTGGACGAGACAGGAGCCGGCTACGAGATCACGGGCCGGAAACTGCGATCCCGGGTCGCCTCCGTCGCCGCCACCCTGCGCGACCTGGGCGTCGGACAGGGCGACCGGGTGGTGGGCTATCTGCCCAACACCCCCCACGCCGTCATCGCCTTCCTCGCCACCGCCAGCCTGGGCGCGGTGTGGTCGGTGTGCGGCCAGGACTACGCACCCAAGGCCGCCGCCGACCGCTTCGCCCAGCTCGAACCCACGGTGCTGTTCACGGCGGACGGCTACCTCTTCAACGGCACCACACACGACCGCCGGGCCGCCTCGCTCGAATTGGCTACCACCCTGCCGACGCTGAAGGCCACGGTGCTCGTGGAGCACGTGGGCCTTGCCTGGCCCGAGGGCGGGCACCCGGGGCTGACGGTGCCCTGGGAGGACGCGGTCACCCGCACCGAGGACCTCTCTTTCGCCCAGGTGCCGTTCGACCACCCTCTGTGGGTGGTGTTCTCCTCCGGCACCACCGGCCTGCCCAAGGGCATCGTCCACGGGCACGGCGGGGTCCTGCTCGAGCAATTCAAGCTCCTCGGCCTGCACTGTGACCTGGGCGTGGGGGACCGCCTGCTCTGGTACACCACCACCCACTGGATGATGTGGAACCTGGTCGTCTCCACCCTGCTGACCGGTGCCGCCACCTGCACGTATGACGGCAGCCCTGCACCGCTTGCGCGACCGGACACCCTGTGGGACCTGGCAGCCCGCCACAAGGTCACCGTCTTCGGAACCAGCCCCCAGTACCTGCTGGCCATGAGCAAGCTGGGCATCGAACCCTCCGTGCACGACCTTTCGGCCATCCGCGTCATCGGCTCCACCGGCTCCGCTCTGCCCGCCTCCGCCTACCCCTGGGTCCGCGACCACGTGGGCGTCGGCGTCCAGCTGGCCTCCACCAGTGGTGGCACGGACGTCGTCTCCGCCTTCACCGGCAGCGCCCCCACCACCCCCATCTGGGCGGGCGAGCTGTCCGCCCCCAATCTGGGCGTGGCGCTGGCCGCCTACGACACGACGGGCACCCCTGTCGTCGACCAGGTCGGCGAACTGGTCGTCACCCGGCCCATGCCGTCCATGCCGCTGTACTTCTGGAACGACCCCGACGGCAGCCGCTACCACGACGCCTACTTCGGCGCCTACCCCGGTGTGTGGCGGCACGGAGACTGGATCACCCTCACCTCGCACGGCTCGGTGATCGTCCACGGCCGCTCCGACGCCACCCTCAACCGCAACGGCGTCCGCCTGGGCAGTGCCGACATCCACGACGTAGTCGAACGCCTCCCCGAGATCATCGAGGCCCTCATCGTCGGCGCGGAGGAGCCCGACGGCGGCTACTGGATGCCACTCTTCGTGGTCCTCGCCGACGGGGTCGGCCTGGACGACTCCCTGCGCGACCGGATCCGCGACGCGATCCACGCCGGCGCCTCACCCCGCCATGTTCCCGACGAGATCATCGCCGTACCGGCCCTCCCGCACACGAAGACCGGCAAGAAGCTCGAGGTACCCGTCAAGCGCCTGCTCCAGGGCGCCCCCGCCGAGCAGGTCCTGAACCCCGCGTCGGTCGACAACCCCGAACTGATCGCCTACTTCGCCCGGTTGGGCGCCGAGCGGGACAAGCGGTCAACACACCACACATGACGTCGGTCAGGGAACCACAGGCCCACGTGACACCAGCCGGTCCTGGTGCCCCGCCCGGCCCCGCAAACCCCGTCCCCACGGGGTGGTGCCGGGGCGGTCAAACGCCCCGGCACCACACACAACCGAAGCAGGAGAGAAATGATGAGCATGACCGACCGCGAACCGCAGGCCCTTGATGTCCTCGACGACGCGGGACGAAAGGTGCTGTTCACCGAGGCCCGCACCGCGAATACCTTTGCCGCAAGGGCTGTTGCCGACGACGAACTCGCCATGATCTGGGAACTCGCCCGCTGGTCGCCGAGCGCCGCCAACGGTCAGCCTCTGCGTGTGCTCTTCGTGCGTACCCGCGAGGGCAAGGAGCGACTGGTCGGGCATCTCGACGAGGGCAACAGGGCCAAGACGCTCAGCGCGCCGGCCGTGGCCATCCTGGCGTACGACGTCGACTTCCACGAGCAGATGCCGACAGTCTTCCCGGCCCGCGGCGACATGCTGCGAGCGGCGTTCGCCGGCCAGATCGACGCACGGGAGAGCATCGCCGTATACAACTCGGCACTGCAGACCGGGGTCTTCCTACTCGCGGTGCGCGCAGCTGGGCTTGCGGCTGGTCCCATGGCGGGTTTCAACAAGGCCGGCGTGGACGAGGAGTTCTTCGCCGGTACCAGCTGGCGTTCGCATCTGGTGGTCAACATCGGTCACCCCGGTGCCGACCCGTGGTTCCCGCGGCTGCCCCGCGTGCCCGTCGAGGATGCCGTCGCCTATGCCTGACCGCACTGCCGCCGCCTGGTCGCGCGGGATCCGAAGTCCGATCACCCGAGAGCGATCGGCGTGTAGGTGAGAGGCCGGCGCCCACCTTTTCACCCCTGTCGAGGTGGTGCGCACCCAGCACGCGCTGCCGCTGATGGAACTGACAGCTGGCACCCATCGGGCCATGGCCAAGCCCTGTCGTCACCGCGATGCCGCGTGTGACCAAGCAGATGGGCCGCGTCGCCGAGGAGGAAGACGCGGCCGCGGTGCCAGCGGTCGATGCGAACTCGGAAGCTGTATTCGGTAAATCGTGGGCCGCTGTCTCTCGGTTGGGGCTCCCACCGGTAGCGAAAGCTTCGGCCGCAGGTCGCGCAGATGGGTGAAGACCTCGCAGGAGCAAAGTCCGCAATGGACAAGTTCTCGACCTGCCGTTGACCGCAGGACATTTTGCAACGATCGCCCTCGGGCAACGCGCAGATTTCGTGCCGGCGACCCCCTTCGCCATGCGGAGTGTCGGCCGGCGCGAGGCCCGGTTCCCGGCGCCGCGTCGCCGTCATCACACAGGTGAGGCTCCCCCGGGTAGAGCGCCGTCGACTTTCCATACAGCGTATGGTATTAATGAAGAGGGTTCCGTACGTCGTATGGAACATCGGAGGAATCAGCGCACGGCACCTCTCTCGCATCCGGTGACGCGGTACAGAGCCGACCGACGCGCAGGAAGCAGAGCGGACCGCCCTGCTGCATTCGAATTCAGCACCGCGAATTGCATCAATGACCTGAGTGCCTGTTGCACTGACGGAGTGCTCTTAGTCGAAGGAGGAAAACCTGTGAGTAACCTTTCGAAGCGCATGTCTGTCGCAATCGCCTCCCTGGCGGTGGCCGGCGGAGCCGTTCTTGTTGCCGGGAGCACTGCGTCGGCCGTGACGGCGACGCCCGAACACGCTCAGCGCCCGGCCGTCAGCGTCGAGACCGACCACCACCGCTGGTGCAGTGATCGCGGCCACCGCTGGGGCGGCGACCACGACTGCCGCTGCTACCGCCTCAACGACTACCGCTGGGACTACGGCATCAGCTACCTGTGGGAGGGGCGCCGGTACAGCGACGACTGCTGCAGCGCCGGTCGGACGCGAAGGTTGCCTTCGTCCGGTAACTGATGCTGGTGGCATCTGACTGATGCAGTACCGCCTCTCTGTTCAGGCCTCGCTTGTTCCGATGTTCCGACGACAGAACTTCCGAGGGCCCTTCCCCTCCCTTATGACTCGGCACCGCGAGGTGAGAGCAATGAAGTCGTTGAAAACCGTGATGTGGTGCCCAAGGGGGCTTAGTCCGGAAACATGGACTTGGACGCTTCGCTGGCATACCTCACCGCCGACAGATGAAGGAACCCAACAACTCCGTACCGAGAGGCTGGCTGCTCAAGGCCCCCGCTCGCCGAGTTCTGTTAGCGTGCGCACCCTGGGGCTGGCACACTGAAATTGTGCTTCCCCTGTTGGCCGCTGCAGTTCAGGATGCGTCTCCATCGATTCCTGGCGCCGGCGTTGTGTCGGTTTGCGCGTTGATCTTTACCGTCGCATCGTTCTGGTGGATCAACGCCAGGCAAGGACACCTGAAGTCCTGGGAGCCTCATTCCTTTGCTGCGATTGTCCACCGGTCCATGGCTCGAGTGCGGCTTCCGCTCGTCCTTCACAACACCGGTGCCAAGCCGATAGTCGTGCAGGATCTCAGGTTGTCCTTCCCTGATGAGCCCGCCTCCCATCTGCCACTCCTGTGGATGTCTTCACCGTCCCGTCTCCAGCCCGGGCCGGAGGACGAGCCGAAGTTGCCGGCCGGATTCGCCGTGGCCGGCAGAGAAGCGCAACAACTCCTCATCGAGTTCGAGGCACCGTTTTCCGGATTCGTTCCGGAGCCCCGCGATTACAAGGTCCAGCTCCAGGCGAGGGTCGGCCACCGCAAGGGGTGGCGCACCCTTCTGACGTTCACCTTGAGGGCCGCCAACATCAGCGATCCCGACCGGTACACCGTCTACAGCAACGCAACTCTTGAACTGACGAAAGAGGACAAGCAGAGGGCAGACGCCGCGCTCCTGGAGCTGCTGGACGAGCAAGAGGACCTCTCTGCCCCGGGCGAGGGGAAGCAGCGGGACTCTTCGGATGACGATGGCAACACCGGCCCGAAACTCTAGCTTTGCGCTTTCGCGAGTGTGAGTTCCTAAGGGCTTACACGAGGGGGTGTCCGATAGGTGATCGAGGAAATAGAAAGCGATCCGCCTGTCGGGGGTGCGTTGCTCCGGTCAGCCGAAAGGTGCAGCCCATGTCTGCGGAACGCGCGAACCTCGACCCACACCCCGTTACTGCCCTGGTTACCGGGGCCACGTCTGGAATCGGCCGGGCGGTCGCCGAGCGGCTGGCCGCCGACGGAATGTCCGTCGTCGTGGCCGGCCGCAACGCCCAGCGCGGCGCCGAGACCGTCGAGGAGATCACCACGGTCGGCGGCCGCGCCCGATTCGTCGCGGCGGACCTGGAGGAACCGGCCGGCATCGACCGGCTCGCTGCGGAGGTCGGCGAGATCGACGTCCTGGTCAACAACGCCGGGCAAGCTGTCATGGCACCGACCGAGGAGATGAAGCTCTCCGACTACGACGCGATGTTCGCCAGCAACGTCCGCGCGCCGTTCTTCCTCGTGGCCGCCTCCGCCCCGGCGATGGCGGCAAAGGGATCGGGCAGCGTGATCAACATTGGCAGCATGGCCGGCAGCCTCGGCTTGGCCACCGCTGCCGCGTACGGCGCGACCAAGGCGGCGCTGGCGTCACTTCCTCGTGGCGGACCGACCCAGCAGGCAATGGCCGCTCGACGCTTCGGACGGCTACCGGTACACGGTCGATGACCGGGTCCCGGTCTCTGTACATCCGGGCCGGGTGGGACTGGAACCAGAACGGACAGCCCCGCCCCCTCCCACCGCACCGCCCACCGATCCGGAACCGACCAGGCGAAACCGCCGATGGTGGCAACGCGCGTGAGCGGATCAGCGCGCCCGGTTCCACCAGCCCACGCCCGGAACCGCCAGCACCCTGCTCTCCAAGGCCATAGCCTCCTCGCGGCTTTCGGTAAGAGCCCAGCACACGTACAGGTCAGCCCAGGCCAGTGCGGCGGGGGCTGCTCCATGGTGCTCCATGCCGCCAAGGACGGACAGAGGCGGAATGCTGGACGAGATGCCGACGATGCGCCCGGTAGGCGTGTGCTCGGCTACCAGGAACAGGAGCCGGCCGGTTCCGAACCGGCTGGTGAACGGGCCCCCTTCGTCGATGGTTTCGCTCATGGCATCGCGGTCGTCGAAGTCGCCGTGTCCTTTCATGGCGAGCGCGGCGAGATCGGTGAATGCCTTGCCTTCCCCAGGGCGGGTCTCCCTGACCTGGATGGTGGCGGGCAGTTCGTCGCGGCGGCGGCGTCGGCTTGCCGGGCTTAAGTCGTCCCACGAGCGTTCTCTCGGGTCGTAGGCCCTGGGGCCGCGCCGGTGTACAGCTCGCAGATCGGGTGCGTAGGAGCCTGCCCACCCTCTGGCGGAGAATTTCTAACACATGGTAAGTATTTGTGGACGCTTACCGAGGGCCGCGCAGCCGACCGCGCATCGGGGGTCTTGCCCCTTCCCTCGCAGAGACACCACCGACACGCCATTAACGAAAGGAACGAGTGTGGAGAGCATCACCAAGAACAGGCAGTCTCCCGAGGTGCTGCGCGCCATGATCGAGCGCGCCTACGGAGCCGGTCAGGTCCCGGCCGGGGACGGATGGGCGAGCGAGCTGGGGCACGGCTGGTTCAACGTCGCCTACCGCATCCGCCTGCGCGATGGCGCCGAGGTCGCCCTGAAGATCGCCCCGCCGCCCGGTGTGGAGGTGATGACCTACGAGCACGGCGCCATGTCGATCGAACTGACCACGCTGGACCTGCTGAGCACACGGACCGCCGTGCCCGTCCTCGCCGTCGACTTCGCCGACCAGAGCCGCGAACTGTGCGACGCCGACTACTTCTTCATGCCGTACATCGACGCCGACAACCTCGGCATCATCGCCGAGTCGCTTCCCGCGGCCGAGCGAGATGCCTTGATGGAGCAACTCGGCGCGGTCAACCGGGAGATCAACTCCGTCCGCGGTCAGCACTTCGGCCCGCTGGCCGGGCCCGGCCATGCCACCTGGCGGCAGGCGTTCACCACGATGATCGAGAACGTACTCGTCGATGGCGAGCGTCGCGGCGTTGACATCGGCTGGGAGTACGACACCGTGCGCGCCGTCGTGGCCGCACACGCCGACAGCCTTGACGAGGTCACCGAAGCCCGCTTGGTGGAGTGGGATCTGTGGGCCAGCAACGTCATGGTCCGCGACGGCAAGATCATCTGCATCATCGACCACGAACGCGCCTTCTACGGCGACCCCTTGATCGAGGCCGGTTTCACCGGAACCCAGATAGCCGCCTTCGGCGACCCGGCACCCTTCATGCACGGCTACGGTCGCGGCGAGCTGACCGAAACCGAGCAGACACGCCGCCGCCTGTACTGCCTCTACCTGCTACTGATCATGGTCATCGAAACCGTGTACCGCGGGCACACCGACACCAAGCAGTACGACTGGGCGCGCCCCCGCCTCGACGAGGCCATGGCTCTGCTCGGCCGCGCCCGCCGGTGACTTCCGCACAGACGCCGGCCGTCACGGACCACACGACCCGGCTCGGCACCGACCCGGTAGGCCGGCTGCTGTGGCGCGCCTGCACCCAGACCACCGCCGCGGTCGGCGTATACGGCATCTACGCCCTCACCAACGCCTGGTTCGTCGGCCGCGGCGTGGGCGACACCGCCATGGCCGCGGTCAACCTGGTCGCCCCGCTCCTGCTGCTCCTCGGCGCGGTGTCCACCACCGTCGGCGCGGGCGGCGCCTCCCTGATCTCCCGCGCCCTGGGCACGGGAGACCACCGGGCCGCCGCCCGCGCGGCGGGCAACTCCTTCGCCCTGTTCTGGGCCTGCGCCGCAGCCACCACCGCACTCGGCCTGGCCTTCCTGGACCCGCTGCTCACCCTGCTCGGCGCCACCGGTGAACTGGGCGCAACCGCCCGCCCCTACGCCGTGGTGCTGCTCTGCGGGGCCCTGGTATCCACCGGGTTCTCCAGCCTGGTGCGAGCCGAAGGCCGAATGGGGTTCTCAACCCTGCTGTGGCTCGTGCCCGTCGCCGTACAGATCACCCTGGACCCGCTGCTCATCTTCGGATTCGACATGGGTGTACGGGGCGCCGCGCTCGGCACCGTCGGCGGCCAGGCCGTGTCCGCGACGATGAGCCTGTGGTTCTTCTTCGTCCAGTCGCGCCGCCCCTACCGCGTCGGCCTGCGGGACCTGCTGCCCCACGGTCCGACGCTGCGAGCCCTGCTGGGCGTCGGCCTGCCCTCATTCCTGGCCGGCACCGGTGTCACACTCCTGGCTGTCCTCATCAACGCCACCCTCGCGGCCGCCGGGTCGGCCACCGCGCTCGCGGCCTACGCCGTCTGCGCCCGCCTGCAGACCTTCGTGATGATGCCGCACACCGGCATCAGCCAGGGACTGCAGCCCATCGTCGGCTACAACACCGGCCGCGGCCTGCCCGGCCGTGCACTCAAAGCCCGCAACTACTCCCTCCGCGCCTCCGTGCTGTACGGCCTGATCACCGCCGCTGCCCTCGCCGCTCTGGCCAGACCCCTGGCCAGCCTGTTTCTCAATGATGCCGACACCATCACCGCCGCCGGACAGGCACTGCCGGTCATCGCGATCGGGATGACCGTCGCCGGAATCGGCCCGCTGGTAGCGGCCTACGCCCAGTCACTGGGCCGCCCGGCACCCGCGTACCTCATCTCCATCGGCACCCTGCTTCTGATCAAGGTTCCCCTGATCGCCGCCCTCGGCCGACTGGGCACCACAGGCGTCTGGACCGCTCTGGCAGCCGGCGAAGTGGCCACCGCAACAGTCGCCCTCCTGCTGCTGCGACACCTGCACGCCGCTACGCCGAAGGCTCCTTAAGGAGCTGTTCCACGTGGGAACGCAGCACCCCGGCCATGTCCACCTCATCCGGACTTGTCAGCCACTGCACCTGCAACCCGTCCATCAGTGCCACGAACCCGGCCGCCGCCACCCGGGGATCGACCCCCTCCCGCAACGCCCCCTGCTCCGCCAGCTCCCGCAATGCACGGTGCACATACTCCCGCGTGGTCCTGTAGTGATCCGTGAAGTACTGATGCGCGGGATGATCCTCAGAGAACGCCTCCGCCGCGAGACGCACGTACAACTCCACTATCCCCGGATGCCGGGCATTGTGATCGGCCAGGTCGACCAGATGCTGCACCGCCGCCGTGGGGGAGTACTCCTTCGGTCCGAGCCGTGCGGTGTCCTCCTCGTCGCGGCGCTCCAGCACCGCCGCCAACAGCGCTTCACGGCTGGGGAAGTAGTAGTGGAGGCCCACGTGGCTGATGCCGGCACGCTTGGCGATCTCCCGCAGCGAGGCGCCGTGATAGCCCACGTCCGCGTACACCTCAGCAGCCGTCGTCACGATCTGCTCACGGCGCGCCCGCCCTTTCGCATACCCACGCGAAGACGCAGGCACCTTGACTTCCGCATCAGACATACCCCCATCATCGCAGCGGCAGTGATCAGAAGGCCGCGCATAAGCTGCCTCAGCGCGCTACCGGTCGACGTGATCCGCCGTCCTTGGCGCATCCGCCAGCACCGATGCCTTCGCCTACGGCACCTTCGCCGCGACGATGACCATCGGCCGTCTGCTCGCCGACCGCCTCTCCGCACGGTTCGGCTCCATGGCGATGATGCGCGACTGCGCCGCCATCGCGGCCGTGGGCATCTCCCCGTGGACATGGCGGGATGGGCGGTGAGCACGCGATCGTGTTCTCGGCTGCCGGGGCTCGGCCCCCTCCACGTGGAAGCCGGCGCGAGTCCGGCTCGGCCGCACCTGATCACCAGCGGACGAACGACCTGATCAGGACGATGGCAGCCTGAGCGCGCACCTGGCCGGACAGACCAACTGGAACGCTCCTTACCTTGTTAGCGGGTTGATTCCGGTCCTTCGTACGATCGGCAGACCCAGAGGTCTGGGTGTGGCTGAAAGCGCTCATGCCGTGGTTGTGGCTTTGACTGATTGGCCGCCCAGTGCCCCGCGACGACACGGCCACTCATTGGGATCAGCGAACAGAGATCGCTTCGTAAGGACATGTCGGCGTGGTCGTCTGCAGGGAACCAGTCAACCGATCGACGAGGGAGGCTCGGGTGCCCGAGCTCTGGGCGGGTACGGATGCCGGCAAGACCGCGCACCACTGCACGGTGATCGACACGGACGGGACGAAGGTGCTCTCGCGCCGGGTGCCCAACAACGAGCCCGAACTGCTGGAACTGATAGGCGATGTCCTCGCGCTGGCCGGGGAGGACCCGGTGACCTGGGCAGTCGACCTGAACGCCGGCGGGGGCGCTCTGCTGATCGCTCGGCTCGTCAGCCATGGCCAGCGCCTGCTCTATATCCCCGGCCGCACCGTTCATCACGCGTCCCGCGGATATCGAGGGGACGGCAAGACCGATGCGAGGGATGCCTACGTCATCGCCGATCAGGCACGGATGCGCCGGGATCTGCAGCCTTTGCAGGAGTGGGACGAGATCGCGGTGGACTTGAAGATCCTCACCGCCCGCCGCTACGACCTCGCTGCCGACCGGACCCGGGTCATCAACCGGATGCGAGCCCAGCTGCTGGAGTATTTCCCAGCTCTGGAACGGGCCTTCGACTACGCAACCTCCAAGGCGGCGCTCGTTCTGTTGACCGGCTACCAGACGCCAGCCGGCCTGCGCCGGATCGGCGCGAGCCGGCTTACGACTTGGTTGAAGAACCGCAAGGTTCGTGGCGCCCAGGCGATGGCCGAGGCAGCAGTCACTGCGGCGCAGGCTCAGCACACCGCCGTGGCCGGAGAGAAGACTGCCGCGGCAGTGGTCAGCGCCCTGGCCAGGGCGGTGCTGGCTCTGGACGAAGAGTTCGCTGGCATCGACGCACAGATCGCGGCCCGATTCCACGAACACCGCGATGCGGAAGTGGTCCTTAGCATGCCCGGCATGGGCCCGTTGCTGGGGGCGGAGTTCATCGCCTGCACCGGCGGTGACATGGACGCATTCGGCAGCTCCGGCCGACTTGCCGGCGTCGCTGGACTCGCACCGGTCCCACGGGACTCAGGACGTATCAGTGGCAACATGCGCCGACCACACCGCTACCACCGACGACTCCTGCGCGTCTTCTACCTCTCCGCCCAGATCGCCGCCCGCTTCTGTCCCACGTCCAAGGCCTTCTACGACCGCAAGCGAGCCGAGGGCAAGAGCCACAAGCAGGCAGTCCTCGCCCTCGCTCGCCCGTCGCCTCGATGTCCTTTGGGCTCTCATTCGGGATCAACGCCCTGCTGGACTCCCCAACCGCCCCAGTCCGGTGTGGTCGGCGCATGACGATCAAGCTCAGCGGCCCTCTCGGGACGCGAGACTTACCGGTCAGCCCCGGCAGCAGGGGCAGGCGCCCAGCTCAGCGCGTGGCCGAAGACTCGTTCGGGCCGTCGGCACCGAGATTCTCGGCACAGGTGAGCCGCTCCACGAACTCTTTGAAGTCCGCAGCCAGGGGGAGTTCTGTGTTCTCGTCCGTGTCGAACCACGTCACCGACGGCTCACCCCGTCGGCCGCAGCCCCGGTAGTCGAGTGCGATCCAGCAATGTCCATCGCCCGAGAGCAGAACGAGAGGGGACGGGAGTTCCCACTCCTCCATCAAGTAGGGCGTGTCCAGCAGCGACGACTGATTCTCGCGCTGGCCGATGCCCATCATCTCTTCGAGCGGAACGTGGTCCTTGCTCCATGACGTCGGCACCTTGGTCGGAACCGCGTTCCATTGAGCCGCCACCTGGCCACCGTTCTGGAAGCGCAAGATCTCCAGCAATGAGGACGGCAAACGGACGCCGAGTTGAACCTCGGCCTCTTCGACGGCCGCGTCGGTCAACGGTGGCTGAACCCCGTAGAAACCCTTGCCCCAGAACGTCGCCTTGACCTCGTCGAATCGAGCCATACACGCATCCTACGGTCCTCTGCAGCGTCACTCCGCAGGCCGCCGCTCACACGCGCAGGCGGCTGACTTCCAAAGACATCGACGAAAGCCTCCTCGCCTAAGGGCTTGCAGAGAAACAACCCGTCTGTTCCGTGATGATCCGTCATCATCGTGCTATGGGAGTTGTGGAGGGGGCTGTGGCGTCGTTGGCCGCGA